>DATLZY010000043.1:0-120826 GCA_035573755.1 Candidatus Acidiferrales bacterium
GGCGGCATGGGTGGCGGCATGGGTGGCGGTATGTTCTGAGTCTAGCGAGCTGGCGCTGCCTTCACTTCGAAGCGCGCGCAAGCGCGCCATCTTTCACACGACCAGCGCGCGCCGGAAGCGATCCCACTCGAAAACGGCGCCTGGATCAGTCTTTCGGGCGGGCGCAATGTCGCAATGACCCACGATACGATCGACTTGGATCGCAGGATAGGCCCGCATCAAATGGCGACTCACCGAGATCAGCCGCTCATACTGGATCTCCGCGTAGGGAACGGTGTCGGTTCCCTCCAGCTCGATTCCAATGCTGTAGTCGTTACAACCAGGCCTGCCTTGAAACACTGAGACACCTGCATGCCAGGCGCGCCGATGAAACGGTACGAATTGAAGCAACTGACCGTCGCGACGAACGAACAGGTGGGCCGAAACCCGTAGGCCAGCAAGGTCGGCCAGCTGGGGCGGCGGCCGCGAACACAGTCGGCCGAGAAACAGCTCCTCGACCCAAGGCCCACCGAACTGTCCGGCCGGCAGGCTGATACCGTGGATCACGAGCAGAGAGATCGTGGTGCCGGCTGGTCGCCGGTCACAAAATGGGCTCGGCCGGTACACCGCCCCCATGAGCCTTCCACGGCGAACATCGACCTTCACTGATAGACGACACGGCGGTCATCACCGGGCCAGCCTGCCAAAGTGTATGGGCCTTGCTCGGCATATGCCTGGCTCAGAACGGCATGCAGGCTACGCACCCGCTCCACGTAGCGCACGGGCCGGTCCCCCTGACTGTAGCCGAACCGGCTGTGGCGCGCGTAAGCACGCTTCGACAGCAGCGGAAAAGCCTGCTTGACACCGGTCCAGCGGTCCGCATCCAGATGCAGATGTTCGGCCAGAGCGCGCGCATCCTGCAGGTGAGCCAGGCCGACGTTATAGGCGGCGAGCGCCATCCAGGTGCGGTCGGGCTCCGGAATCTGTTGCGGAAGGCTGTCGCGCAACTCGGTCAGATAGCGCGCGGCCCCCTGTATGCTCTGCGCCGGGTCCAAGCGATCGACTCCCAAGGAACGGGCGGTGTTCGAGGTCAGCATCATCAAACCGCGCACCCCGGTCGGACTGACGGCCGCCGGATCCCAGTGGGACTCTTGGTAGGCGACGGCCGCAAGCAGCGTCCATGGCAGATCATAGCGCGCCTCGGCTCTGCGGAAATGGGTCCGGTAGCGGGGCAGGCGTGTGAAGATCCGGCCGCGATAAGTAGTGACGTCAAGATAGTCGAAGGCGTCGAGGTAGCCGAAATAGCGTTCTTCCTGCGCCGCGAGCAAGCCTTGGTCGCGGTAGCTCTGCATCCAGACCTCGAGCGCTTCGGCCAGATGAACCGAACGCTGCGGCAGCACCCAGGACAGCTCTTCCCGCCCGGACAGATCGAAGGCGATGTCGAGTTCCGGCATGAAGCGCCGCTGCACGGCGACTTCGGTCGAATCAACAACCGTACAATCGATCTCCCGGCGCCAGACCCGCTCCAGAAGCTGCTCAGCGCTCTCGTCACTGGATGCGTCCCAATGCAACCCCGGCACCTCGGCTGCCAGCGACCGCAAGCGTTCCTCGTGACTGGTATCGCGCCCGACTCGCAACCGCAGTGAGGCGAGATCGGCAACACCACTCGGGCGTGGTCCGTCGCGGTGGCACACGACCTGCTGCTCGATGTGACGGTAAACGGGCCCAAAGCGGAATCGTGCCTCGCGGGAGGGGGTACGGGTGATGCCGGCCGCGGCCAGATCGGCCTGACCTTGATCCAGCCAGTGCAGTGCTTCGGTCACGCTGCTGGCGACCAAATAGCGGGTGCGCACGCCCAGATGGCGTGCAAAATCCTCGACCATGTCGAACTCCGGCCCCTGAGGACCGTAACCGTCCAGATAGAACGTGGTCGGCGCCGTGCGGGTGACCACCACCAGCTCGCCGCGCGCACGGATGGCTGCCAAATCCTGCTTGCCGGATGACACGTGCTGTTCACAGCCGCTCGCAGCGAGCAGTGCGCCCAAGGTCGCGAGTCGGATCCATCGTCGTAGTGAAGGCTGGCGTTTTCCCACCCCATACAAGGGTTTGTCAGGCCCGCCCCGTGCCAGTTGCAATCTGGTCAATGCCTTACCGAATCTGCCTGCCCAATCGGCAGCTGGCGCCGACAGTACGCGATCCGGCGCCCTAAATTCAAGTTTTCGTGCTTGCCGAAGCCCCCCCCAGGACGCCACAATGGCGCTCATGAACGCCCTTCTGCCACCCGCTCCACGACTCATTTCAGAGCTCATCGCCCTCCCCTCGGTCAGCAGTGCCCAACCGGAACTGGACATGGGAAACCGGGCGGTCATCGAACGCATTTGCGAGTGGTGTCAACAGCTTGGCTTCAAGACCGAAATCCTTCCGCTACCCGATCAGCCGGGCAAGGCAAACCTCGTGGCCACGCTCGGCGACGGCAGCGGGGCGCTGGTCCTGGCAGGACACACCGATACGGTTCCGTTCGATCTCTCGGGATGGCAATCCGATCCGTTCGAGGGCTCGATAAGGGAAGGAAAACTTTACGGACTGGGGTCCAGCGACATGAAGGGTTTCTTTGCCCTGGCGCTCGCTGCCGTGGCGGGATTACTGCCCGCGCGTTTCCACCAGCCGCTCGTTATCGTGGCGACTTGCGACGAAGAGACGAGCATGGCGGGTGCCCGTGAACTGTCCCGCAGCAAAGCCTTCCGAGGCCGCTATGCCCTCATCGGTGAACCGACTGCGATGCGTCCAGCGCATCTTCACAAAGGCGTGATGATGGAGCGCATCCGCATCATCGGCCATTCCGGCCATTCCAGTGACCCGTCTCTCGGTCGCAACGCCCTGGACGGCATGCATCGCGTGATCACGGTACTGATGGAAGAACGCCAGCGCTGGCTGGAGCGCCATCACCACGCAGGCTTCACCATTCCCTACCCGACCCTCAACCTGGGCCACATCCACGGCGGGGACAATCCCAATCGCATCTGCGGCGCGTGCGAATTGCATTTCGATGTGCGGCTCTTGCCAGGCATGACGCCGGAGACATTGCGCGACCTGTTGCGGACCCGGATCGACGCTGCCCTTGCCGATCTGGACCTCACGCTCGAGTTCCAGCCGCTGTTCGACGGTCTGCCGCCACTCGAAACCCCATTGACGAGCCCGCTGGTGACGGCCTGCGCCGCATTGACGGGGCAAGATCCGGTATCGGTGGCTTTCGGCACCGAAGGCCCCTACTATCGCGCCATGGGCATGGACACGGTCATCCTCGGGCCCGGCGACATCGAACAGGCCCATCAACCGAATGAATACCTGGCGTTGGACCGCATCGCGCCCATGATCCGGATTCTGCAGGACCTCATCGTCCGCTTCTGTCTGACCCCCGCCGCGGTTTGAACCCATGGATCATTTCGTCAAGTGGTTTCGCAACAGCACGCCCTACATCAATGCCCATCGCGGCAAAACCTTCGTGGTCTGCATGGGCGGCGAGGCGGTCGCATCACCGGGCTTCCCCGACCTGGTCCAGGATCTGACCCTGCTAGCCAGTCTCGGTGTCCGTCTAGTGCTGGTGCATGGCATCGGTCCCCAGTTCGCCCAACGACTGGAGTGGGCAGCGCTGAAACTCGATCACCATGACGGCATTCCCGTGCTGCCGACAGCGGGACTGCCCGCCCTGAAGAACGCCATCGGCGCGACGCGCCTGGACATCGAAGCAGCCTTTTCCAGCGGGCTCCCGCAGACCCCCATGGACGGCGCCAGCCTACGTGTGGTATCAGGCAATTTCGTCATTGCCCGGCCCGTCGGCGTGCGAGGCGGCGTGGACCATCAGCACAGCGGCGAAATCCGCCGCCTGGACACTGTCGCAATCCGCCAGATGCTGCAAGACGAAGCCATCGTGCTGCTCTCACCGATCGGTTACTCGACCACGGGCGAGACCTTTTTCCTGCAGACCGAAGACCTCGCCACCGAGGCTGCGATCGCACTCGGGGCCGACAAGCTGATTTTTCTGGAGGAAGAAGGCGCAGACGGGCAGACCGACTCGAACTGCCCCGGCCAGATGGACCCCGCACAGGCCGAGCGCCTCGCTGGTGAGGACAGATTCCCAGCGGCGCGCCGGGCGGCCTGGATGGGCTGCATTCAGGCAAGTCGCAGCGGTGTGCCGCGCACACATCTCATCCCACGCCACCGGGAAGGCGCGCTGCTGCTCGAACTGTTCACCCGCGACGGTATCGGCACCCTGATCACCGCCGGCAAGTACGATGTGGTGCGCGAGGCCACCGTCGAAGACATCGGCGGTCTCTTGGCCCTGATTGCGCCGCTTGAAGCCCAGGGCATCCTCGTACACCGCT
Source organism: Candidatus Acidiferrales bacterium (assembly GCA_035573755.1). Classification (GTDB taxonomy): domain Bacteria; phylum Pseudomonadota; class Gammaproteobacteria; order UBA5335; family UBA5335; genus Macondimonas. Next base: position 4,362 of record DATLZY010000043.1, read on the forward strand.
CGCGCGAGCAACTCGAGCTCGAAATCGGCAATTTCGTCGTCATGGAGCGTGACCAGACCATCCTGGCCTGCGCTGCGCTGTATGCCTTTGCCGACGAGGATGCCGGCGAGATCGCCTGCGTGGCGGTCGACCCCGATTACCGCGAACTCGGGCTGGGACACGAGCTGCTCACGCATCTGGAACAGCGCGCCTGGACACGCGGTCTGCGCCGGCTATTCGTGCTTACCACCCAGACCGCTCACTGGTTCATCGAACACGGCTATCGCCCCGCCCGCATCGAAGACCTGCCAGTCGCGCGTCAAGCCCTGTACAACTACAAGCGCAACTCCAAGGTTTTTCTCAAGACCCTGCAGACGGCACCCACGACACGCCGCCCCTAGCCCCGGAATGACCTCATGACCGACGCCAACGACGCGCTGCGTGCCCGCGACCTGCAGGTGTTCTGGCATCCCTGCACACAGATGAAGGACCACGAGACCCTGCCCCTGATCCCGATCCGCCGGGCGCGCGGGGTCTGGCTGGAGGACTACGAGGGGCGGCGCTATCTCGACGCCATCAGCTCCTGGTGGGTGAATCTCTTCGGCCATGGCCATCCGCACATCGACGCGCGTATCCGCGACCAACTCGATGCGCTGGCGCATGTCATCACGGCGGGCTTCACCCATGAGCCGGCAGTGACACTGGCCGAGCGACTCATTGCACGCGCACCGCAGGGGCTCGGCTGGGTGTTCTATGCCGAAAACGGCTCCTCGGCGGTCGAAATCGCCCTCAAGATGAGTTTTCATGCCTGGCGCAATCAGGGGCACCCGCGCAAAACCCGCTTCGTCGCCCTGACAGGCGGCTATCACGGCGAAACCCTCGGCGCCCTCGCCGTCGGCGGCGTCGAACTGTACCGGGAAACCTACGGCCCCCTGCTGATGCCGGTCCTGCGGGTACCCTCGCCGGATTGCTTCCTGCGCGCCGAGGGCGAGAGCTGGGCGGATCACAGCCGGCGCATGCTCACCCCCATGGCCGAACTGCTCGAGACACGGCACGAGGAGATTAGCGCCATCATCGTCGAGCCTCTGGTGCAGTGCGCCGGCCACATGCGCATGTATCACCCCGCCTACCTGACCGGCCTGCGCGCGCTGTGCGATCGCTACCAGGTGCATCTCATCTGCGACGAAATCGCCGTGGGCTTCGGTCGCACCGGCACTTTCTTCGCGTGCGAGCAGGCGGGGATCACACCGGATTTCCTGTGCGTGGGCAAAGGCCTGACGGGCGGCTACCTGCCGCTGTCCGCTGTGCTGACGACGGAAGCGGTCTACCGGTGTTTCTACGACGACTACACCACGCTGCGCGCCTTTCTGCACTCACACAGCTACACCGGCAATGCCCTGGGCTGCGCGGCAGCACTGGCGACGCTGGAGTTGTTCGAGCAGCGCCCGGTACTGGACGACAACCGGGCGCTCGCCGCCCATCTCGCCAGCGCCCTTGCCCCGCTCACCGAGCATCCGCATGTCGGTGAAGTTCGCCAGACCGGGCTCATCGCGGCGGTGGAGATGACGCCGGGTGGTGATCGCCAAAGCCACTACCCCTGGCAGGAACGGCGCGGGCTGCGCGTCTACCGTCATGGCCTGGCGCGTGGGGTGCTGCTGCGTCCCCTGGGCAATGTCGTCTACTTCATGCCACCCTATGTCACGACGCCCGATGAAATCGACCTCATGGTGCAGGTGGCACGCGAGGGCATCGATCTCGCCACGGCGGACTGAAGGTGCGTATCCCCAGGATCTGGATTCCGGCCACGCTGTCGCGCGACACCGTCGTGGCACTGCCTGCCGACACCACACACTACCTGCGCAGCGTACTGCGTCTCGCGGTTGGTGCCGAGGTCATCGTGTTCGACGGCGAGGGGATCGAGTGTCGCGGCATTATCGCGCACCTCGGGCGGCAGGATGGGGCGGTGCGCCTGACGGAAGCGCCCAGCGAGCCACAGCGCGAATCCCCGCTGGCCATCACCCTGTTGCAAGGTGTCTCGCGCGGCGAACGCATGGACTGGGTCATGCAGAAAGCGGTTGAACTTGGGGTCGCCCGCATCGTTCCCGTGCTGTGCGCCCGCACCGGTGTCCATCTGTCCGAGGAACGCACCGTCAAACGTCAGGCGCACTGGCAGGGCATCCTCGCCCATGCCGCCGCACAGTGTGGCCGTGCGCGCCTGCCGGTCTTGGCTGCACCCCTTGTCTTCGCCGATGCCGTCACGGTAGCAGCACAGGCCAGCGAATTGCGACTGATGCTGGAACCGACCGCCGAGACGCGGCTCAACGAGCATCCGGCGCCCGCCTCAGTCGCGCTCCTCATCGGGCCCGAAGGTGGGCTCGATAGCAGAGAGCGGATCCTCGCCCGGGAGCATGGCTTCCACGCAATTCGGCTCGGCCCCCGCATCCTGCGGACCGAAACCGCCGCCCTCGCTGCCATCAGCATCCTGCAGTCGTGCTGGGGTGATCTCGGCTAGGCTCGCGTTCACCAGCGACGCGTCCAGTGTTTTGGCGAGCGCGCCGAGATCCGGGATCAGCATTTCGCCGCGGGCAAACCGCACGCGAAACAGCACGGGTGCGCCATGGTCGGCGGCGGTGAAGGGCAAGGTTTCGAGTTGATCCTCTTCCACCGGAACCATCTGCGGATAGCCCTGAATCAACAATCCGGCATGGACCGGCGCTCCCGCAGGGCCAGGCAGCTGGAGGATGGCCACACGCGTGCGTGGATTCACATCAGGCGCGGGATCGCCGCACAAGCACTCGAAACACAGTAGCGGCAACTCACCGGTACGCCAGGCAACGGTGGCTGGAGGGGGAACGCCCGGAGTCACCACATTCGGCAATGGCAGGATCTCGACTACTACTTTATGGGCGACCAGTAGGCGACGCTCGTCGAGCGGCAGCACCTGGCAGTAAATCGCGTCAGATCTCATGGGCCATCGACTCCGGTTGCTCTGCCGCGACGGTGACGCGCGTCAATCGTGCAATGGTCTGGAGCAGTTCGGCTTCCTGGTAGGGCTTGCCAAGATAACCCGCAGCACCGAGGGTCAGCGCGCGCTCACGGTGCTTGTCGCCCGTGCGTGAGGTCACCATCACCACCGGAATGGCCTGCAACGCATCGCTCGATTGCATGTTCGCCAGCAGCTCAAAGCCATCCATCCGCGGCATCTCCACATCGAGCAGCACCAGGTCGGGCGGCTGCTCCTGCAGTTTCTGCAAGGCATCGACGCCGTCGCGCGCCGTCGTCACCGCCATGCCCTGCCGCTCGAGCAGCCGAGCCGTGACGCGACGGACCGTGATCGAATCGTCCACCACGAGAATCCGCAGGATGCGCGCACCACCCTGCGCAGCCGGCGGCTGGACGGACTCCCCGGGAGCCTGGATGCGCTGCCGCGTTTCGATCAGGGACGGGAGATCCAACATCAGAGCCACGCCGCCATCGCTCAGGAAAGCGGCGCCACTGATGCCGGGCACAGCCGCCACCCGCGGCCCCACAGGACGCACCACCAGTTCCAGCATGCCCATCAGGACGTCGGCGACCAGCGCCCAACGCCTGCCGCCGCTATTGACGAGAAGCACGGCCGGCTCGGGCGCATCCACTTCGGGATGGCTGTCGGGCAGCCCGAGCAGACGGGCCAAACTCAGCAGTCGATAGGATCCATCCAGATGTTGGAGATGATCGATATCGCCGCTGCGCCAGCGCCTCAACTGGTCATGCCCCAAGCGCAAGACCCCGTCGACGCCCGCCAGCGGGACGGCATAGCGCTCGTCCGCCATCTTCAGTAACAGACAGTGGCTCACTGCCATGGTATAGGGGAGCCAGATCCTGAAACGGGTTCCCCGCCCAGGCTCTGAGGCAATTTCCAATCGTCCGCCACAGGCCTTGATCTGGGCATGGACCACGTCCATGCCCACACCGCGGCCGGCAATCTGGTTCACCTGATCGGCGGTGCTGAGTCCGGGGGCGAGAATGAGATGATGGATCTCGGTATCGCTCAATGGTTCGTCGGCGTCCACCAGGCCGCGCTGACGCGCGCGCGCCAGAATTGCCGCTGTGTCCAGCCCCCTGCCGTCATCGGCAATCTCGAGCAGAATCTGGCCACCTTCGCGGCGCGCCTGCAACACGATCTGGCCCGACGTCGGCTTCCCGAGACGCGCGCGTTCTGCGGCGGGTTCAATGCCGTGGGCCAATGCATTGCGCAGCAGATGCTCGAGCGGTGCGATCATGCGGTCCAGCACCTGGCGGTCGAGTTCGGTCTCCCCGCCACTGATCCGCAACGTAGCCTGTTTGCCCACGGCCTCGGCGGTCTGACGGACGACGCGCTGGAGTCGACCGGCCTGGCTCTCGAACGCCACCATGCGGGTGCGCAGGAGATCCTGCTGGATGGCGGCTGCGACGCGATGCTGATGCTGCAACGCCGCCTCTGCGCCCTCACGCAGCTCGCCCACCAGTTCCCGTAGACTCAGCAAGTCCGTCATGCTCTCGGCCAGCATGCGCGACAAGTGCTGCAGCCGGGTGTAGCGATCGAACTCCAGGGGATCGAAGTGTTCGGCAGAGCCCTGAGCGGCCGTCTGCTCTGCCTTGAACACGATGCGGGACTCGGCTTCCATTTCCAGTTCGCGCAACTGCCGTTGCAACCTGTCGATGGTGCGCCCGATCTCGCGGAAATAGCTCGCCAGTTCACGCACCGGCTGCTCGACCCGACCATGGGCTGCCACCCATTCACCGATCTGCCCCAGCAGGCCGTCGATGGTCGGCGCCGGAATACGAATCGCTTCGGCCGCTGCCACCGACTCCTCGGCGATTCCTGGCAACGGCGCATCCCACCAATTGGGCAAAGGCAGGCGCGAAGCCTCGTCAACCGCCTCGGTGGACACGATCCGATCCGCATCATATCCCGCAGGGTCGGTTGGCAATTGCTCTGACGAATCTGGCTCAGCTGTCGGCGACCGAGTCGTCCCGACCGGCGCATCCGGCATCGCCACGGCCGCCGGGGACATGCAACGGGGCGACTCCGGAGCTGCCCGGACGGACTCCGGGTCCACGGACATTCCCTCGAGCGTGCGCAGCAGTGGAGCGGGAATCACCACGGGGAGCCCTTCGGCCCACTGGTCAAGCTGGCCCTGCAAAGTGTCGAGAGCGTAGCGCAGCACCGTCCGGGCATCGCCCTGAGCACACTCAAGCGCAGTCAGGCGCGCAAGATATGTCTCGATGGCATGCGCAAGGTCACCCAGCAGCATGGCACCCACCATGCGCGCGCCGCCCTTGAAGGTATGCAGATCGCCCATCAGAGCATCCACCGGCAACGGGCCCGGCGCCGAGGCGGCCTCTACAAAAAGAGCGTCGATATGAGCCAGGAGTTCGACGGCCTCCTCCAGAAAGAGCGTCCGTAACCCGGGGTCCACCTGATCGGCGGTAGCCGTGCTCAACTCACGATGCATCCGCTCCCGATCGACGATCAGCTGCGGCAGCCACTCGGTGCCCAAGTCATCCCCATCCGCAACCGCGGCCCGACGGCAATCCGTCGCTGCTGCGCGCAGGATAGCGACCTGATCCGGGTCAAGCGGCCGGTTGACCTGCTGCGCCGCCTTCACCCAGGCGTCGAGCTCGGCCGCCCAGCCCGCAAGCGTCGTGCGTCCGACGGTGTGCGCGGTCCCCTTCAACGTGTGAAAGATCCGCAACACATCCCCGTCGATCGGCAGTCCCTGACCCGGTTCCGCGCCTTCCAGATAGCGCTCCAGTCGATCGAGGTAATCCCTGGTTTCGCGTTCGAACAACTCCGACAAGCTCGCACTCGGATCACCCTCATCGATCCCCTCCGAGTCGCTGAGCGGTGCCGGCACCGGACCGACCGTCTCGAGCTCTGGCAGCGCCGCACCGGGACTCATTCGCGCATTGGAATCCCCCTCGCCGTACATGCCGGCTTCTTGTCCGGGCTCGGTCGTTGCATCGGCGGGAAACACTGCAGACTGCAAGGCAGTGAGCTTCTCTGGACGGACCGGAATCGACTTGCCGGGGGCGACATCTGCCGCAGCCAAAGCGGTCAGACGGTCGAGACAGTGTTGCCCGTCCGGCGACAAGATCTGATCTGGCTGCTCCAGATGCAAGGCGATCTGCGAGGCCGCACCCATAATGGCCATCGCCCTGTCATGGTCGATCGCATCGCCCCGCTCGAGCGCACCGTTGAGGATGCGCTCGGAGGCCCAGGCCAGTTCGCCCACGGCACGGGCCCCCGCCAGCCGTCCCGAACCCTTGAGGGTATGAAACAACCGCCGCACCTCAGATAGTGTCGACCGATCGCCGCCATTCGCTTGCAAATGCTTCAGGATCGGGTCGAGCTGGACCAGGATTTCGGCCGCCTCCTCACGAAAAACTGCGTGAACGTCCAAATCCTCCGTCGAGACCGATATCGATTCGGCAACCGCCGGATTCATGGTCGCCGCAGACGCAGCGACGAGGCCAACGGACGATTCGAATTGGGCGACCAGTCCATCTGCTCGCGCCTGCATGGCGCCGCCGGTGGGTACTCCGTCGTCCAGACACAACCGCAAACCCTCGAGTGCCGCGGCCAGCGCGTCCTTCTGCCCCAAGACCTCCGGTCGCCACGCCGGCAGAGCGACGGCCAAGCGCCGGAAACACGCGCCCAGATCAGCCCGGCCGGTCATCGTCAGCACATCGCCGATGAGCTGCAACGGTTCGCCCACGGTTTCCGTCGGACTTTCCGCAACGCTTTCCAGCCGGTCAATGAAGCGCTGCAGATCGAGCCGCACTTGACCCAGGACCGCGCGCTCTGCCGTCTGCAGAACATCGGTGTCGACGCTCTGGACAGGAAGCGACCATGCAGACAGGGCCGCTTCCACACCGAGCACCGTATGGGCCACATTCGCCCAGTCCTCTTCCGGTACGACGCCTGATGCCACCCATTTGGCGATGCGTCCCGCAACCTCCTCCATCTGCTGCAACCAATCCGCGCGATCCAGAATGACGAGTGTGCTGCAGATCCTCTCGACGGCATTGAGCAACAGTTTGAGTTCATCGACCGCCGGATGCGTCATCCGCGACATCACGTCGAGCGACTCCTTCACCATCTGCAGGTCATCGCGTATCGTCGCGGTAACCCCGACCAAGGCCTGGCTGCTGACATCGCCCAACGCCCGTTGCAAGCGCTCCTGCTCAAGGGGCGACACGACATGACGGGGGAGATCGTAGGTCCGCATCACCACGCCCGGCAGCCCTTCTGGCAACGACGCCGTCCGTCCGAGCAGGTAAAGCGCTTGCCCTGCGACCAGCCGATGGGCATTGATGACCTCGGGCGATTCACCGGCCACCGCCAAGCCGCGCAACAGGGATTCGATGCGCAGCAGCAACGGTCGGCTCTCGCCCGGCAGCGAGGTCGATTGCATCATGACCATGAACAGCGCACGCAGAACCCACCAGCTGCGGGTGATGGATACCGTCGTTGCAGCCGCTTCCAGTTTTTCCGCAACCCGGGTCAGTGCCATCAGTGGCTTTTGGGTATCGCCGCCGCGCAGCACGGCCACGGTGGCATGCATGGCCCCCACTCGGTAGCGCTTGGCAAATGCCTGCAGATCGCCCTGATTTTGCCCGCAGGGCTCTGGCCCCGAGCGTTCGATCAGGTCAGCCCCGATAGTCGCCGCGAAGATCTCGGGTGCCGAGACCGGCGACCGGTTCATCGACAGCCGTAGCGCATTGACCGACATGAGCAGCAGAGCCGGGCACTCCGGCTCGCCGTCAGCCAGCAGCGACAAGTAGGCCGGCAGCATGGTGAGCATCCCAGCGATTGCATCGCTCATCGACGCCGTGTAGAGCTCCGGATGCGAGCAGCTATCCAGGGCGTTGATGGCCTGCCTCACGACGTAGACCGGTCCGGTGAGCTCGGCAAACGTCAGGATATCGAACAGCCGGTGCAGATCCTGGCTCAGAGTATCGAGATCCGCCGGTGTGATCGATCGCTCCGCCAGCTCATCGACAAGCACGCGCAGACGATCGACGTGCTCGTGGATGCCCGGCAACAATGCATCCAGCGTCTGGATCTGCTCGGCAGTGCGATGATGGGTCGATTTGGATGGCGAGGAAATCACAGCCGGCTGCATGGACAGGTTCCTCAGGTGGGTAGTTTGAAACCTGACACCGAACGGCGCAGCTCAGTGGCCAATTGAGCCAGCCGGCCGATGGCATGTCCCGTTGCCCGCGTACCCTTTGCGGCCTGCACGGTGACCTCACGGATGGCGCGCATGCTGGCCGACATTTCGCCGGCGCGAGTCGCCTGTTGCTGAGCCGCCTCCGAAATACTGTTCACGAGCACGGAAATCTGGCTCGACACCCGCTCGATTTCATCCAGCGCATTGCCGGCATCCTCGGCGCGCTGTGAACCCGAAACCACCCCTGTCGTGCTCTTCTCCATAGACGCCACCGCTTCCTGGGTGTCGGCCTGGATCATGCGCACCAGACCCTCGATCTGCCGCGTTGCTGCCGCGGACCGCTCTGCAAGGCGCTGCACTTCATCGGCCACCACACCGAAACCGCGGCCGGCCTCTCCGGCCGCAGAAGCCTGGATGGCGGCATTGAGCGCAAGAATGTTGGTCTGCTCGGCGATGTCGTTGATGAGGGCTATGATGTGACCAATCTCCTGCGAGCTCTCCCCCAGTCGCTTGATACGCTTGGACGTTTCCTGAATCTGCTCGCGAATGACCTGCATCCCCTCTATGGTGCGCCGGACGGCGGCACTGCCTTTGCTGGCCACATCCACCGCATGCTGAGCCACCCGTGCCGAGCGCTGGGCATTGTCCGAAACCTGGTCGATGGACTGGACCATGCTCTGAATCGCGGCACTGGTCGACTCGATCTGACCCGTCTGCCGCTCGCTGGCTACCAGCAGGCGTGTGACGACATCCTGGGTTTCCGTCACCGCCGCGGCCACCCGCTCGGCGGTCTGGTTGATGGTCCGCACGAGCTCGCGCAACTGCTCGACGGAGTAATTCACCGCATCTGCGATGGCTCCGGTCACGTCGCTGGTCACCGTAGCCTGAACGCTCAAGTCACCTTCAGCCAAATCGCCCATCTCGTCGAGAAGGTGAAGGATCGCCTCCTGATTCTTCTGGTTCGCCTGGCGCGCCTGCAACAAAAGCTGCCGTACCCGGGCAATCAGTTGATAAATCGCCAGGATCACGAGCCCCACGCTGATGCCGCTCAACACCACGAGAAAGAAGGGCTGCATGAATCGGGTATCGCGGACTTCCTTCAAGGCCAGTTCCTGCTGCGTCAGCCCCTCCTGCACGGTCGCCAGTGCCACTGCGAGTTGGCGGGACGCGCGATTCGCCCGGTGCAGGGCCTGTCCGTTGGCCGCGATGTAATCGACCTGCTGGCTCAGCGCGGGGTAACGTGCCAGCATGCGGTTCAGCGTCTCCCGGATCGGACCTTCAGCGGGCAGGGCAGCGATCCCCGCCGAACGGTTGCCTTCGGAAAGCGCCTGCAGCCCATCACCGAGGCGTGCCAGTGTGGCTGTCAACTGCCGCGGCAGGACGGCCGGGTCTCCCATACCGGCAAACAGCGCATCGATGCCCTCGCGCATTCGTTGCAAGTCGAGGCCAAGCCGTAACGCATGATTGGTCTGCTCGGGCGCCAAGCGAGCTGCCCGCATCTGATCGAGCAAGGCATCGAGGTCAGTCATCCAGTCGCCGAGAGCCGTCTGGAATTCCGTCTGGTAGGCTCGGGCGCCGGGCATCACGCCGCGCACGGCGATCAGCGACTGTAGATGCGGCTGCGCGCGCGTCCAAGCCTCGAGCACCACGTCGAGTCGCGCCTGTACGCTGGCCGGGACGGGATCCAGCCCGGTCTGGGGGTCGCCTGACTTGAGCTTTTTGCTGGCCGCGGCGAAGTTCTCGATGCTGCGGACGAGATCATTGAACGTCTGGCGGTTGACGAGCTCGTCGCTCAGCGCGTTGGCGACCTCGAAACTGCGCGCCGCAATGCGCTCTGCCAGTAATTTCTGTTCGACGGTCAATGCCATATGTTGCTGGTCGTGCCATTCGAGCGCGCTGAGATAGGCCCAGCCGCTCAAGGTGAGAAAGATGGCAATCGCCAGTGCCACCATCACGAACATGGACGCGCGGCGATCCGACTGTTTCCCGCGCAGAGCGGCAAGCGATATCTCAGGCATGGCGTGATCTGACCCTCCGAGCGGTGCATATCCGGCAAGTGCCGGCGACACCCACGATTCTGGAATCGGCAAGGCCGCAGTCGTCTTGATAGGGCGATGGAAGCATGAGACGGTGCAGCCCGGGCGCGCGAATCAGGTCGCGTTCGTGCATGCAGGATGCGGCAGACGCAGCAGCATGGGCCAGTCGACCAGGCCCACCGGAGCGCCGGCATGTTGACCAATGACCCCCAGCCATCGCGCAGACGGCGAAAGGCCCGATGGCGGCACATCCCGGCGCAGCTCCGCGGGAAAATTCTGCAACCCCAGAACCTGCTCCACCGCGAGGCCCACCCACTGCCGGCCTTGCCGGAGTACGATGACCGTCGTCTCTGCGCCCGACCCGCCGTGAAACCCGAGAAGGAAACCGGCATCGAGCACCGGCACCAGTGCCCCACGCAGGTTGACCATACCCAGCAAACCTTGGGGTGCGTTGGGGATACGCACCCGCCGCGGAAGCCTCATGACTTCCACGATCCACCGCTGCGGAAACGCCCATTTGCAATTGCCCGCAGCAAAGATCAAGGCAGACACGTGATTCGTCCGGGCGAGAGTCTCAATGGTGCCCGACCCGCCACTGCAATAAGACTCCATCGCCTTGAGCGCAGCATATGGCCCGATGCGGGCTGTCATCGCGGCAGCGACCGGTTGGTTCATACACCGAGGACCGCATGCATGCGTGGCAGGATGTCCCGCTCCTCGACCGGCTTGACCACATAATCGGTCGCGCCCTGGCGCAATCCCCAGATGCGGTCGCTTTCCTGGGTCTTGGAGCTCACCAGAAACACGGGAATCCGGGCCGTTACCTCGTCCCGCGTCAGCCGACGTGTGGCCTGGAAGCCACTCATCCCCGGCATGACGACATCCATCAAGATCAGATCAGGACGTTCGCGCCGGGCGAGATCGATGCCCTGCTGGGCATCGCGCGCCTCCAGGATCTGGTAGCCGTGCCGCTCCAGCAGACGCCGCAGCGCCTGTAGCTCTGTCGGGGAATCATCGACGATCAGGATGCGCGCCATGCCCCGCTCCTAATGAGCCCGCTCGGTGGCTGCCTGTTCCCGTTCTGCGGTGAAGGCAGACACCGCCTCGAGCAGCTCCTCGCGGGTGAAAGGCTTGGTGAGGTAGCGCTCGGATCCGACCAGACGACCCTTGGCTCGATCGAACAACCCATCCTTGCTGGACAGCAGCACGACCGGAATGCGGCGAAAATCCGGATGGCGCTTGATCAGCGCGCAGGTCTGGTAGCCATCGAGGCGCGGCATCATGATGTCGACGAACACCAGATCAGGCCGATGGCGCACGACCATGCCAAGCGCCTCGTAGCCATCCTGCGCGGTGATGACGTCGAAGCCCTCCCGGCTCAGCAGGGTTTCCGCCGTGCGCCGGATGGTCTTGCTGTCGTCGATGACCATGATGCGCATGGCGCGCCGATCCGGCGGTGGCATGCTGACGCTGTCTTGCAGTGAACTGTTCATGGGGTTTTCCCTGTCGCTGAATGGTTTGCCGCTTGCACCGATTGGGTATCATGAGCCCCTGAAAGGCTCACCACAGGATCCTCCATGGCCCGTCCGGAACCGACTCCGCTGCCGCTGCTCGATCGACAGGTTCATGGCCCGGTCCAGCAGCTGGAAGCCACGCTGCTCGCCCAGCAAAGCACGATCGAATACTGGTTCAGACGCCAGTGGCAGCACACCCGCCCACCGCTGTATGCATCGGTCGATCTGCGCAATGCCGGCTTCAAGCTCGCCCCCGTGGACACCAATCTTTTCCCCGCGGGCTTCAACAACCTGGCGCCGGACTGCCATGCGCTGTGCGTGCAGGCCATGCGTCAGGCCATCGAGCGCAGCTGCCCGAGTGCCAGCCGGGTCCTGATCATTCCGGAAAGCCATACCCGCAACCCTTACTACCTGGACAGCCTGGGAACCCTGGCCAGCATCGTGGGGCAGGCCGGCTTCGAAGTGCGTATCGGCAGCTTGCGAGCGGACTTGACCGCGCCCGCGCCCTTACAAAGCCGGACCGCGCCGCATCTGCGACTCGAACCGCTGGTGCGCCACGGTGACCGGATCGGCGTTGCTGATTTCGATCCCTGCCTGGTGCTGCTCAACAACGATCTCTCGGGCGGCCTGCCGACCCTGCTGCAGAACATCGAGCAGACTATGCTTCCGCCGCCTGGACTGGGTTGGACCCACCGTTCCAAAAGCCATCATTTCGATCTCTACGCCGAGGTGACCGAAGAGTTCGCCGATCTCCTTGGCCTCGACCCATGGCTGATCACGCCCGAGTCGCGCTACTGCGGGCAGGTGGACTTTCAGAAGCGTGAAGGAATGGAGTGTCTGGAGGCCAACGGGCGATCGCTCCTTCAGCAGATCGCGGCCCGCTATGCCGAGCGCGACATCACCCATCCGCCGTTTCTGATCGTCAAGGCCGATGCCGGGACCTACGGCATGGGCATCATGAGCGTGCGCTCGGTCGAGGAAATCACCCAGATCAACCGCAAGACGCGCACCAAGATGAGCGCCGCCAAGGAAGGTCTGCCGGTGAGCCGGGTGCTGATCCAGGAAGGCATTCCCACCGCGGAAACCTGGGGCGGCGACGGCGCCGTGGCCGAACCGGTGGTCTACATGATCGACGCCACCGTCGTCGGTGGCTTCTACCGCGTGCATGCCCAGCGCGGCCCGATGGAAAACCTCAACGCGCCGGGCATGGAGTTCCATCCCCTGCCCTTTTGCGAGCCCTGCATCTGCCCGGACCGCAACCGCGAACCCGACGCCGGACCGAACCGGTTCTACACCTACGGGGTCATCGCGCGTCTGGCCCTGCTCGCCGCGGCGCGCGAGATGGCCGAGTTGAACCCATGATGCCGTGGTCGTTCCCGTCCGACGCGTCCCGCGTCACCCCGCTCCACGGCGCGGAGATTGCCCCATGAGCCTGCGCATCGGCGTGGTGATGGACCCCATCGCCACCATCAAGCCCGCCAAGGACACCACACTCGCCTTGCTGCTCGAGGCCCAGCGCCGCGGCTGGGCACTGGTCTATATGGAACTGGGCGACCTGTACCTCGAAGGCGGCGCCGCGTGGGCGCGTCAGCGGCCGCTCGCAGTGAAAGACGACGCGCAGCACTGGTTCACGCTGGAAGACGGCAGCGAGGCACCGCTCAGCGAGCTGGACGTGATCCTCATGCGCAAGGATCCACCCTTCGACATGGAGTACATCTACGCCACCTATATCCTCGAGCGCGCGCAATTCGCCGGCACGCTCGTCGTGAACCGACCCGAAAGCCTGCGCGACGTGAGCGAGAAGGCCTATACGGCCTGGTTCCCCGAATGCTGCCCGCCGACCCTGATCGCGCGCGACATGGCGCGGTTGCGCCGCTTCGTGCACGAACACGGCGAGGCCGTGATCAAACCGCTGGACGGCATGGGCGGCGCGTCGATCTTCCGTACCCGCAAAGACGATCCCAATCTCAGCGTGATCCTGGAGACGCTCACCGCGCACGGCCGCCGCTTCGCGCTCGCCCAGCGCTATCTTGCCGCCATCAGCGATGGCGACAAGCGCATCCTGCTGGTGGATGGCCAGCCGGTCCCCTATGCCCTGGCGCGCATCCCGGCGGCCGGCGAGGCGCGCGGCAACCTCGCCGCCGGCGGCCGCGGCGAAGGCCGTCCGCTCACCGACCGGGACTACTGGATCTGCGAGCAGGTCGGACCAACCCTGCGCAAGAAGGGGCTGCTGTTCGTGGGGCTGGACGTCATCGGCGACTCGCTCACCGAAATCAACGTCACCAGCCCCACCTGCGCGCGCGAACTGGACCGACAATTCGGCCTCAACATCGCCGGCCTGCTGATGGACGCCATCGAACGCCAGCTCGGCGAGCGCAGCCAGCGCGCTTCATGATGCACACGCGCCGCCGATAATCGCCCCATGTCGTCCAGCACACCGCCCGCCGCGCCCCGCTCCGAACCCGCCCCCGAGATCAGCAGCCGGGACCGACTGACCGGCACGCTGTTCTTCGCCGCGCTGCTGCACGGCATCCTCATCCTGGGCATCGGCTTTCGGGTGCCCGATCCCACCCCGGACACCAGCCACAAGCTGGAGGTGACGCTGGTCCGGGGCGAGTCGACCGCCCCGCCCAAGGACCCCCAGTTCTGGGCCCAGATCGATCAGCAGGGCGCGGGCGAGTCGGGACCGGTCGAACGGCCGCGCGGGGATCTGCCAGATTCCCGCGCGGCGATGGCCCACGAAGGCATCCCCGAGGGCAGTGAGGCCGTCAACGAACTGGGCGGCGCAACCACGACCGACCCCAACACGCCGCACGACCGCCAGGCATCCGAAGCGGCCCGGCAGATCCTGCACTCGACGAGCCCTGTGGCCCGTCCGCTGAACAGCGCCCCGCAAACCGCCGCAACGCCGGATGGCCAACGCCTGCGCATTTCCCGGCTGATGCTGGAGGCCGCCGACAGCCCCAATACGCTGCTCCCCGATCCCGACTCGCGCACCCCGACGCCGGGCCAGCCGGCACCGGAGCTGCGCATCGCCGTGAATACGAAATCCCACGTCTATGCGCCCTATCTGTATCAATGGCGGCTGCGCATCGAATCGGTCGGCAATCTCAACATGCCGAGCGAGATCACCCAGAACGGCCCCTTCGGCGACGTCACGCTGGAAGTGGCCATCCGCAGCGACGGCAAACTGGACGATGTCCGCGTCGTGGCACCCTCCGGGCACCGCAAGCTGGATGAGGCGGCCCTGCGCATCCTGCAGCTCGCCGCGCCCTTCGACCCCTTCACCGAGCCCATGAAGCAGCAAAGCGAACGCATCCGCTTCATCTGGAAATGGCGCTTCCTGCCCGGCGATGAAGGCGTGCCGCAGGGCAGCGGTGGCGCGTACATCGGGCAATGAAGGCTGCGCGGTTCGTCACCGGCCAGCGGCCCTGCCACCAAATGATTTCGTTGATTCGCGAAACATAGAAACCTAGAATGGGCCGGTTTGCCCTGCCGGAGACCGCCCCATGCCCGAATCCGCCGCCCACCCCGCGATGGGTCGCTTCGAACGCTATCTCAGCCTGTGGGTGCTCGCCTGCATCCTCGCCGGCCTGCTGCTGGGGCAGCTTGCGCCTGCGGCATTCACCGCCCTCGCCCGGCTCGAATGGGCGGGGCTGAGCCTGCCGGTGGCGCTGCTCATCTGGTTGATGATCATCCCCATGCTGCTCAAAGTGGAGCTGACCGCACTCGGGGCGGTGCGCCGTCACGCCGGCGGCATCGGCGTTACCGTGTTCATCAACTGGGCGGTCAAGCCCTTCTCCATGGCTCTGCTCGCCTGGCTGTTCGTGGGCGTGCTGTTCCGGCCCTACCTGCCCGCCGAGCAGATCACGAGCTACATCGCCGGGCTCATTTTGCTGGCCGGCGCGCCCTGCACGGCCATGGTCTTCGTCTGGAGCAACCTCTCCCGGGGCGATCCGGCCTTCACCCTGGGTCAGGTCGCCCTGAATGACCTCATCATGGTCCTCGTCTTCGGCCCCCTGATGGGCCTGCTGCTGGGGCTCTCGGCCATCACGGTGCCCTGGGACACGCTCGCGCTGTCGGTCGTGCTCTACATCGCGATCCCGCTCGCCCTGGCCCAGTTCTGGCGCCGATATCTGCTGGCCCGCACCGATGGCGTGCAGCGCCTCGAGCTCACGCTGCGCCGCCTGCAGCCGGTCTCGCTGCTGGCCCTGCTCGCCATGCTGGTGCTGCTGTTCGGTTTCCAGGGGCGGCAGATTCTCGCCCAGCCGCTCGTGATCGTGCTGCTGGCCGTGCCCATCCTGCTGCAGGTGATCCTGAACTCGGGGATGGCTTATCTGCTCAACCGCCGCGTCGGCTCACCGCACTGCGTCGCCGCGCCCTCCGCCCTGATCGGCGCGAGCAATTTCTTCGAGCTGGCCGTGGCCACGGCCATCGCCCTGTTCGGCTTCGAATCCGGCGCGGCGCTGGCCACGGTGGTGGGTGTGCTGATCGAGGTGCCGGTCATGCTGGCGCTGGTGCGGTTGCTCGCGCGCAGCCGGGCCTGGTACGAACGCGGTCCCGCCGTCACGGGCCGTCCCGAGGCCGTCCGCTGACCGCTGCCGCAGGCCCATCGGCGGGCGGGCGCGGCGGCGCCCAGCCCGAAACGAGACGCACCCGCTCGACCATGGCCGGCGTCATGGCCACCGTGCCGTCGGCCTGCACCACCAGCGCCCGCTCGATGCCAAGCGCGGCCGCTACCTGCCGCCATTGCTCGGGCCCGGCAACGAACAGCGCGGTCGAGGCCGCATCGGCCATAGCCGCATCGGCATGCACCACGGTCACCGCGTGCAGCCCCGCCACGGGATAGCCGGTGCGGGGGTCGAGGATATGGTGATAGCGCGTGCCCTCATGATCGAACATGCGCTCGTAGTCCCCCGAGGTCGACACCGCCTCGCCCGCGGCCAGATCGAGCGTCGCCATCACGCCGGGCCGGTAGGGGTCGCGGATGCCGATGTGCCAGGCGCGCCCGGGCGGATCGCCCAGGGTCTTGAGATTGCCGCCCGCATTGACCAGCGCCGCCGGAATGCCGCGCCGGCCGAGTGCGGCCACCACCCGGTCCACCGCATAACCCTTGCCGATACCGCCCAGATCGATGAACAGCCCGCGCGGCCCACACACCTCGCCGTTCACCGAGACCGTCACAGCGCCGATCGGCGGCAAGGGCAGGAGCGCGCGGATGTCGTCCGGCTGCGGAAACGGCCGGTCGGGGTCGCGCGGCGCCCGGTCGAAACCCCACAGACGAATCAGCGGGCCGACAGCCGGATCGAAACGCCCCCCGCTCGTCAGGCTCACCTCGCGGGCGAGGCGGATCTGGACAGCGAGATCGTCCGAAACCCGTCGGCACTCGCCGCGCGCCAGCGCCGCGTTCAGTTGCGCCAGTTCACCCTCGCCATAGGCCCAGCCGTCGCGTCCGAAGGACTGCAGCCAGTCCTCGGCCTCGCGGACCGCTGCAGCAGCCTCATCGGGCGGGGCGCCATACAGGCTGAAGCGCACCAGCGTGCCCATGGCATAGACCTCAGCCTCCACCGGCGCCGCCGGACGCTCACAGCCGGCCAGCGCCAGCAGCAGCGCCAGCAGCCCGGCGAGATGGCGCGTCCGTCTCATGCCGCCGCGCAAGGCCAGTCGTAGGGCGCAGGGTCCAGCGCGGGGACGCGGCCCAACAGGCGATCGACCAGCAACTCGGCCGTTGCCGGTGCCAGCAGGACGCCGTTGCGGAAATGCCCCGCGTTGACCCACAGATTGCGCAGCGCCGGATGCCGACCGACCACCGGAATGCCCTCCGGCGATCCCGGCCGCAAGCCGGCCCAGTGTGCCGCCAGCCGCGCCTTCGCCAACGCCGGGATGAGGCGCACGGCATCGGCCTGCAGCTGCTCGCGTGTGGCCGCATCGGTCGCGGTATCGAATCCCGCCTGCTCGACCGTGCTGCCGAAGAGCACGCGGCCATCGCGCCGAGGCACGGCGTAACGGTCGGCCTGCAGCACCACATGACGAATCAGGCCGGGCGCGGTCTCGAACAGCAGCATCTGCCCCTTGATCGGCGCCACCGGCAGCGGCGCGCCGAGCGGTGCGAGCAGTCCCGCGCTCCAGGCCCCGGCCGCCACCACCACCGGCCCGTCGGTGGCCAGCAGGCCGGTTCCGGTTTCGAGCGCCACCACCCGTCCCGCCGCCACCTGCAACCGCTGCACCGGGCAGCGCGTGTGAATCGCCACGCCGCGCGCCTCGAGCGCCTGCGCCAACGCCCGCAGCAGTCGGGGATTGCGCA
Source organism: Candidatus Acidiferrales bacterium (assembly GCA_035573755.1). Lineage (GTDB taxonomy): Bacteria > Pseudomonadota > Gammaproteobacteria > UBA5335 > UBA5335 > Macondimonas. The sequence goes on from DATLZY010000043.1 coordinate 22,393, forward strand.
CCTGCGCGACCGCCGCCAATCGCACCGCGGGTCGGTTCGCACAGGCCAAGGCCGGCTCCAGTGTCGCGACCTCGGCAGGCGTACAGATCGCGGCCGGCTGATCCCAGCGGCGGCTCCAGGCACACGCGGCCGCCTCATCGCCATCCAGGATCAGCAAGCCGCTCGGTGTCCATTCCGGATCGATGCCGGTCGCGGCAGCCAACCGCTCAGCCAAAGCCGGATACGCCGCGGCCGCCCGCCAGGCCAGCGCCTGCACGGCGTCCGGGTAACGCCAGGGATGCAAGGGACAGAGAATGCCGCCGCCGGCCCAGGATGCCTCGCGGCCGACCGCGCCCCGTTCCACCACCCGCACCGCAAGGCCCGCATCGCTGAGCGCGAGCGCCGTGGTCAAGCCCACGATCCCCGCACCGACGATCGTCACCGTCTCCGCATCGCGCTCCCGCCTCATGCCGACATGCCGTTCATCGGTCCGCTGCCACCGCTCATCGCCTCCTGCCTTCAGCCTCCGCCCACGCCGCCGTCAACCGCAGCAGAAGCACCGCGATCCCGTGGAGATCGTCCATGACCAAGGCCCGCCAGCATGGCCTCAGCCTGATCGAACTCATGATCACCGTGGCCGTGATTGTAACCCTCGCCGTCGTCGGCGGGCCGCCGCTCGCCAACACCCTGCGCAACAACCGCCTCACCGCCCAGAGCAACGAGCTGAACGCCGGCCTCACCCGCGCACGCGCCGAGGCGGTGGCACGGCGCAGCTGGGTGAGTTTGTGCAGCAGCACCGATGGCGCGAACTGCCGCACGAGCAGCCAGGGCCTGTGGGAAGGCGGCTGGATCCTGTTCGTGGACACCAACGGCAACGGTGCCCGCAGCTCGACCGAATTGCTGCTCGGTGCCGCCCGCCCGCTTCCCGCCGGCATGACGCTGCGCACCACCGGCTTCACCAACACGGGCTTCCTGCGCTTCGACGCACGCGGCCAGGTCGACTCGGCCGGCACCTTCGTCCTGTGCGACGCCCGCGGCGCCACGTACGCCCGCACCCTGGGGGTCAACGCCCTCGGCAAAGTGGTCCGTCCCGTCGACACCAATGGCAACGGAATCCCCCAGGTCCTGAGCGGAGGGGACGCAACATGTCCATGAGTCTCCGCGCCAGCCGACCATCGCGCGGCTTTACCCTGATCGAGGTACTGATCGCCATCGTGCTGCTGTCCATCGGTCTGCTGGGCGTAGCCGGCATGCAGCTCAGTGGCCTGCGCTATCACCAGGGCGCCTATGTCCGGGCCCAGGCCACCGCCCTGCTTGCCGACATGGCCGACCGGATGCGCACCAATCCGCAAGGCGTCGGCGCCGGCAGCTACAACAGCATCACCATCAACACCACCAGCAGCGGCTGGCAATCCAGCTTGCCGGCCGACCCCGACTGCGCGACGAACGCCTGCACACCCACCCAACAGGCCAACCTAGACATTCGGCAGTGGGGTCTGGCGCTCGGCCAGCTGCCACGCGCCACCGGCACGGTCGCACGAACCGGCCAGATCTTCACCATCACTATCGCCTGGCAGGACCTCGACACCAACACCGAGACACCGGCCAACCAGACAGCCACTCTCACCGTCCTGATCAACGACCCATGAACGCGCCACCTCGCCCCCATCGCCACGCTGCCGGCTTCTCGCTGGTGGAGATCATGGTCGCCATGCTGGTGAGCCTGTTCCTGCTCGCCGGCGTGCTGCAGCTCTACCTCGGCAACCAGCAGACCAGCCGGCTCGGCAACAGCGTCGGCGAGGTGCAGCAAGCCGGCCAGTTCGCGCTGGATGAACTGGTGAACAATGTCCGCATGGCCGCCTTCCAGGGCTGCGCCCGCATGGACCTCAATAACCTTTTCCCTCCCCCTAAGATCCTTGCCCTCAACACGCCCACCACCAATCTGGCCGATACCGCCGTGCGCGGCTTCGAGGTCGCCGCCAACGGGACCTGGACCGGCGGCGCCGCGCCCGCCAACTGGAATGGCGCGGTGCCACGGCCGCTGAGCGACGTGTTGCAGGTGCAGGGCGGCTCGCGCGCGGTGGTCAATCTCGCCAGCACCATGAGCAGCGAGTCGGCCGCGGTGGCGCTGGCCAGCAATCCCGACAACATCGTGGCCGGCGAGATGGTGCTCATCGCCGACTGCAGCGCGGTCAACGTGTTCCGGGTCACCTCGGTCACCGGCGGCCTGACCCTGGTGCACACCACCAGCGACAACAGCTCAGCCAGTCTCGCCAAGCCCTACGCCCACACGGGACTCAATGCCGCCCAGGCGACGCGTTTCAACAGCTGGGTCTATTTCGTGCGTGACAGCGGCCGCGACGCCGCCGATGGCAGCGCCATTTTCTCGCTCTACCGGCTCGACACCAGCCGCCTCAATCAAACGGCGCAGGAACTGGTGGAAGGTGTGGAATACCTGCAGGTGCTCTACGGCCAGCGCGTTCCCAACAGCGGCAACATCAATTATTTCACCGCGCCCAGCGTCACCGACTGGAGTCAGGTGGTGGCGGTGAAGCTCGCCCTGCTGGTGGCCTCGCGCGATCCGGTGCTGGATGTCAACGACGCCACCGCCGGCTATGCCCTGCTCGACCAGACGGTCGCCAAGACCGGCACCTCGGGCGCCGCGATCACCTACCCGAATGACCGGCGCCTGCGGCGCGTGTTCGCGGCCACGGTCAACGTCCGCAACCGCCGCGATCTGCCCGACAACCCCTGATCCACAGGAGAACGATCATGCACCATCCCGTCCCGCCCATTCCCCGCCGCCAGCGCGGCATCGTGCTCATGGTCGCCCTCGTCATGCTGCTGGTCATCACCCTGCTGGCCATCATGACCCTCGGCAGCGCCACCACCGAGCAGCGGATCGCCGCCACCGACCAGTTTCGCAACATGGGCTTCCAGGGAGCGGAAAGCGCCATCGAGGCGGCGATGACCAACGTGCCCCATCTGTCGGCCGCCCTCTTGAGCCCCACACCGGTGGACCTCACCGTGACGCTCGGAAGCGCGCCGGTCACCGCCGCGGCCCGGACCAGCTATCTGGGCGATGCCTCCAACATCGTGGGGTATTCCATGGGCTCGGGCAGCCCATTGGCCGCCTACCACTTCCTCATCCAGGGCACCGGCACCGTGAACGGCGTGAATCTTCCCGCCGTCACCGCCCAGGGGATCTACCGCATCGCCCCGGCCGAGGGCGGGTAATAACTGATCACGAGGAGACCCGCCATGAACCCGCTCCGCATCGCCCCACCCTGTTCCCGCTTCCCGCTGCTGCGCCGACTGCTAGGCGGCCTGATCCTGATCGGCCTGATCCTCGCCAACGCCGCGCAGGCCGACATCAAGGGACCGCTGGTCTTCACCGAGGACGCGCTGGAAGCCCATCACCTCGCCGTGAACGTGGAGCCCGGCCAGCGCGGGGAAATCCTGGCCTATCCCTGCGCGGATTGCCCACCGCGCGCCTTTCCCGTCGAGGGGCCGGTGCCTGTCGAGGTAGCGGGTCGGCTGCGGCCGCATGTTCCGCTGCGCATGCTCGATGGCCAACCGGCCACGGTGATCTTCGACATTCAGAGCGGGCGCGTGCTGCGCCTGGTGAAATAGCGCCTCGCGGCGCGGGAGCCTGCCATGAAACCCTCATCAAACGCCAAATCCGGACGCTTCGCGGCCTTCTCCGGCGCGGCCCTCGCGGCGCTGATCACCCACGCGCCGCTGGCGCTCGCCGATGACACCGAGGTCTATGTCAGCAACAGCACTGAAGGCACCCAGCCCAACATCCTGTTCATCGTCGATACCTCGGGCAGCATGAGCACCCAGGTCACCATCCCCGCGGTCTATGACCCGGCCACGACCTACAGCGGCTCCTGCTTAGACAGCCGCATCTACTGGACGACCGGCAGCACACCGCCCTCGTGTTCCACCAGCCAGTGGATCCCTACCAGCCAGAATACCTGCAATGCCATGGCCTCAGCGTTCGCGAGCAGCGGGCGCTTCACCGATCAGGCGGCCATGTGGCGCAAGGACTGGGGCCTGTTTGGCGAGCGCAGCTGGTCCGATCAGCGCTGGCAAAGCCTGCAATCCGGCGCCAACAGCCACCCGCTGGAATGCGAGGACGACTCCGGTAACCACGGCAGCGCCGATGGCGTCTGGTACGCCGACAAGACTGCCACCAACAGCGCACCCAAATGGACCGCGAATGCAGCCAATAAATATGCCTACACGACCACCTACAACTTCTGGTCGGCCAACTACCTGAACTGGTGGGCCGCCACCGGCGGCTCGGGCACCATGACCGTCACGCGGCTGTGGATCGTGCAGGATGTGGCCAAGAAGCTGGTCGACCGGCTCAACGGTGTGAACATCGGCCTGATGCGCTTCGATGGCAGCAGCGGCAACGGTGGCTACCAGGGTGGTCCGGTGACCCTGCCCGTCGCCGACATCGCCACCACGCGAGACACCTTCAAGAGCACCATCAGCGACTACAAGCCGTCCGGTAACACGCCGCTCGAGGAAACCTTCTGGGAGGCCTATCTCTACTTCACCGGCCAGAACGTGAAGTATGGCCTCAACTCCAGCCCGACGAGCGTGCCCGGATCGCGTCTACCCGACAATCAGAACAAGTACAAATCGCCCATCGTCGAGGCCTGCCAGAAGAACTACATCGTCTATCTCACCGACGGCGAACCGACCGAGGACACCGACGCACATTCCCTGATCTACAACCTGCTCGGTACGCGACCCAAAGGAAATTGCAGCGCCACATCCACCACGGACGGCATCTGCCTCGACGAGCTAGCCGGCTACATGAACGACTATCTCGACGCCGCACCCAATCTGCCGGGCATCCAGAACATCATTACCTACACCGTGGGCTTCTTCAGCGACCAGACGCTGCTCGACGACACGGCCGTCAAGGGCGGCGGCAAGTACTACACCGTAAACGACTACGCCGGCCTCGAGGCCTCCTTGAGCGAGATCTTCATCGAGATCCTGCTGCGCGAAGGGCTGTTCACCGCGCCGGCCGTGTCCGTGAACGCTTTCAACCGCCTGGAGCATCGCGACGAGATCTACTTCGCGTTGTTCGCACCCCAAGATCGGGTCACCTGGCCAGGCAACGTGAAGCGTTACCGCTATAACGCTGCCTTCAACAACGGCACCGGTAACACGCCCGGCGCCATTGTCGACGTGGACGGATTCTCGGCCATCGATCCGGCTACCGGTGGCTTCCGCTCCGGCGCCAAGAGCTGGTGGAGCGACGTGCTGGACGGCGACGAGGTCGCCAAGGGCGGCGCGGCGAACGAGCAGAGCCTGACCAACCGCAAGGTCTACACCTACACCGGCAGCACCGCGCCGAACAACGCCGATCTGACCACCGCGGCCAACCGGCTGCACGAAGACAACCTCGCCACCCTGGAGCCGCTGCTGGCCATTCAGGACACCAGCATCACGGCCACCGATCTGATCCAGTGGGCCCGCGGCGTTGATGTGCTGGATGCCGACCGCGACGGCGTGACCAATGAAGCGCGCAAGCAGATGGCCGACCCGCTGCACACCCGGCCGGTGCTCGTCACCTATGGCGGCACCGAAGCCAACCCCGACATCACTATCTACGCCATGACCAACGACGGCTTCCTCTATGCCATCAACCCAAGCGACGGCACCGAGCGCTTCGCCTTCATGCCCAAGGAACTGCTTCCCAACATCGAGGATCTCTACGTCAACGAGGCCGGCACCAACCACGTCTACGGTCTCGATGGACCGCTCGTCACCCGCGTCAAGAACACCGGCGACGTGGCCCTGCAGTCAAGCGAGGGCGACTTCGCCTATCTGTACTTCGGCATGCGCCGCGGCGGCAAGAACTACTACGCCCTCGACGTCACCGACCGCAATACGCCGCGGCTCAAGTGGATGATCAAGGGCGGCGTGAGCGGTAGCTTCGCCGAAATGGGCCAGAGCTGGTCCGCGCCGGTCATCACCCGTATGAACGTCGGCGGCACCGCGAAGAACGTGATGATCTTCGCCGGGGGCTATGACCCCAATCACGACACCAAGACCACCCGCAGCAACGACGGCCAGGGCCGGGCGATCTACATCGCCGATGCCGACACCGGTGCCCTCATCTGGTCGGGCGGCACTGCCGACACCAGTCCGGAAACCTTCACCAAGACCTTTGCCGACATGCACTACGCCATCGCCTCGGACGTGAACGCGCTCGACATGAACGGCGATGGCTATGCCGATCAGCTCTATGTCGGCGACCTCGGCGGGCAACTCTGGCGCTTCGACGTCGCCAACGGCCAGAGCGGCGCCAACCTCGTCACCGGTGGGGTGATCTTGGACGTGGGCGGCACGACCACCGCGACCAACCGCCGCTTTCACTACGCGCCGAGCGCCGCGCTCGCCAAGAAGGACGGCGTCACCTACCTGGCGCTGGCCATCGGCAGCGGCTGGCGCGAGCATCCGCTCGACACCGTGGTCGACGACCGCTTCTATGTCATCAAGCAGCCGGCCACCTACGGCCCGCCACTCAACGGCAGCGGTGTGATCACCTATACCAAGCTCACCGAGGCCAATCTCTCGGACGTGACCACCAACCTGATCCAGCAAGGCACTGCTGCCCAACAGACCGCTGCGGCGGCGGATCTCGCCGCCAAGCAGGGCTGGTACATCCGACTGGAAGGTGACGGCGAAGGCGAGAAAGTCCTGGCCCAGGCCGAGATCTTCAACGAACAGATCGTGTTCTCGACCTTCACACCGGCGGTGAGCACCACGACCTGCGGCGGCGCGGTGGGTGCCGGCGCATCCTACCTCGTCGACCTCTACGACGGGCGGGCGGTGCAGAACCTCGACAGCGCAGTCGATGACCCCAATCGGGACAAACCTTGCACCGAAACCGGCGTGAGCTGCATCAAGGCCGATCGCAAGCGCGGATTGAAGCGTGGCGGCATTCCCCCGGGGGCGGTGATCCTGTTCCCGCCCGGCGCCGACCCCGTGATCCTGATCGGACCCGAGACGCCGTTCAAGGCCGACTTCGGCCAGCTCACCCAGCGCACCTTCTGGCGCGATGTGCCGAACTGACGGAGACCTGCGATGAACGCTCGCCTGACCTCACCCACCTCCCGCACCCCGCGCGCGGGAGGTTTCACGCTCATCGAAATCATGATTGCGGTGGTGGTGCTGTCGCTGCTCCTCGCCATCGCGGTGCCGAGCTATCGCGAACAGACCCGCAAGGGTTATCGCAGCCTCGCGACCAGCGCGCTCATGGACCGCGCCGCGCGGCTGGAGCGCTGCGCTGCGCTCGATCCCAACAACGGCTTTCTTGCTGCCAATACGGCCTGCCCAGCTTTTCCGAGCAACGTGGTCGATGAGGCCAATGTCGCGCTCTGGCAGATCACCATCCCGACCCGCACAGCGGTCACCTTTACGCTGCAGGCCCGACCGGTGACGGGCAGCCCCGCTGCGGGTGACACGACCTGCGCCATGATCCAGCTCACCCACACCGGCGCCCGCAGCGCCACCGACAGCAGCAACGCCGACAGCACCGCGCGATGCTGGTGAAGCGGCATGGACGAGCCCCAGCGGCTGCCGCTGGCGGCGGTAACGCCGTCAGCATGCTGGCCGCGCTGCATGGATGAGCCGGCGGTTCTGCCCCCGCGCCATCCGCCCGGCATTGCGGGCCTCCTGCGCGCCCCCACATGGTCAGGCTTCCGCTTTGCCGCTGGCTGCAGCAAGACCGACAGCGCGGCGAGTGACCGGTGACCGGATGTGCCGGATGAGTGAGCGCAGACAGCCGCAAGCAGGTCGCCGGCCGCGCATGGCCGGCATCTCGCTGGTGGAACTGCTCACCACCGTCTTGGTGCTCGGGCTGCTCGCCGCACTGGCCGGTCCGCCGCTAGCACAGTGGCTGGGAGACCGGCGGCTCATCGCACTGAACAACCTGCTCGCCGGCGACCTGCAGCGTGCCCGGGGTGAGGCGGCGCGCATGCGCCGCGCTGTCGTGCTCTGCACACGGGGTCCGACGCTCAGCTGCGGCGGGCAGGCCACTTGGGAAACGGGCTGGCTGGTATTCGAGGACCCCGACGGCGACCGCGGTTGCGCGGACGCGAACAACGACGCGCGCTGCGACGGCGACAACGGCCGGCTGCTGCGCGTGCAGCCCGCGCTGCCGAGCGGCGTGACCCTGCGCAAGACCGGCACCCCGGCCGACCGGATGCGCTTCACTGATACCGGCACCGCAGCGTTCTTCAATCACCGCTACACCTTCTGCGACCGTCGCGGGGTTACTGCTGCGCGCGGGCTGGTGGTGGCCAACACCGGCCGCATTCGAATCGCCGGACCCGACGATCCGCTGACCTGCCCCTGAGGGGCGAACGCGTCCTCCCCGCCCTCACAAGCGCCCTTGACTCGCCGTCATCACGACCAGTCGCCGGCATTCCCTCATCATTGCGCGAGCAGCGCTTCCCTTCGTCGCGAAGCGCTGTTTTTTCTCTCGTCATCGCGAGGCGCCCAGCGCCGTGGCGATCCATGCGGGGCGGCCGTCCGAAAAAGGCAAAGTGCCGCCTGCATCGCCTTGCAAAAGAATGGGTTGCCGCATCCCTGCACTCCTCGCAACGACGAGGACACAGCGGCCATCGTCGCATGCGGCCGACATTGGTTCCTGATCGCCAGGGCGCACGCTGCTCGCCTTCGTCATCACGCGGGCCGTCGGCCCATGGTGATCCAGCCGGCGCCGGCCGCTGCAGGAGCGCCGATGTCAGGCGACGGAAACGCCGCGCAGAGCGCGCGGCAGAGCAAAGACCATGGTCTCGACCGGGCCGGGCAGCTCGCGCACCGTGCCACCCGCCGAGCACAATCGGTCGATGACGGCCTGCACCAGGGTTTCCGGCGCGGACGCTCCGGCGGTCACGCCAACCCGGGCGATGCCGGCGAGCCACGCGGGCTGGATGTCCTCCGGACCGTCAATAAGGTAAGCGGGCCGTCCGCACTGCTCGGCCAACTCGCGCAGCCGGTTCGAGTTGGAACTGCTCGCCGAACCCACCACGAGCACCAGATCGACCTCGCGGGCGAGTTTGCGCACCGCATCCTGGCGGTTCTGGGTGGCATAGCAGATGTCGTCCCGGCGCGGCGCGGCCAGCGCCGGAAACCGCGCCGTCAGCGCCTCGATCACGGCGCGGGTGTCGTCCACCGAGAGCGTGGTCTGCGTGACATAGGCGACGCGCTCGGGATCGCGGACCGAGAGCGCCGCCACATCGGCCGGCGTTTCGACCAAGTGGATGGCCCCGCCGTGTCGGGAATCGAAGCGGCCCAGCGTGCCTTCCACTTCGGGATGGCCCGCATGGCCGATGAGGATGGCATCGAAGCCCTTGCGACCCAGCGCCGCCACCTCCACGTGGACCTTGGTCACCAGCGGACAGGTGGCATCGAACACCGTGAGGCCGCGCGCGCGCGCCTCCTCGACCACGGCCCGACTCACGCCATGGGCGGAAAAGATCACTGTTGCACCATCGGGAACCTCACTCAGTTCCTCGACGAATACGGCGCCCATGGCGCGCAGCCGATCGATCACGAAACGGTTGTGCACCACCTCGTGCCGCACATAGATCGGCGCGCCGAAGGCTTCCAGCGCCCGCTCGACGATGTCGATGGCACGCTCGACGCCGGCGCAAAAGCCGCGCGGATTGGCGAGGATGATTTCCATGTCGGTCTCCCGGCGCGGGAGCGCGCCTCGATCGGGTACCGGCCGCGTGAGGACCGGTTGGATGTTTATGATGCCATGGGCGGGCCCGATGATCCCGAACGTCCGCATGTCCGCGCACCCGGCAAAGGCCCGGCGGACGCATTGCGGCTCTCAAAGGAGACTGGCGGTCAGTACGATGCCGCCCAGGAGAGCAGCCGCCCCGAGCCCAAGAATCACATACGCGCCCCGCACCATGCCCCGGATGTCCCGCTGGAAGGCGTCGCGGTCGTTGACGCGGGGGAAGGGCTGGTCCGGCACAGGCAGCTCCAGAAACGCGCACAGCGGCGCCCACCCTTCGGCCACGCTGAACACCAGCAGGCGCTCGGCCGGCACCGCGTCCCGCACCTCCGCAACGTGGCGATGGTATTCGGCCACCGCGGCGGCCCGATCGGGCATGGTGCCCTTGTGGAAGCGCTGCCAGATCAGCTTGCGCGCCATGGGACCGAACTTGCGCGCGAACGGTGTCACCGCTTCCAGCACTCGCCACTGCCACAACCGCTCGGTGAAGTAGATGGTGTCCATCACACTGTCATACCAGGCCTCAGCCCCACCGGGATGCACGGTAAGCAGGACCTTGGCGTCGGGATAGGCGGCCATGAGTTCCCGCCAGACGCAGGCCGCGGGATTATCGACAGCGGCCCGGTAGTTTCCAAACACTTGCTCCCAGTCGTGCGACGTGCCCGGCGGTGCCTCGGCGACGCGGCGCCAAAAATCGACGTGATGGGCGTTGTCGGGATTCCCGATGACCTCGCGCATGTGGTAGCAGCGCAGGCCCAGGATGTTCAGAGCTTCCTTGGTGGAGTCCGTCCCAGTGCGACCGTAACCGGCCCCGATCAGCTCAAGCGCCATGCGTTCCCCATCGCCTCCCAAAACGACAGCCAGAACGGCTGCCCCCAGTTTTCGTCGGGATCATACGCCAGATGTGCGACCCAGGACGCAGTAGCGCCAAAAACATGAAAACGCAGCATCGATGCAGATGACAAGCGCCGCCTCGATGCATCCATCCGGCGAAGAGGGTTATCTGGGGGCGCGAAGAATACTCAGCTCGCCGCCCGGCGCCGGAACAGCGGCAGAGGTTCATCCGCGCCGGGCTGATAGTGCACGGAGAAGGTCTTGAGCGCCGCCAGTGCGGCCGATACGTCCTGATCGGCCCGCAGGGCCAGCACATCGAAGCCCGAGCGCTTGAGGAAATGCACCTGATCGATGAGCACCTCCCCAACCGCCCGGATCTCGCCGCGATAGCCGTACCGCTCGCGCAACAGGCGCGCAGTGCTGTAAGGTCGCCCCTCGCCGGGACCGGGAAAGTGCAGCGCGATGCAGGCCAGATGCGGCAGATCGGCAGCAATCTCCTCGACGGCATCGGCGGGGGTAAGCACCACGCCGACCGGCTCGACGCGCGCGATCAGCGTCTCGCGGGTCGCCTGCCAGCGTGCGCGGCTGACCAGCGCGGGCCCCGCCGGAAGCGCGGCCTCATCGGCGATCTGAACCCAAGGGTCGACGTCCAGCACGCGACCCTCGACATGCAACACAGGCCCGCTCATGCCGCCACCTCGAGTTCGGTGTAGACCCGCTCGCGGAAGGGTTCGATGCCCACGCGCCGGCAGGTGTCGAGAAAGCGCTCGCCTTCCTCGCGCAGCTCGAGATAGACCTCGAGCAGCCGACCGATGACCTCGGCGACCTGTTCCTTGGGCACCGACGGACCCAGCACCTTGCCCAGCGAGGCATCGTTCGCCGAGCTGCCGCCGATCTGGATCTGGTACCACTCCTCGCCTTTCTTGTCGACGCCGAGGATGCCGATATGGCCGACGTGGTGATGCCCGCAGGCGTTCATGCAACCCGACATGTTGAGCCGCAACTCGCCCAGGTCATAGAGATAATCCAGATCTTCGAAGCGCGACTGGATCTGGCGCGCGACATCGATCGAGCCGGCGTTCGCCAGCGAGCAGAAATCCAGCCCCGGGCAGGCGATCATGTCGGTCAGTGTACCCACGTTTGGATAAGCCAGATCGTGTGCGCGCAGGGCTTGCCACAGGGCGGGCAGATCGGCAAGGCGCACGTCGGCCAGCAGCAGGTTCTGGTGGTGGGTCACACGCAGTTCGCCAAAGCTGTAGCGCTCGGCGAGATCGGCGATGAGATCCATCTCCTCGGCCGTGGCATCCCCGGGCGGGCGGCCCGGCGATTTGAGGCTGATATGCACGGCGCGATACCCCGCAACCTTATGAGGCAGGGTGTTGCGGGCATACCAGCGCGCAAAATCGGGATCGGCCTCAATTGCCGGATCGAGTCGATCGGCTGCCGCGTCGGGTGCATACGGGGGTGGGGCGAAATGCGCGGCGATGCGCGCGACCTCATCGCTCGGCAGGCGCAGGGCATCACTGTCACGGCGTGCCCATTCGGCCTCCACCGCCGCAGCAAAGGCCTCGCGACCCCAAGCCTTGAGCAGGATCTTGATGCGCGCCTTGTGGATGTTGTCGCGCCGGCCATGGCGATTGTAGATGCGCAGAATGGCCTCGAGATAGGTGAGCAGATCCGCCTCGGGGAGGAACTCGCGAATCACCTCGCCGATCATCGGCGCGCGACCCAGCCCACCCCCCACATAGACCCTGAAACCCCGCTCGCCAGCCGCGTTCGCGACGATCTGCAGGCCGATGTCGTGAATCTGCGCCGCCGTGCGGTCGCGCTGGGCGCCGGTCACCGCGATCTTGAACTTGCGCGGCAGATAGGAGAATTCGGGATGGAAGGTCGACCACTGCCGGATGATTTCGCAATAGGGGCGTGGGTCGGCCAGCTCGTCGGGCGAGATGCCGGCGAGTTGATCGGAGGTGACGTTGCGGATGCAGTTGCCGCTGGTCTGGATGGCGTGCATCTGCACGGTGGCGAGATCGGCCAGGATGTCGGGCACGCGTTCCAGCGCCGGCCAGTTGTACTGGATGTTCTGGCGCGTGGTGAAGTGGCCATAACCGCGGTCGTAGGTGCGCGCGATATGGGCCAGCATGCGCAACTGGCGCGCCGAGAGCAGTCCGTAGGGGATGGCGACGCGCAGCATGGGCGCATGGCGCTGGATATACAGCCCGTTGCGCAGGCGCAGCGGCCGGAATTCCTCCTCGCTGAGCTGCCCGGCGAGGAAACGGCGGGTCTGGTCGCGAAACTGGGCGACCCGCTCATCGACCACACGCTGGTCATAGCTATCATAACGGTACATGGCTGCGATTCCTGACTGAGCCCATCGACCGGGCAATGAAAACCGGCCGGGAGCATAGTTTAGGCGCCACCCATATTCAAAAAAAGGAATGGAATCCTATATCAAAATTCAGAATTCAATATGTAGGGAGTTCTCCCACTGAATGGGAAAGGAAATTGGCCCGCTCTTCGTAGGTGGAAAACTGGGCACAACGGTCGACGAGAGAGCGATCCAAGTGCGGCGCGAACATCTGCATGAAATCGTACATGTACTGCCGCAGCAGCATGCCCCGCTTGAAGCCGATGCGCGTGGTACTCGGCCGAAATAGATGCCGCGCATCGAGGGCGACGAGATCGGTGTCGGCCTTGGGATCATAGGCCATGCGCGCCACGATCCCAACGCCCAGACCCAGCCGCACATAGGTCTTGATGACGTCGGCATCCACCGCCGTCAGCACCACCTGCACCTGCAGCCCCTTGTCGGCAAAGGCCCGGTCCAGCAGCGAGCGGCCGGTGAAGCCGAACACATAGGTCACGATCGGGTAGCGCGCGATGGCCTCCAACGTAAGCGGCTGCTCCTGCGTGAGCGGATGGTCGGGCGGGACGAGCACGCAGCGGTTCCAGTGATAGCAGGGCATCATCACCAGATCCTCGAAATGCTCCATGGCCTCGGTGGCGATGGCGAAATCGACCTCGCCCTTGGCCGCGGCCTCCGCGATCTGCAGCGGCGTGCCCTGGTGGATGTGCAGCGCAACCTCTGGATAGCGCTCCCGAAAGCGCTGGATCACTGGCGGCAGGGCGTAGCGCGCCTGGGTGTGGGTGGTGGCCAGGCGCAGGCTGCCGCGCGCCGGATCGCGATGTTCGCGCGCGATGCGTTCGATGTTCTCGACGTCCTGCAGGATGCGGTTGGCGATGCCCAGAATGGCCTCCCCCGCCGCCGTCAGCCGCGTGAGGTGCTTGCCGTTGCGCTCGAAGATGAGCACGCCCAGCTCGTCCTCGAGCAGCCGGATCTGCTTGCTCACCCCGGGCTGGGAAGTGAACAGCGCCTCGGCCGCCGCGGTCACGTTGAGTCCGCGATTGGCCACCTCCTGGATGTAGTGCAACTGACGTAATTTCACGGAAGCCGCCTGACATATTCCTGACGATGACCGACAACGTAGTATAAAATCGCGTTTCGTTCTATACGATCCGGACCGCAGCCATGCGCTATTACCCGGTGTTCCTGAACCTGGACGCTCAGCCCTGCACCGTCATCGGGGGCGGCACGGTGGCGGCGCGCAAGGTGGAAGGATTGCTCGATGCCGGCGCATCGGTCGAGGTCATCGCACCGCGGCTGCATCCCGATCTCGCTGCGCTGCACGCTGCAGGGCGCATCGCCTGGCGCACCGGGACTTACCCCGAGCAAGCCCTGGGTGAGCCGGCGCTGGTGATCGTGGCGACCGACGATGCCGCCGTCAACCGCGCGGTGTCCGAGGATTGCCGCGCGCGCCGGATCCCGGTGAACGTGGTCGACGCGCCGGAGTTGTGTTCCTTCATCCTCCCGGCCGTCGTCGACCGATCACCGCTCAAGATCGCCATTTCGAGCGCCGGCACCTCCCCCATCCTCGCCCGGCGTCTGAAAGCGCGCATCGAAGCCGCACTCCCGGCGCGCTATGGGGCCCTCGCGCGCTTTGCCGAGCGCTGGCGACCGCGGGTGCGCGCAGCGGTCCCCGACCCGACCGCCCGGCGCCGGTTGTGGGAAGAGGCGCTGGACGGACCGATCGCCGAGCGCGTGCTCGACGGCCGCGAAGCACAGGCCGATGCGCTCATGCAGACGGCGCTGGCGGGCGCCTCACCAGCCCGCGGCGAGGTGTATCTGGTCGGGGCCGGGCCCGGCGATCCGGATCTCTTGACTTTCCGTGCCCTGCGGCTGATGCAGCAGGCCGACGTGGTGCTCTACGACCGGCTGGTCACGCCGGCGATCCTGGATCTGGTGCGCAAGGAGGCCGAGCGCATCTACGTCGGCAAGGCGCGCAGCCAGCACACCGTGCCGCAGGAGGAGATCAACGCTCGGCTGATCGCCCTGGCGCAGGCGGGCCGGCGCGTGTTGCGACTCAAGGGCGGCGACCCCTTCATCTTCGGCCGCGGCGGCGAGGAAATCGACCAACTCGCCGCCCACGGCATCCCCTTTCAGGTGGTGCCCGGCATCACCGCCGCCTCGGGCTGCGCGGCCTATGCCGGGATTCCGCTCACCCACCGCGATCATGCGCACAGCTGCGTGTTTCTGACCGGTCATCCCAAGGATGCCGCGCTCGGCGTCGACTGGCGCACACTGACCCAACCCATGCAGACGCTGGTGATCTACATGGGGCTGCAAGGCTTGGCATCGATCTGCGCCGAGCTGATCGCGCATGGCCTGCCGCCAGAGCATCCGGCAGCCGTGATCCAGCAGGGCAGCACAGCGGCGCAGCGGGTGGTGGTGAGCGATCTCGCGCATCTGGCGGAAGCCGCGCAAGCCGCGGCGCTCAAGGCGCCGACGCTGGTGATCGTGGGCGAGGTGGTGCGGCTGCGCGAACGGCTGCGCTGGTTCGGTCTGGAGGAGCAGTCCGATAACGCGTTCACCGCGCCGGGGGCATGAAGCCCCCCGGTCGCGGCCGACCCGGGGGGCACACAGAAGAGCGACAGCGCCCGATCAGTCCTCGCCGCTGGCGAAGCCCAGCAACTGCAGCAGGCTCAGGAACAGGTTGTAGATCGCCACGTACAGGCTGACCGTGGCCATGATGTAGTTGGTCTCGTAGCCGTGCACCAGATTGCTGGTTTCATAGAGGATGAAGCCCGACATCAGCAGCACGAACATGGCCGAGACGCCCAGGGACAGCGCCGGCAATTGGAAAAAGATCGCGCCCAACCCGGCCAGAAAGGCGACCAGGATACCAGCGGTGAGGAAGCCACCCATGAAGCTGAAGTCGCGGCGGGAGGTCAGGGCATAGCCCGACAGGCCGAGGAACACCACGCCCGTGCCGCCCATGGCCATCATCACCACCTGACCGCCATTGGGCAGCAGGGTCAAATAGGCATCCAGAATCGGCCCCAGGGTGAGCCCCATGAAACCGGTCAGGCCGAACACGGCCGCAAGGCCCCATACGCTGTTGCGCAGACGCGTGACCAGAAACAGCAGCCCGAAATACCCGGCGAGGGTCACCAGAACGCCCATCCGGGGCAGATCCAGGGCCATCGAAAGCCCGGCCGTCGCCGCGCTGAACAGCAGGGTCATGGCCAAGAGCGTGTAGGTGTTGCGGATCAGTCGGTTGTCGGCAACGCGGACCGCGCTGCCGTGAATGACATCCGGTCGTGTGGACATGGAGCGGCTCCTCGAGTGTGTTTATGGCAGGCAATGAAACAATTCGCATTGCCAACTTGAGAGACCGACATGCGGTGGGGAAGTTCCCTCTCGAGGTAGCAGCCGACCGAGTCATTCAGTATCCTTGCGCAACCTGATGCCAGGCGCCAGGTGGGTTGGCAGAGCGGTTGATTGCACTGGTCTTGAAAACCAGCAAGGGCGCAAGCCCTTCCAGGGTTCGAATCCCTGACCCACCGCCACTGACCGGCCCATCGTTCGGTAACAGCGATACCCGTGCCTGACCTACCTTCCGGACAGACGATGGATCCACCGCTCCGCTCGCCACGCACCGATGTCCTCGCGCAGGGCGATCATGAGCAACAGTTCGCCGCCCTCGACCTGGGGTCGAATAGCTTCCACCTCATTCTGGCGCGCCGATTGGGCTGCCGCATCCAAGTCGTCGACCGCCTGCGGGAAATGGTGCGCCTGGGCGCCGGACTGCGCGCCGATGGCACCATCGCGCCGGACGCCCAACAACGCGCGCTGGACACCCTGCGGCGTTTCGGCGACCGGCTCCGCGACATACCGCGCGCCCACATCCGGGCAGTCGGCACCTATACCCTGCGGCAGGCCTACCGCGCCGTCGACTTTCTCGAGCACGCCCGTCAGGCGCTTGGACATCCCATCGAAGTCATATCCGGCCAGGAAGAAGCCCGGCTGATCTATCGTGGCGTCGGTTTCACGTTAGGGCCGGCCTCCGGACGGCGGCTGGTGTTCGACATCGGCGGCGGCAGCAGTGAAACCGTCCTTGGGGAGGGCATCCACCCGCTCTTTCTAGAAAGCCTGCACATGGGCTGCATCACCTACAGTCAGCGCTTCTTTCACGACGGGCGCATCACCGCGAAGCGGTGGCAGGCTGCCGAAACCGCCGCACGGCTCGAATTTCAACCAGTGGCCGCGCAGTTTCGTATGGCGGGCTGGCATGAAGCGGTCGGGACCTCCGGCTCGATCCGTGCTGTAGCCGCCGTGTTGCAAACCATGCGCGGCACATCCGTCATCGACGCAGCGGGCCTAGCCAATCTGCGCGACCAGCTGATCCGGGCCGGCCGGGTCGACCGACTGAACCTGCCGGATCTCGCTGCCGAACGTCAGCAGGTCTTCGCCGGGGGTGCCGTCATCCTGAGTGCCGCTTTCGCAGCATTGGGCATCGAGCGGATGATCACTTGCGACGGCGCTCTACGCGAGGGGCTGCTGGACGAGCTGGCGGCAGGACGCGGCGGCCGGGAGGACATCTGCAACCATACGGTCGAGGCGCTCTCGCAGCTCTACCATACGGACCGCGCCCAAGCCGGCCGCGTGGGAGCCACCGCCCTCGCCTTCCTTGATCAGGTCGCCGCCGCTTGGGACCTCGACGATAAGACGCATCGCGATACCCTGCGGTGGGCCAGTGCCCTGCACGAGATCGGCCTGGCCGTGTCTCACAGCGGCTATCACAAGCACGGACACTATCTGCTCGCCAACGGCGATCTCGCGGGGTTTTCGCGCGACTGTCAGACGCTAGTCAGCCTGCTGGTGCGTTTTCACCGGCGCAAAATCATCCGGCGGGATTTCGACGCGCTGGCGCCCGATCAGCGACTGCCCGCCCTGCGCCTTACCATACTCCTGCGGCTCTCTGTACTGCTGCACCGGGCACGCACGCCAGCACCAGAGCCACGCATCCGCCTGCAGCCGACGCCAACCGGCCTCCATCTCGCATTCCCGGCCAACGGTCTCGCGGCGCGTCCACTCATGCAGGCGGATCTGCTCGAGGAGCAGGTGCTGCTGGATCGCGTCGGCTTCGCACTGAGCTTCGGCGAGGACGGCTGAGGGATCGACCGCGCCCGGGGTCACCCGATGCTAATGGGCCCCTCGCTGGCCAGCGCCTTGAGGAGCGTGCTCTGGGCGCTGAACGGCGCTGCGTCGCCAAGTCCAACACGCACGTAGCTCCCGTCTTCCTGCAGCAGCCAGCTCTGGGTATTGTCGCGCAGGTAGTAATCGAGCGATTCCTCGATGACCCGCTGACGCAACGCCGAATCCCGAATGGGAAACGCGACCTCGATGCGGCGGTGCAGATTGCGCTCCATGAGATCAGCGCTGGCACAGTAGACCTCGGGCTGGCCACCGTTCTCGAAATAGTACACCCGTGGATGCTCGAGGAACCGGCCGACGATGGAGCGCACGCGGATCGTCTCCGAGACCCCGGGCACACCCGGCCTCAAGCAACACATGCCACGCACGATCAGATCGATCGGCACGCCTGCCTGCGAGGCTTCGTACATGGCCTGGATCACCTCCCGGTCGGTCAGGCCGTTGACCTTGAAGCGGATGGCCGCCGGACGACCCGCTCGGTGATGATCGATCTCGCGTGCGATGCGTTCCAACAAACCCTGACATAGCGAAAACGGCGACTGCAGCAGGCTGTGCAAGCGCGGCACCCGACCCAGGCTGGTGAGCTGGAGAAAGACGTGATTGACATCCTCGGCAATCTTGGGATCGCAGGTCAGAAGGCCAAAGTCGGTGTACTGCCGGGCCGTCCGGGCATGATAGTTTCCCGTGCCCAGGTGCACATAGTTGCGCAGGACGCGACCTTCGCGACGGATCACCCAGGTCAGCTTGGCGTGCGTCTTGTAGCCCACGACGCCATAGACCACGTGCGCGCCGGCCTCCTGCAGACGCGTCGCCAGACTGATGTTGGCCTCCTCGTCAAAACGGGCGCGCAACTCGACGACCACCGTGACTTCCTTGCCCCGGATCGCGGCCTGGCGCAGCAAATCGACGATGGCCGAATCGGTCCCGGTACGGTAGAGCGTCATGCGGATCGCCAGCACATTCGGGTCCTGGCTGGCCTGACGCAGAAACTCTACCACCGGCGTGAAAGACTGGAACGGTTGGTGCAGCAGGATGTCGCCCTTGCGAATCACGTCGAACAGATTACCCATGGCTCTGCCCGAGGCACCGACCAACTCGCGGGGCAGACCCGGTGTGAAGGGCGGATACTTCAGATCCGGCCGCTCCACATGATCGATCAAGGCCATCAGCCGGCTGAGATTGACCGGACCATCGACCAAATAGACGTCGGATTGCTCCAGCTCGAACTGCTTGAGCAAGAGGTCCACCTTCTCGGGGGGACATTCACGGGCTACCTCAAGACGCACTTCATCGCCGTAACGCCGCGAGGACAGCTCGCCCTCCATGGCCCGCAGCAAATCGTCGACGTCTTCTTCGTCGACGAACATCTCGCTGTTGCGCGTCAACCGAAAAGGATAGAAGCCCTTCACCTGCATACCCGGGAACAAGTCGCCCGCGTAGGTTCGGATGATCTCCGACAGCAGCACGAAGGCATACCCCTTAGAGACGATCTCGGACGGCAGCGGAATCACGCGCGGCAACACCCGGGGCGCTTGCAGCACCGCCAGTGCGCTGTTGCGACCGAAGGCGTCCTTACCCTCCAGGGAAAGGATGAAATTCAGGCTTTTGTTGAGAATGCGCGGGAAGGGATGCGCCGGATCAAGCCCGATGGGGCTCAGCAGCGGCGCAACCTCCTCGTCGAAGTAGGTTTTGATCCAGGCACGCTGGGCCTTGGTCCAGCGTGCCGGCGGCACCAGATGGATCTCCTCCCGCGCCAGTGCCGGCAGGAGTTCATCGTTCAGGACGCGATACTGCTCGGCCACCAGTTCGTGTGCCTTGATCGTGACCAGACGCAGGGTTTCGGCAGGCGACCGGTTGTCGACGTCGACTTGCCAGGTGCCGTAGGCCTGCAGCTCCTTCAGGCCGGCGACACGCGTCTCGAAGAACTCGTCCAGATTCGAACTGGTGATGCACAGGAACTTGAGCCGCTCGAGCAGCGGCACGGCGGGATCGCGGGCCTGGGCCAGGACCCGCTCGTTGAACGCCAGCAGGCTCACGTGGCGATTCAGGTACAGATCGGCCCGGCTCAGGTCGATGGGCTCGGCTTCCACCTGGTCCGGCTCGAGCGATGCGACGGGTTCTTGTGCGGACATGGGTCAGGGCTTCCTGTAATCAGGCGCGACGGGATGGGGATGTCCAACAACCCTAGCACACGGCGATGACCGGATGGCAAGCGCGACCTGCCGCATTCATCCCAGGCGTGCGGCCCCTCGCATCACTGTGCATCGACGTGCTGAACCACCGGGTTCCGGACGGGCGTTTCCGCGTCCGACCGGGCGGTCGATGGCGGCACCGCTGCTTCCGCACGGATGAAGCCGCCGATCTGTTGCAGCAGGTCGGAGCGCCAGCGCAACGGCGCGGCCAGATTGGCAACGGCCAGGGCATGGCTCAGACGATCGTAGAGGTGCAGGGTCACAGGCCCTCCAGCCTCTTCGACCCGTGCGGCCAGCCGGCGGCTGTTGTCGACCCTGACCTGGCGATCGTCGCGACCGTGGATCAGAAGCAGCGGCGGATTGTGGCCGTCGACATGCGCCACGGGTTGACTCTCACGCAGGTCACCGGCCGGCGCAAAGATCTCCTTCAGGGCAGCATCGCGCAAGGGAAGGAAGTCGTAGGGCCCGGCCAGACCGATCATGCCGCGGATGGTGTCCCGATCCATGCCGGCGGCTGCGAGATATTCAGGATCCAGGCTGAGCATGGCGGCGTTGTAGGCCCCAGCCGAATGTCCGGCAAGAAAAAGCATGTGCTGATCACCGCCATAACGTGCCGCATGCGCATGCATCCAGGCCACGGCGCGCGCGGCATCGGAGAGGAATGCGGGATAGCGTACCGCCGGATACAGTCGGTAATCGGGAATGGCGACCACCACGCCCTGCCGCGCAAGCGCTTCACCGACGAAGTGGTAATCGGCGCGCGCACCTTTCTGCCAGCTGCCGCCGTAGAAAAACACGGCGACAGGCGCATTCCGTGCGCCCGCCGGGACGTAGACATCCAGGCGCAGGCCAGTGCCGGCATCGAACAGGAGGTCACGGTGGACCACATATCCCGACCGCGGGGTGAGCGCGTTGAGCACGTCGATGCCGGAACATCCGGCAGCGCCCAGCGCGATCGCGAAGAGGATGACAACCCGACGCGCCGTGTGTCGGCAACGATCGCTTCCCCGCATGTCCTCTCCCTTTGAGTAGATCGCCGATCCCGACATTCCGGGCTTACCGCTAGTCGGTCTGTCACAAAACCGTCATCGGTCCCGTTCACGGCGCGGTGGCATGATAGCTTCATCCTCAGAGCAACCACCGGGTCCCATCATGTTTCGCGTTCTGGTCTTCAGCACCCGCCCTTACGACCGCTGTTTCCTGGAAGCTGCCAACGCCCAAACCGGCTACCGCCTGCATTTCCTCGAAGCCGCGCTGCGTCCTGATACGGCGCCCCTGGCGACCGGCTATCCCGCCGTCTGTTGCTTCGTCGACGACGACCTCAGCGCGCCGGTGCTGACTGCGCTGCATGAGGGCGGCACGCGCCTGGTGCTACTACGCGCCACGGGCTTCAACAACGTCGACCTCGCCGCGGCCCATCGACTCGGCTTGACCGTGATGCGGGTCAGCCACTATTCACCCGAAGCCGTGGCGGAATTCGCCGTCGGGCTGCTGCTGACCCTGAATCGCAAGATCCATCGCGCCTACAACCGGGTGCGGGAAGGCAACTTCCTGCTCGACAACCTGCTGGGGATGGACCTGCACGGCAAGACGATTGGCATCATCGGCACCGGGCAGATCGGTCGCGCCTTCGCGCGCATCATGGCCGGTTTCGGCTGCCGCCTGCTGGCGCACGATCCAGTCGCCGATCCCGAATGCGCGGCCCTGGGGGTGCGCTATACGGACCTGACCACCCTGCTGCAGAGCGCCGATGTGATCAGCCTGCATGCGCCGCTCACGCCCGAAACCCATCACCTGATCAACGCCCGGACACTCGCCCTGATGAAACCGGCGGCGCTCTTGATCAACACCAGTCGCGGCGCCCTGATCGACACGGCGGCCCTCATCGAGGCACTCAAACAGCACCGCATCGGCGCCGTGGCGCTGGATGTGTACGAGGAGGAATCCCACCTCTTCTTCCAGAATCTCTCCGACCAGATCATCACCGACGATGTGTTTGCGCGGCTGCTGTCGTTTCCCAACGTGCTGGTGACGGGTCACCAGGCGTTTTTCACTCAAGAAGCGCTGACCGCCATCGCCGAGACCACGATCGCCAACATCGGCGATTTCCTGGCCGAACGGCCCAGCCTCAACCGGCTCGATCCGGACCTCATCCAGCTCGCTGAACCGAGCACGATCGAACCCAGCTAACGACGTGCACGGCACCCGTTCCGGCGGGTTCAGGGCCTGCGCCGATGCTCGTCCTGTTCTCGGAAGAACGCGTCCCAGCTACTCTCCATCCCGCTGTCGTCCTCGTCGAGATCGTCCTCCGGGCCGTCCTCAGTGTCCGCTGAGCGCATCTCGAAGAGAATGAGGACGCCCAGCAGCAAGATGATCAGCACCGTCACGGGCAGCCATGCCTGCATCTCGCCCCCTCCTTGTGTGGCGTCGGGGGCCTCTGCGCCCACCACTTGGCCTCTTCCCTGTCCAAGGTATGTATGATAGCCAAAGATTGCACCGCCATCCCATGAATGACGACACCATGCCCGATCTGACGACAGCCTTCCGCCTCTCCACCGCCGCGCGCCGCGGCTACAGCCCTGCTTGCCGCGTGCCATTGGCACTGA
Source organism: Candidatus Acidiferrales bacterium (assembly GCA_035573755.1). Lineage (GTDB taxonomy): Bacteria > Pseudomonadota > Gammaproteobacteria > UBA5335 > UBA5335 > Macondimonas. The sequence goes on from DATLZY010000043.1 coordinate 45,343, forward strand.
TGCTGGCGGTCCTGCTGACGCTCTCGCTGGCCGGCTGCGGACGCAACGCCAAAAAAGACGATCCCAGCGGCCTGACCGTGGAGGGCGTGAATCTGGAGGTGAAGATGTCGTCGAACGTCTTCATTCCACCGGTTGCACCACCCGTCCCCGACGCGCGCCGCCGGGTCTATGTGATGGGCACCAACACCTCCACCATCCACTCGGCCAATGATCGGCTCCATCCCCTGCTGCTCGCCGAGCTGACCAAGCGGGGGTATACGCTCACCAACAATCCGGCCGATGCGCATTACATGCTGCTTTACAACGTCCTCTACGTGGGCAAGGAAGTGCGAGACCTGTCGACTGTGACAGCACTGGCCACGGGGGTCGGCGGCGCCGCTGTCGCTGCCACCATTGGACGGCGCAACGAAGTCATCCAGAATGCCGGCATCGGCGGGCTGGTCGGCACGGTGACCGGCGCCGTGACCGGCCACTACTTCGAAACCAACACCTATGAGTTGGTCGTCGATCTGCAGATTCGTGAGCGTCAACCTGCCGCGCCGCCTCCCCTCCCGCCGGCAGAGGCCCACCGGCTCGCCGTGGATCAGGGTTTTCGCCAAGTCAACAGCGCGCTCGGCTTGCAGGTAACTCAACTGGAGTCGGCCTCGACCGTCGATCTCCACATGCCGGCCTCGGCCGATAAATGGGAACTCTACAACAGCCAGGTAGTGGGTTTCGCGAGCAAGCTGCGGCTGACCTTCAAAGAGGCGGAACCTCTGCTGTTCCAGGCCATCGCGCGCGAGGTGAGCGGAATCTTCTGGGACCTCAATCGCCTGCCGGGTGGCGCCGCCCCTGCCGCCTCCCAGCCGCGTAGCTGAGGCAGCAGACTTATCGCCAGTTGTGGCTGCGCACCAGCTCCAGCGCGCGGCCCTGAGACCTGGCAAGCTGATCAGGTGTGAGCAATCGGGCCAGTGCATCGCGCAACTGCAGCACCTCGCGCCGACCGTTCCCGGTGAAACGGGATGCGGCGACGTCCACCCAGATATAGGCCTGCTCGAAGTTCTGCGGCACGCCGAGGCCCCGGTAGTACATCTGTCCCAGGAGAATCTGGGCGCGGACGTCGCCTTGCTCGGCCGCCCGTGACAGCCAGGTGAATGCCTCGCCGAAGTTTTGCGGCGCACCGTCGCCAGCGGCGTAAACGATGCCCAGCGCCGTCTGCGCGCGAGCATCACCCTGCAACGCAGCCTTGGTGTACCAGCGCACCGCGGCAACCTTATCCATGGGTACGCCCTTGCCCTGAGCCAATGCCTGCGCAAGTTCGAAAGCCGCTTCGCGGTGATCGGCCTCTGCCGCCCGCGTCCACCATTGTACCGCGCGCGCGCCATCCGAGCCCGTACCCACCCCTTGAGCCAGCGCCTGACCGAGCCTGAACTGCGCCTCAGTCTCACCTTGCTCAGCCGCACGGGTAAACCAGCGCACGGCCAGCACCGGATCACGCGGCACACCCTCACCCTGCCAGTACGCAGCGCCCAGAGCAGATTGCGCCACGGGATGACCCTGCTCGGCTGCCTTGGCGAACCACTGCGCCGCCAGCGCCGGATCACGCCCGATGCCCTGCCCGGTGTCATAGGCCAGCCCCAAGCGCAACTGGCCCACCGGGTCCCCCTGATCCGCTGCCTTCGTGAACCACTGCACGGCCCGGACCGGATCGCGCGCTACACCAACACCCGAGAGATAGGCCTCGCCCAGCCGCACCTGCGCCGCGGCCAAGCCCTGTTCGGCGGCGCGGCGATACCACTCGACCGCACGCGCTTCGTCGCGCGGCGTGCCGCGACCGGCCAGCACCGCATCACCCAGTTGCAACTGAGCCGATGCATTGCCCTGCTCCGCCAGCGCCGCGTAGAGCCGCACGGCCTCCTCCCAACGGTTTTCATCGCCCAAACGCGCCGCCTGCGCAAGCTGCGCCTCGGCCTCGGCTGAAGCGCTCGGCCCCGGGGAAGATAGCGTCGCCGCCGATGGCGAAGCCGCATCGACGGGTACCGCAGGAGCATCGGCCTGCTGGGCAGGCGCAACCGCAGAGAAAGACATCAGGATCACGCCCACGGAAACATATCGAGACAAGGTCATGCGTCACGCTCGCGGAAGAAGGATGCCTGAAACGGGCAACGCCCAGCCGGCCGAGAACGAATCGAGCCGGCTTTGAGGATACCAAAGTCATGCAGCGCCGACGGACCCTATGAGCCCCAACAGCGAGAGAAGGCGGCAAAGCCGCGCAGCGGATCACTCCTCTCCTGCGCCGGGGCGGCGCCATAGTCGGCGTAGACGCGGATTAGGGGTCGCCTGCGACTCCGGTGTACGCATCGGCGGCGGACGAAAGACCGGCGGGGCGGGCATCGACAGCGGCTTTACCGCCGGCAACGATTCCGGCCTCGACTGCGGCAACCGATCCCGCACCGACCCGGGGTGATCCGCGCGATCAGATGGCTGGAGTGACCGAACCTGCGCCGGCGGGGTCGACCCGGGCGGTGTCACGGGTGCAATTCGCAGCATCCGCTCCTGTAGCGGTCGGAGCCGGACGCGCCGCGCGGGATCAGCCGTCGGTACGTCACGCTCTGGGTAAACATAGTAGACCGGATAGTAGACCGGCGGCCCCCACCACCCCGGATAGCCCCAGTACCCATAGGGGCCGAATCCGCTCCAGCCATAAGGGCCGTAATACCCATTGCGCCAACCCCAGTAAGGATCGCGCTCAGTGTTCCAGCCACCGTGCCCGTAGACCTCTTCGGGATACTCACCGGCCGTGCTGCCGGAACGGTCGAGCCCCGCGCATCCTGCAAGAAGCATGGTCAGCGCGAGCAGCACACTGCGACCGATGATAGCCATCCACCCCCCTCGTCCCGAATCCGGCATTGTCGAACCTGCATCATTGTAAGCGAATGATCGCCTCTTCCCTTGGACGAGGAATTTTCGCGCGGGTTCTGCGCCGGAGCGCGGTTCCGCGGCACGCTCGACGCGCTTCGGTTCGTGCGCAGTGGACCGAAGTTTCGATAGCTGCCGCCTTCGTGTTGGTACAGCAGCATCCGCGCACCATTGGCGAACTCGGCACCAACCAACGCCGCGGCGATCGCCGGGCCGGCATGGAAGTAGTGGATACAGTCGGCACCGGCCTTGAGCAGGTGTGCGGCTGCAGCGCGCAGTTCGCGGTGCAGCTCGGGCAGGTCGGCGAGTGTCAGGGGCTGCTCGCGCACGATCGACAGGATGCGCGCGTCGGGGATCGCCGCCAGCGCATCGTCGCGACGCCGAAAGTTCTCGACTGCCGCGCGCACAGCCTTACCCGGCAGCAGGTCGACGATCAGGATCGCCGGCCGCTCCCCAGGCGCGCGGCTGATCTCGCTGAACCAGCGCCGCTCGCGCCGGCGGCGGCCGAAGCTGATGTCCCACCAGGTCCAGACGATGGGCACCAGCGACAGCAGACCAAGCACCACACCGATCGGATCGAGCCAGTTGGCAATGAAGGCGCGCACGGCGTCCATGTCACCCCACCCGCTGCACGCGGTATTCCTCGATGCGCGCGCGGCAGGCGGCCATGTCGGCAGCACTCAGTTCGCGTCCGCGCCAGGCCGCCGGCAGATCGAGGCTGAGGTGCAGATAGCGCCCACCGCGCGCGCAGACCTCGGCGGCCAGGTTCACCGGCAAGGTGCCGATGACCACGTCGCCGGCCTGCACTTGCGCCGGATCAAAATGCGCCACCGCGCAATCCACCGCGAGCCCCTGCTCTCGCGCCCAGTCGGTGGCGCCGGGGTGGCGGGAGACGAAGAAGGTGGTCATGGCTCGATGCGCACCAAGGTGTGTCCGTGGACGTAGGCGGTGACCTGAACGGGTTTGCCACTGGCCATCCGGCTGCGCAGTTCCGCTGGCAAGGCATCGAATAGCTCCTTGCCGCGCGGGGCGATCGCGATCGCACTCTTGCCGTTCTTTTCCGTTGTCAGTGCACCGTTTTTGCTATTGAACTTGAGGCGGGCACCCTCCCAGGGCTCGGCCTGTTCTTGCTGGGCCTGCTCGATTGCCTGACGCGCCCGCTCCTTGGCCTCGGCCTCGCGTTGGGCACGCTCGTGCTCGCGTTGCTGACGCTGCGTTGGCGACTGCATCGCCCCATACCCCACCGCCGTCTTGGCGCCGAAGCCGAGCCACTCGAAGGCATGCTCGAAAGCGGCGGTGAGCATTGTTTTCCACCGATCATCCTGTGCCAGCTCCGGCGCCAGCCGGCGCAGGCGCGGCAGGTCACAGACGACGCAGAAGGTAAAGCGAGAGCCGGGCGGGACGGTCAGGAACGGGATCGGGATGGGCTGGCCGGATTCGTGGGGGGAGGTGCTGTCGCCGGTCTTGCGGTCGCTCTTTTGCTGGTAGTAGTGGTTCTGGTGCGGAGTCATGATCTCGACGGCCAGGCTGTCGCCCTGAAGCCGCGGGATCACATCCCAGAACGACAGCACGCCGCGCAGGTGTTCTGAATCGCCGGCCGGGGTTTCACGGCCGAACAAGATGTCGGTCTGTGTGAGCAGGATGGGCTGCTGATTTTTGTCGCACACCGGCTTGCGGCGCTCTGCCGGGCCTTCCAGCAGCGGGAACCGAGCCTCGGCGCTCCAGCCGTGTGCATCGCCCCAGTCGCCACTGGCCAGCTCCCGCGCCGCCTGGCGCAGCACGCCCTTGACCCCGGAACCCGGCAGGTAGGGCAGGCCGTAGGGGTTCAGGAAGGCAAAGCCGTTTTCGAGCGGATGCTCGTTGCCGAGGCCGGTGGTGAAAGGCGCGATGGATTTGGCGTCGAGACACAGCCCTTCCGTGCGCGGAATCGCGCCGAACAGTTGCTGTTGGCGCATGTGCAGGGCATGCATCGTTTTCTGATCGTTATCGGTCAGGCGTTTTGCCCCAGCAAGTGGCTGGTTTTTTGTCTTGGCCCAGCCGGCCCCTTCCCAGGCCGCCAGATACATGCCGAACCGCATCCCCGGTGAAGCGCTGCTGAAATCCTTGCCGAGGTAAGCGGGAACCGCTGCAATGCTCATCGAATCACCTCTGTGATACATTGTCGTACGTGTTGGCACTCACTGTCCGGGAGCGCAATCATGGGCACCTTGACCATTCGCATCGACGACGACTTAGACGCCGAGCTGAACCGCCTGGCTGCAGCGGCACACCGCACCAAGAGCGAGCTGGTGCGCGAGATGCTGCGCCGCGAGACCGCACTGGCCGCGTTCGACCTCGCCCGCCGGGAGCTGGTGCCGCTGGCCGAGCGCGCCGGCTATCTGACCGACGAGGACATCTTTCGGGATTTCTCGTGAAGCTGCTGGCGAACAGCAACGTCTGGGCCGCCGCCTTCGCCACGCGCGGGCTGTGCGCCGATTTGCTGCGCCTGTCGCTGCGCCGCCACGGCCGGAACGGCTTCGAGCTGCTGATCTGCGCAGAGGTACGCGCGGAGACGCTGCGCATCCTGCGCGACAAATTCGGCGCCTCGGCCGCCACACTGGGCGACGTGCGCACAGCGATGGCCATGGCCCGCGAAGCGCCATCCGCGGACTGGCCAGCGCCGGCCGATTTTCCAGACCCGGACGATGCCCCGATCGTCGGTGCAGCACTGGCGGCCAATGCGGATCTGCTGGTCACCGGCGATGGCGCCTTGCTCGCGCTTGAACGCATCGAGAGCCTGACCATCGTCACGCCGCGTGCCGCGTACGAGCGCTTGCTCGATCTCACCTGAGCCACCACGGCATCAAACCCGGCCGCCATTGCGCGCCGCTGCCATCTGCCGCAGCCAGCGCAGCCAGGCGAAGGCTTCGGCGGTGATGGTCTGGTAGTCGCCAGGAGCTGATTTCATCAGCGCCTGCATGAAACCGTCGAATTCCTGAGGCGTGCCGCACTGACGCGCCAGCCAGCTCCGCAAATGCTGGCCGAGGGTGTGATGGCGCCCACCCTTGTCTTCGAGGTAGGCCATCACCTGCATCAGTCCGGAATTCATGATCAGCGCCGGCAGCCCCTTGGCGTCGTTGACGTAGTCCTTGCCGTGTCGGGATATGCCGTCGGCCGCTTTCGCCCACGCATCCTGTGCCCGCAATTGCTCCAGCGTCTGCCGCGGCGCGTCTTTGGTGTTCGTCGCCATGTTCAGCCCTCCACCATTTTGGCCAGCACCAGGCCACGGCCGGTGGTGGCATCACCGCCGAGTTGCAGCAATTTGCCATCGAGAACGTTTTTGATTTTGGCCATCACGCCCGCAGCGGTGTCGAAGTCCTCTTGGCAGCCAGTGCGGGTCTGGCTTGCCATCAAAGGCGCAATCAGCAGCGATTCCGGCGGCAGGTTCTCGGTGTAGAACAGCCCGCCCTCAGAGGCGGCGCCGGTGTCGGCATCGATGCGCACGTGCGGCTCGACCAACATGGCGTTTTGGGCGAAATAGCTAAAGTCGGTGTCGGAGAGCACGACGAGGTCGGTCTTGAGCTTGTTGACGAAGAACGCGTAGGCGGCATCGATGGGCAGCGCCTTGGCGGCGAGGTCGGTCGAAAGCTTCGGCAAGTCCTGACTCACCTTGGCTTCGTACTCGAAGGCTTCGAGGTGCAGCTTGCTGCCCGACAGTAGCGCCGGGTTGGCGAGCAGACAGTGGCCGGGCTCGACGGTGAGCGCCGGCCAGTCGGCCGCAGCGCCACACAGACCGAGCAGCCGTCTTGCCCGCGCCAGTGCCTGCGGGCAGGTGGCGTAGACGTACCCTTCCTTGAGGCTACGCACGGGCAGCGCCACGAGCTGGGCATCACCAAAGCTCAGGGCGCCGGCGTGCAGCTCGCGGCTGCCGGACTCCGGCCCAAACAGGCGGTCGATCAGCGCCTTGTCGCCACCGATGGCCTCAAAACCATGCCGCACGGCACCCTTGATGCCAGAGCCGGCAAAGCAGGGGTGGCCAGTGTGGCGTTCGCGCTGGATGGGGTTGTCGATGACGCCGATGGCCTGGCCTGCGCCCATGTGGACGGGGCTTACGGCGTACAGGAACAAGGCGGCTTGTTGCTGGAACATGGTCTAGAGCTCCTCTGCTTGGTCTCAATTTGGCGGTTCACTGTTCATGGCAAAGAGATCACCTCCACGACGCCAAGGCGCATCTGTCGGAGTGTCTGGCCGGCGTCGAGGCTGGCGAAACGGTTGTGACGCACGGCGCAACAAGCCGATTGCCAAGCGGGTGCCGATCGGCCCTGAAGAGCAGGCGCGCGGCAGGCTGGTGGTGCGGGCGCCGCAGCTGGCCTGGCGGCACTTCATCGAAGAGCGCGCTCGGCACGGCGTCGAATCGCTGCCGGTCAGCGAGCAGGGCTTGCCACGCCGCGCCGCGCTTTTCCCGCGCACGGCGGCCCGTTCGACCGGCTGCTGATCTGTCAGGCCATCGAGCACGGCCTCACGCTGGTGACGCCCGACGCCAACATCCGCCGTTACCCGATCAAGACGTTCTGGTAGCACGTTCAACTCCCCAATCCTTTTTGTGGTGCACTCCAGGCCGCCAGCGCCAGCCGGTTGAAGCCTTCGGCCCGGCGCGTGGCATCGTCGCCCGTTTCGCGCCACAGGCCAATTTCGGCAAGCTTGCCAAGTGCCTCGGGCGTGGCGTCCAGCTCATCGAGCCAGTACAGGCTGCCAGCAGGTGCGGCGCGCAGCGCCGCCTTGGGCTGCCAGCGCGCCAGATCCCAGCCGGAGATGACCTCGGCGCGCGGCACGGCGGCGCAGACGATCCAGCCGCCGACACCGTGCAGCTCGAAACGGATGGCACCGTCGGCGCGGCGGATGTCGGGGTCCGCACCGGCGGGCAGCCAGCCGGCCCTCCCTTTCGGACCGTCTCCTGCCGGGACAGGGCGGCCGAACAAGCCCGGACTGGTCAGCAGCAGCCGACAGCGCCGTGCCGTGGCGATGGCTGTGTAGTCGGGCTCAGGCAGGCGGTAATCACCGGTCGGGTGCAGCGCCGCCGCGCGGCCGTCGCCGCCCAGGCGCACCAGACCCGAGGTCGGCGGCTCGGCGCCCTGGACGGTGGCGAGAAAGCCCACATCCGCAGCGCCGCCGTGTTCGCGCTTGGCAAGCGCCACCGCCTGCATCGAAAACAACTGGCCATCCTGGGCGCGGCGCTGGGCGGCATCCAGCCCGACGCCGACGCGGTGGTCGAACTGCCACAGTGCGCTCGATTTGATCCAATCCGCGGCTGTATCAGGCACCTGGCCTGCTAGGTATTTCTTAAAGCCAACCTCGGTCAGCCAATACCCGCCAGTCGGCTTGCGCCGGTCCGCCTGCGCCAGCACCGGCAGCAAGGGCAGCTCGGCGGAACTGACGAGCCCGGCGGCAGGCTTGGTCGGCGCCATCTGCAGCGCCGTGAACGGCTGGTCGGCCTCCGCCTCGAACAGCACCAGGTCGGCCGGCGGCGTCATCAGCAGTTCGACCCGCCCGTCGGCATGGCGCCGCGCGAGGTGAAAGCCGGTGACGCTGAACGCACCTGGCGCTGCCGGCGTGCCGAGGCTCGCGTGTTCCACCTGCCCGCGCGCAAAGGCGGCGAGGTCCACACCGTCGTCGGCCAGCATCCGCGAGCGCAGGGCGCCGGCCGCCACCGAGGGCCAGGGCGGAATGAGCGCCTCGCCAAAGCTGCCGGGGTCGCCGAACAGTTTGTTGCCGCGCAGGAACAGCACGTCCAGCGGTGTGATGAAAACGCTCGTGCTCATGCAGTGGCTCCTTGTGTTTGGTCGGCGAGCTGCCTACTCGCCGCGCCGGTGCGGGTTTCGCGGGCCAGGAACTCGGCCACCGACAGGAAGTTGCGCAGCCAGTCGAGGCCGTTCTTTGGCTGGCGGCTGGCCAGCGCGGCAAGCCGGCGCGCCAGATCGGGCGCCTGTGCCTTGACGGAATCTTGCGCCTGTCGCGCGAGCTGGTAGCCGAGCAGCGCCGCGAGCATCTGCGGCTGCGCTTTCGGGTCCGGCAGATCGGTCAGCCACTGCACGCTGTTGTAGACGGCGCGGCGCGACACGGCCGGATCGGCCAGGAAAGCGATGGTGTCGTCCAGCAACTTCACCGGCTCGCCCCACTTCTCGGTCAGGTAAAGCGCACCGCCGGAGCGTTTGATGACGGTGATCGAGAACGCATCGCGCCCACCTTCGCTCTTGGCGCGCTTTTCGGCTTGCCGCAGCTCGCGCAGCACCGCGCCCAGCGGCGCCTGATGGTGGGCAATGACGGCGCCGGTGGAGGCGGTGGCGTGGCGGCCCATCATGCGCAGCAGACGGCCGTTCAGGTAGGCAAAGCCGTTCTTGCAATGCAGCACGTTGCGATCCTGCCGCAGCGCGCCCCAGTCGGTGTGCTCGTCCTCGGGGAGTGTGCCGCTGTAGGCGTGGCGCAGGCGCTGCATGGCTGGCAGCAGATCGGCCACCGGCAGCATGGCCAACACATCATCACCGCCGGCGTAAATCACCCGGCCGAGGTATTCGCTCTCGACGACGTGACGCACCACGGTTTGCGAGAAATCGTTGAGCGCGCCGGAGACGGCCAGGTGACGGTTGGGCGAAATCGCGCGCCTTTGCTTGCCGTAGCGCTCGATCAGCGGTTGCCTGGCGGCGCGTTCATCGAAGCCTTTGCGCACGTGTGGGTGAAAGCTGTCGCGGTAGCCGATGGCGGTCTGGTCGTCGCCCGCCAGGATCGCGCCCATGCGGTCGCCGTCCATCATCAGCAGCGCGTAGTAGGTTTCGAGACGGACGTCGTCCCTTTCCGATGCCGTAGCCAGTGTGCTGCGCACCAGGTCGCGAGCGCGCTTGGTACCGGCATCGTCATCGTCGTCGCCATTCGCTGCTTCCAGCAGTCCGGGAATGCGTTTGGCGTCGGCAAGCGCCGGGTTATGCGCGTGGCGCAGCATCAGTGCGCGGGGTAGCGCTACCGGTTCGGCGCCATCGGCCGCCTGCGCAAAGCCCGGCGCCGTCTGACCGCCTTGCTCCAGCCAGCGGTCGAGTTGACTCGCCAGCGCCATGGTGTGCGTGGAAACCACAAAGCGGTCGATTTTCTTTGCCGTGCCGTCGTCATGCGCCTTGAGCGCCGTGCCCACCTCCTCGGCAAAAATCGTCGGCCACAGGCGCTTGATGGCGGCCAATGCGCCCAGGTGCTCGCCTTCCTTGGCCCATGAGGGATTCTCGTCGGCGACCCGGGTCCACAGGGTTTCGACGTGTTCGCCCTCCTTGAAGCCCTTTTTGCTCTTCCGGCTGCGCCGCTTGCCTGCTGGCAGGTCAAGCTGCGCGCGGTCGGTGGTCAGCCACTCGGCCTCGCCGGTCAACGAGCAGCGCCAGCCCTGCTGCGCGCTCTGGCCGAACGGGCGCGCGCTCTTGGCTGCCGCCAGCACGCGCTCGGCGAGGTCATACACCGCCGGGTAGAGCGCGCCGGGGTTGGGGGCGAAGAAGGTGGTGCCATCACCCCAGGCAATGTCCTTCTGCAGCACCTGCCAGGCAGGGGTGGCGAGAAAGCCGGGGGCACCCTCACCCCCGTCCCCTCTCCCGCTGGCGGGCGAGGGGTAAAAGAAGGGTGCCATTGCGGCCGAGAGCTGGCTGGTGTCGAGGTCGCGCTGCTTGTCTGGGTCGCGGCAGCGGATCAGCGCGAACGGCACCGCGGCCCAGTGCACCTCCGGGAAGCCGGCAAGCTGCACCTTCATCTGTTCGTAAGGCGTCAGCGTGGTTTCCTTGTCGAAGCCGGCTTCGTGCAGCAGCCGCATCACGACATCCTCGCCCAGGCGGGCGAGCCACTCCCGCACACGTCGGGTCACGGTTTCGGCAATCTCCCGCGCCCGGCTTGCCGGCACCACGGCCACCAAGCGGTTGGGCAGCGCGGCCGCGAACAGCGGGTTGGCGTCCGTGGCGCCCCGGTTCCATTCGCACTGTTTGAACAGTGCCTCGGGCAGGCCCATCGCGTCGCGCAGCCACAGGTCCACCTGCGGGATGCCGCGCAGACGCGGAAACAGGATCGCGTCCGGCCCCAGCTCCTCGCACACCGGGCGCATCGCCTCCCAGGCCAGGCGCGACAGCAGGTGCGAGCCGGCCCACAGGTCCGAGGTCGAGCGCGCGGCGGCGATGAAGCCCTGCACCGGGCCGATGGAGAGCGCGAGCAGCGCCGCCTCGCCCTCCGGATCGGCGGCAAAGGCGCCGGCAAAGGCAGAAGTGAGATCGAGGTGGTCCCAGATGCTGTGATCCGGCACCCGGGTGTCGGCCGGCAGCACTTCCCACAGCGCGCCGAGCTTGTGGTTGTCGTCGGTATCGGCGCCGGTGGCGGCAAGGTCCGGCCCGAAACGCCAGAAGGCGAGCAGCATCTTGCGCCAGTCCTGTGGCGCCTCGCCCTGCGCGCCAAGCTTGACCAGAAGCTCGGCGAAATGATCGAAGCTGCGCCGCTTGAGCGCGTCCAGTTCAGTGTCGGACAGATTGTGCAGGTCCACGCTGTCGCCGGTCAGCGGGTGGATCAGCACCGGCTGTTGCGTCCAGCGCACCTGCGCCCAGTGGGCAACGGTCAGGGTCCGCGTGTCACCGGTCTTGGTCTTGACGGTGAGCTCGTCCATCGGCCACTGCGGCCGGTCGGCGGCGGCTGCCCACCAGTCGGCGCGCTGCACCTGGCGGTAAACATCCGCCGGCAGGCCTTGCTTGAACAGCAGATTGGCCAGCGCTTCGTCGTTGTCCGGGTCCACATTGCCGGCCGGCAGCGCTTCGAGCCCGAGCAGCCGGTGCAGCGCACGCGAGGTGCCGCCCTCGTGCCCCGCCGGGTCGCGCAGCAGCACCAGCGCCTTTTCGGCCGGATCGTGGAGGCGGGCGGCGAGTTTGGTTTGCCAGAGGTGATCGGTGCTCATGCAATTACTCCTTAACGCGCTGCAACGTGATCTCGTCGAGTCCTGGCTTGAGAGCAGCACGACGTTGGGGATTTGCAATCATGCTGTAGGTGCGCCCTGCTTTTGGATTGGTTAACTCATCCAGCAAGCAATGCACTTGCTGCCAGACCTTTTCGATGACTGAGCGTGCCGGTCGGAAAGCCGGCGGCGGCAGACAGGGGACGTGGAAGATCATTCCGACCAACTTGCCATCCGGCAACGCGCGGACTTTGAAGCGCAGGCTGTTGGGCAGACGGGCGTTGCGATCAAATGCCAGGGTAACGTGTCGGGTGATGGGATACGACAGCCAGTGGCGCTCCAGTGGTTTTGGGTGCGGTGGTGCTACCTTAGGAAACTCGAACTGCGTCCGCAGCCCAATCTTGATGACCGCCAGCGTTTCCATGAGCGCCTTCCAGTCCGCGTGCGGCGCGGTCTGCCAGATCAGCGCGCCTTTCTCGTCGCGACCGACGGCGTGCGGCCAGTCGCGATCGAGGCAATCGCGCCACGGCCGCAGCGGCGGGTTCACGTTCAGCGGACCGGTATCGCCCTGCGGCGTGAGCGCAAATGAGCCCCAGCCATTGCGGCTGCGCCCGCCGAGCGTGCCGAAGCGGTGCATCAAAGCCAGCGCTTTTTCCAGAGCCGGTGCATCCGCGTCTGATACAGCAAGCGCAAACGTGGCGGATTCTCCAGCCTGGATGGTGGCGTTGATCTTTTCGCCCAAGCGGGTGCCACCTCTTCCATCAAGAGGGCCATAACCCAGGTAAGCGTGCGGGCCAACTTTGAAGTTCGTTCTTTGAACTTCTGGATGGTAAACAGTGCCCTGTTCGAGCCCTGCCCAAGAACGCAGTTTTCCCTCCGCCCACGAATCCAGCCGCAACCGCACCCGGCTCTTGCGGCTGTCGCCCTCACCGTCGCTGGCAACGCCGAACAACGCTCCTTCCTCCTGCCGCATCGCTGCGACATTGGTGGAAAAACCATGCTCGGCCGCCCACACCACTCGCCACCACTGGCGCAGCAGCGCCTTGATCGGCGGCGTGCGCCACTGGGCGCTCTGCTCGGCATTGCCGAGAAAGGCCGGCGCCAGAAAACGCAGTTCGTATTCGAGCTTTTTCATCGTTCGGTTCCGTCGTTGCGGTTGCAATGATGGGGGACTGATGTCGGCGGGCGACGGCTTCGCAAGCTTGCCATCATCGCCCCACCCAACCCCTGATCTTTTCTTTCAGCCGCGCCAGCTCACCACCGGTGGCCAGCTCGATGCGCAGTGCGGCCGCAAGGCGCTTTTCTTCGTCGCGCAGGCCGCGGTAACTGACCAGCATGCCGCGCGTGCCGAGGCCGCCGACGCGGCGGCAGATCTCGGCCAGCTTGAACAGGGTGTCGTTGGCCTTGGGCGCTTCGGGCCGGTCCATCCGCGCGGTCTTGCACTCGATGACGAACAGCCGGTTGCGGGCGAGAAAGGCGACGTCGAGTTCGTTCTTGACGCCCGTCGTATCGCAAACGTGCAAGTTCGACGCTTTGTCACGCAATCCCAGTTCACTGCTGAGCGCATCCACGGCCTGGAACACGTGCCGCTCCAGCCAGCCGCCCTTGACGAAGTCGCGCTCGGCTTCGCTGGCAAAGGTCAACGCGGTGCCATCGACGGCGAGCGCGCCGGCATTCTCGAACTCGCGCAAGAGCGCCGCCAGGGCGCGGCTGTCCGCCTGCTGTTCGGTGAGCGTTACGCGCAGGCTGCGCCGCTCTTCGGCCTGCTGAGCCAGCCAGTTCAGTTGCGCGAGCGGCTGTTCGAGGCTGCCGACCTGCGTGATGAGGGTGCGCAGCAGGTCGTCATAGCGTTGCTCGCGCTGCGGGCGCTGGATGCCCTCGTCCAGGCTGAAGCCGTAGCCGCGCAGGTAATGGCGCAGACGCAGTTGCTGTTGCAGTGGCTGGCGGTGTTTGGCAGGCGCCAGCCAGATCACCTCGTCGGTATCGACATCCACATAGAACACTGCCCAGTTCGCCGCCACGGCCACCGCCTGTGCGGCCAGCGCCATCAGCTTGGTGCCGCCGGTGACGTTGAGCGCGATGGATTGGCCGTCGCGCTCGCTGGCGACCTCCAGGAGCGCCGCTTCCAACCGGGCGTAGTCGTGCTCGTCGGCAAGCTCCACACGATGGGTGGCGACACCGGCCTCGCGCAGCACCGCTTCCAGCGCATCGGCCCGCAGTTTCATCTTGCCGCTCACCAGCAACACCGCTTCGCGCGGTCTGAGCGCAGAATCGAGCGCCGGCAGCAAGTTGGCGGCGGCCTGGTCGGAGACGAGGCACACGTGGACCTGTGGCGCGGGATGGTGCGGTGCTTGGGACATGCTTCAGTTCTCCTCGATGACGATGGCCTCAGGTGGCAGGCCGAGGCGATAGGTTTTGGGCCGGCCGGTGCCGGCGATGCGATAGGCCGCTGCCTCGCGCGGGCCGAGCGCGCTCACCAGCGCCTGATTTACCCGCGTGCACCGTTCGTCGAAGTCACCCTGCGACATGCCGTCGCGGTAACGGGCTTCGATGCGCGCGTTGAGTCCTTGCAGGCGGTCGTATTCGGCGAGGTAATCGCGTGCGTACTGGGCTTCCGGCGCTCCGGCTGAAGGCCGCCGCAGTCCGGGCAGCCCTTCGCGCGCCCGACGCGCGAACCAGAGCAGGAATGCCAGATCGGCCGGAGGCATGGGGACAGGCCGCTCGCCCGCCGCAACGCGCGCCGCGGTGACGTCGATCACCAGCCGCGGCGGCGCCAGCGCCCGGTTGAGCGCGGCCACCACGTCCGAAAAGCGCGCGCTGCCGGCCAGCAGCGCCTCAGGCTGGCCCTCGCGCAGGCGTACGAAGGGAATCTCGGCCAGCGTCACCTGCGCCTGCTGGCAATCGAGCGGGCGCGGGTTGGGGCCCAAGGTGTGGATCACGCGCTCGGCCGGGCTCGGGTAGTAGAACTGTGGGTGGCCCTCGTAGCCTTCGTCCACCAGCACGTGCGAGAGCCGATCCTGCGCGCGGCCGAACAGCGACAGCGCATAGCCCAGGTAATAGCCCATGGTCTTGCGCCCGCCGGCGATGGAGACATGCAGTGCGCAGTTGGGATCGGCGGTGAGGGCGCGCACCGTTTCGGTGAGGGCATCGGCGGTGGCGTCGTTGTCGGCCTGGCTGCGGATGTCGGCGAGCGGCGCGCCGGCGGCATCGCGGATCACCTCGATGCCGTCAGTATCGAAATGAATTTCCGGAAGGCCGTAGTCGGCGCGCAGGCGGTGGAACCAGCCGGGATCGTTCGAGAGCAGGTTCAGCCGCGCGTGCTCGGCGCCACGCACCGTGGTCAGCAGGCGGATCTCGGTGGGAATCCACGGCCGCTCGGCGCGCACGGCGAGCGCGTAGAGCGTTTCGGTGACGATCTGCGGCGACAGGCCGCTGACTGCGAGCAGCACGCGGCGCGGAAAGAGAGCGGGGTCGCGGGGAATGGACGTGTTCATGCCTCCAGTCTGCCGTTGATCGTGCATCCCCTCCTCCCGCTGCAAGCTTGCCGTTACAGGATGAGTCGGTAGCGGCCGAGACCCATCACCGCGGCCTTGCCGGCGTGGGTCCACTGGCCGAGCCAGAGACAGGGCCAGAAGGGCGTGAGCGCCACGCCGGGCAGCGTAAAGGCGCCGACCAGGCCGCCCATCTGCATGAGCGCATCCTGCCGCGCCGAGTAGCGCGTCCACTCGTGCCAGCGCAGCTCGGCATCGGCGATCGGCACCGCCTCGGCGGCCTGCACCAGGGCGCGAAAGTCGGTGTCGAGCGGCGTGTCGGTGTGGAAGTACGACAGTAGCGACAACCGCCGCAGCAGCGCCGAGAAGAAATCGCGAAACCGCAGCCGCTCGGGCGTGACCAGATCGTCGGCGACCTTCAGGCGCAGCGGCGTCGCAAGCTCGACGCGCACCGGGCCTGCCGGCAGCGGCGGGATTGCGGGCGTCTGCGCGGGCAGCGATTCCAGCCGGCCGCCGGACGTGTAGATGCTCTGCCAGCCGGCGGTGGTCTCCTGCGCCACGCCGGTCAGCGCATAGCGGCCCTCGCCGCGCGTCGCGCCCTTACCGACGCCGCCCTGCCCGGCGCGGCGCAGCGCCTCGATGAAATAGGCAAGCTGTGCCTGGCCGCGGCCGATCAGCACCAGATCGACGCCGAAGGCTTCACCGGGCGCGACCTCGCGACAATCCGGCCAGGGCTCGACCACGAACGGATGCGGCGCTGCAGGGTACTTGCGCAGCTTTTCGGCGCGTTCGGGCGGTGGCGTCTCGAATGCATAGGGGTAAACGCAGGAGCGGTACAGCAGGCAGTCCGGGCAGTGCCGGCCGCCGGTGACGCAGACCGTGCGCTTGAGCGCGTGGCCGAGCGCGCCGCGCCAGGTGGAGCCGGCGTAGGCCGGCAGGCGCACGGCGGCCTGCGCCGTCAGATGCAGGCGGTAACGGGCGAGGGGCAAATCAAGCGCGACGGCAGCCAGCGCGGCGGCATGCTGGCCCGAATCGAAAACTTCCATGCATTGCGTCCTTGAGCGCGAGCGATGACCCATCTTCCCTGCGGCTGGTACACCCCGGCGCTCTCGCAAGCTTGCCGTTGCCCAATCCCGGACTCGGTCGACTTTAAATTGCGGGCATCGTAAATCAACCGCGCGGTTTATCGGTATGCCGCAACGCAAGCTTTACCTCGCAGCCTATGACGTCGCCGACCCCGACCGGCTACGCGAGGTCATGCTGCTGGTCCGCGGCTACGCCACCGGCGGCCAGTTGTCGGTGTATGAGTGCTACCTCACGGCCGGCGAACGCGCCGACCTGCTCGCCGCCGTCCGGGACGTGCTGCATCCGCGGCAGGACCGCTTCTTTCTGCTCCGGCTCGATCCGCGCTCGCGCGTGCGCGCCCTCGGTCGAGGGCTCGTGCCGAGGGATCCCAGCTACTTCTATGCCGGATGATAGACGATGACCACACTCGTGCTCGACCGCCGCGATCTGGCGCTGGAACTGCAGCCCGGCCGCCTGCGCCTTCGCGCACCCGACGAAAACCCGCGCGACGTGCCGCTCGCCCTGCTCGAGCGGGTGGTCATCCACAGCCGCACACTGCTGGACAGCGCCATACTCGGGGCGCTGGCCGAGGCCGGCGTCGCCGTGCTGGTACTCAGCCCGCGGCGCCACCAGCGCATGGCCGTCCTTCTGGGCCGATCACACAACGACCTGGCCACCCGCCTGGCCCAGGCCGAACGCCTGCGCGATGCCGACTGGTGCCTGGCCTGGGCGCGTCGCCTCGTGCGCGCCAAACTGCGCGCTCAGATCCACTTCAACCGAACGGCGCTCGCTCTGCGACCCGACGCCCGCCGGGTGCTGACGCGCAGCCACGACAGCCTCCAGCACATCCGCGAAAGCCTCCCCGGCGCGGCGGATCTTCCCGGCCTGCGCGGTCTCGAAGGCGCAGCCGCCGCCGCGCACTTCCAATCCCTCGGCGCCGTGCTGCCGCCGGCACTGGGCTTCATGGGACGCAACCGCCGCCCACCGCGCGACCCAGCCAACGCCGTGCTCTCGCTGGCCTACACCCTGCTGCACTTCGATGCCGTGCGCGCCAGCCATGCCGCCGGCCTCGACCCCTATGTCGGCTTCTACCACCGGCCGAGCTTCGCGCGCGCCTCGCTGGCCTCGGACTTGATCGAGCCTCTGCGCCCGTGGCTCGATCAACACATCTGGCGACTGTTCGCCGAACGCGTCCTGTGCCCCGAGCACTTCACGCTCGATCGCGGCGCCTGCCTGCTGAACAAAACCGGACGGGAGCGCTTCTATCCCTGTTATGAGACGCTCATCCGCCCGGCCCGCCGCGCCCTGCGCCGCAGCGCCCGCCACCTCGCCGCGACCCTCGTCCGTGGCCTCACACTTCAGATCGGCGATGACGACGATGAAGAAACCCCTCTACCTTGATGCCCGGCACCCCCTCGCCGTCGATCTGCAAGGTCCGGCTCTGAGCGTCGAGCGCGAGGATTGCGCCCCGCGCTGGTACCCGCTCGCCCGCCTGTCGCGCATCGTCAGCCGCGGCCCCGTCCACTGGAGCGGCGCGGCCCTGTGCGCCTGCATGGCCGCCGCGGTACCCGTGCTGTTTCTGGACCATGAGGGTCGGCCCAGTGGACTCTGCACTGGCAGCCTGCGCCGCGTCGCCGGCCTTGACGAATATCTGGAAACCGTGTTCGCAGCCCCCGACGGTGCGCAGCGCTTCGCTCACTGGCAGCGCAGTCAGGAACATCGCCTCATCCACCACCTCGTCCATGCACTGAGCTGGGAGGAGATGCCAGCGCAACCTCTTGACGCTGCTCGTAGGCTCGATCGGGCGCTTAGGGAGCGTCACGGTAGCGACCACAACGAACGCCTGCGCTGGTACATGTCCCTGCTCGCCGCGCATGCGCGCCAGATCCTGGCCGACGCCGGCATCAACCCTGCCCGTCTCGATGGTGAACTTGGCTGCGTCAATCTGGGGCAGGAAATCACCCACCTCGCCGCCTGGAGCCTGCGCGGCCATGTTTTGGCCGATCGCCACCCCCTGCCGCTCGGTCTCGATCAGGCCGCCCGCGGCTATGCCGAGCGGCTCGAGCGCCCCATGACGCACTGTCTGGAGCGGCTCGTGCACCACCTCTGGCGAATCCCGCTGTGAAACCGCAGAGCAACTGGCTCATCGCCTATGACATTCGCGACCCGCGGCGGCTTGGCCGGGTGTACCGCTGCTGCAAGCGCGCCGGATTGCACCTGCAGTATTCCGTCTTTCTCGTGCGCGCCACGGCGCTGCAACTCGACCGCCTGATTCGCGAACTGGAATCGCTGATCGATCGCCAGCGCGACGACGTGCGCATCTATCCGGTACCGGAACGGCCCGACTGGACCCATCTCGGCCGCTCCTTCTGGCCCACCGAAGTCCTGTTTTTCCACGAAGGACTCGACTTCTTGCCACCACCGCAGCTCGCGCCTAATCTTGACAGCGGCACTGCTCACGACGAGGACGCCATGGCCGATATTCACTTCGACGCGCCGCCGTTTTCCCGCAACCGTCCCGCCAAGGGCTTGACTCACAAGCGCAAATCGGCGCGAGCAGACCAACCGAAGACCTGAAAAAGAAGGGATTAAGACTGATACAAACACCAGACGTTACCTTCGGCATCGGACCAACCGAAGACCTGAAAAAGAAGGGATTAAGACATCAACGGCATTCATTGTCTTATTCCTTCTATGACCAACCGAAGACCTGAAAAAGAAGGGATTAAGACGCGGCCGTTCTCGGAGTACCAGCTACCTTAGCGACCAACCGAAGACCTGAAAAAGAAGGGATTAAGACCCCATGGCTAGGGAGAGATTCGCGCAATCAAGTGACCAACCGAAGACCTGAAAAAGAAGGGATTAAGACCTTTCTCGTTTCTGGATTTCTTTCTGTACCATGCGACCAACCGAAGACCTGAAAAAGAAGGGATTAAGACTTTGATCTCGGCCAGGTGCTGCGCGATGGTGTGACCAACCGAAGACCTGAAAAAGAAGGGATTAAGACGATAAATTCGGTGCATGGTTTGAACCTCCTTTGTGACCAACCGAAGACCTGAAAAAGAAGGGATTAAGACGTCGTTATGCTGGTTTTATCGACCATCCCACCGGACCAACCGAAGACCTGAAAAAGAAGGGATTAAGACCTCACTCATGGCACGACGCCCGCCGATAACTCGCGACCAACCGAAGACCTGAAAAAGAAGGGATTAAGACGTTTCCATGGCCTGGATATCGGGAGGCACCGGTTGACCAACCGAAGACCTGAAAAAGAAGGGATTAAGACTAGTGTGTGCGGCCTAGCCAATCCATTACCCTAAGACCAACCGAAGACCTGAAAAAGAAGGGATTAAGACGAAATGTTGTGGAATATACTGGCCGCGATTGCTAGGACCAACCGAAGACCTGAAAAAGAAGGGATTAAGACCTGATTCCTCGTTCGTTGTTTCGGCCAGCGCTGGGGACCAACCGAAGACCTGAAAAAGAAGGGATTAAGACATCGCTTGAACAAGCCTATCGGCAAGTGTAGTGGACCAACCGAAGACCTGAAAAAGAAGGGATTAAGACTTCATGGTCTTGATTCCTTCTGTTCATTGTTCGTGACCAACCGAAGACCTGAAAAAGAAGGGATTAAGACTGGTACAGTGTCCAAGTGTGGCCATCGTCGTCTGACCAACCGAAGACCTGAAAAAGAAGGGATTAAGACGATTGATCTCCTGCACGAACTTAAACCACGTAGGGACCAACCGAAGACCTGAAAAAGAAGGGATTAAGACAGCAGGATCGCCAAATCTTCCGGATCGATTCCTTGACCAACCGAAGACCTGAAAAAGAAGGGATTAAGACTGTTCATTGTTCGACCTCGTCAGCTGAAATCGGGGGACCAACCGAAGACCTGAAAAAGAAGGGATTAAGACGCGTATCGGCACCGGGTGCCGCCGCACCTGTGGACCAACCGAAGACCTGAAAAAGAAGGGATTAAGACGACGCATAGCGTCATCGTATGCAATGCCATGGTGACCAACCGAAGACCTGAAAAAGAAGGGATTAAGACATCGTCATCGGCATAGGATGCGGATGACAGCACAGACCAACCGAAGACCTGAAAAAGAAGGGATTAAGACTGCAATTTGAAGGCGCAATGTGCGCTTTTCTCGAGGACCAACCGAAGACCTGAAAAAGAAGGGATGACGGCAAGCTCACACGCCGGATCGGAAGGAGAACAGCCATGGAGCCAACGCGCGCTTTCACTCTTGCCTTGGTGGGCGGCACGCTGCTTGGCGCCGTCCTGTGGGCCGGCGCCGAGGATGCACCCGATGCGTGCCACCGCGGTTACCGATCCGAGCGCTCGGTGGAGGCAGACCGGCAAACCTACGAATTGGAGCAGTCCTACCGCGACATCCTGAGTGGCCGCCGACTGAGCCTGGACGGCACTTACGACGGCTGGCGACTGTGTTACCTGCAGGCCAGCAAGGGCTGGGTCAGCCGCAAGGTGTGTGACGCGAGCGTGAAGGACGCCGAGCGTCTCAAGCGCTGGAAGGAGGTCGATGCGGCTCGCTATCGTCTGCCTGCGGTGGAGGCCTTTCCGGCTGGTGATGAAGACAAATGATGCCGGGCACGCGCGGAGACGCGGCTGGATCGACTCAGCCGCGCCGGTCGCTCGGCAATAGGCCGCCGCATCCCGGCAAACGAGCAAGACGCGGGATCAGGACGGTGCGCGCTCCAGCGTGACCTGAACCTGGCAACGTCCGGTCGCTGCAAGCGGCGTGAGGCTCAAGGCGCGTACGCGCAGGGCGCGCGCCGGCAGCAGGTCGAGCCAGCGCAACAGGCTCTCATAGGGCAGATCGTGGAAGCTGAGCTGCACCGCCGTGTCGCCCTGACTCTGCGCCGCGCCGACGAAGGGTTCGAGCGCCAGATCGCGCACCGTCTGCCGCGCAGCAAGCAGCGGGCTTTGCGCGCCGGCATCCGCGTCCGCCGGGGCCGCGCGCGGGCGCAGTTCACGGATCGCGGCGGCATCGGCCTGCATCTGCGCCCATTGCGCGCGCTGGACGGCCAGCGCGGTTTCGAGGCCGTGAAGATGATGCAGCAGCGGCCGGACCACGCCCGCGATCCAGCCGCCCGCGATCACGACCAGCGCGGCCACGGCGAGCAGGCGCTGTTCACGCACGCTGCGTTCGGTCCACCAGGCGCGCGGGCTCACGGCCGTGACTCCAGACGGATGCGCGTGCGCGTGGCGTCGGCATCGGCGCTGGCCGAGAGCCGACTCATGCCGACCCCGGCTTGCGCCAGCCTCGGTGCCAGGGATTCCAGCGCGGCCAAATCGTCGGTGCGCACGGCAAGTTCCAGCGCGCCGTCCTGGTAGCGCAACCCCTCCAGCGCGTAGCCTGGCAGGCCGGACAAGGGTTCCGAGATGACCCCGAGCAGGGCGAGCAAGGGGTCGGGGCCGCTGCCGCGCTGCAGGAGTGCCCGTTGCTGGGCCATCTGGGCGGCGGGGTCGACCACGCGGCGGGCGCCGGGGACGGTGTCGCGGTAGAGCTGCGCCATCTGTTCGGTGAGGCGCTCGCGCTCGTCCTCCAACGTGGCGGCGCGATAAGCCGGAACCGCTGCCGCGAGCGCGGCCCACAGGCCCGCCACGGCCAGGGGCAGGCGCCAGCGCTTGAGCAGCGCGGACACGCCGTCCTCGCGCGCGCCGCCCAGGCCATCCAGCCCGAAAGCAGCCAGGGCCTCGGCATCCGGCGCCTGCCAGCCCACCGCAGGCGGCAGCCGGGAAATCGCCACATCGGGCCATGCGGCCGCGAGCCGGTCGGCCAGCGCGTCGGCACCGACGATGCACAGCCGGGCGGGACGCCCGGCCGACTCACCGAGCCAGCGACGCAGCAGGGACTCGAGAACGTCCGCCTCGCATCCCCACCCCGACCAGCGTCCGGTGCGCACGCTGGTCTCTCCACCCGGCCCCATCGCCACCGTCCAGCAGCCCGGCTCCCAGGTGAGCGCGAGGCAGGCCGGCAGCAGCGGCACCTCTGCCAGTCCGATCTCGCCAAGCCGCGCGCGCCAGCGGCCGAGATCGGTGCGAGCAGCGGCAACGACGGGGATGGCTCCGTCGCTCTGGCGCGGACCGATGGCAAAGGCGTAGTCCTCGACCTCGCCGGGAAGGAATTCCTCCAGCGCAAACGGTACGGCGCGCGCGAGGGCGGACCGGCGTCGCGCCGGGATCTGCACGGATTGCAGCAACAGCCGCGAGGTCGGCGCCAGGGCGCAGACCGGCGTCCGGCTCGCCGGTGCCGCCTGCGATGGCTCCCCCGTCGGAGCGACCGGTACGCCTTCGGGCCACCAGACAGGGGGCACGGCAACATCGACGCCGAGATGAATCAAGCCGTCACGCATCGACTTCAGTCCTCTGACGCGCCCAGACGGAAACCCGCTGGCCGTCGCGCCGCAGTTGGGTAAGGTAACGCCGCGTGCCGTCGGCGGCAGTGACGCGGGCCTCGAGTTCGAAATAACCGCTCGCCGTGGTCACGAGCTCGGCATAATCCGCCGGGGCGCTCGGCGCCGCCGCCAGCCAGTCCTGCACGCTGGCAAACGGCCGCACCAGCCGGCGGCGGGCCAGCGCCGCGCCGCTCTGCCCGCCCGAGAGCAGCTCGAGCAGCAAGGGCGGCGCGGTGTTGACGTTGATTGCCGCGGGCTCGGGCAGGGCCGTCACATACGGCGCCAGACGGGCGAGCGCGGCGCCGTCGATGCCGGCCACGAAACGCAGCTCCTGCACGGAGGCAAGCGGCCCGTTGGCGGCGCGATACGGCGGCTCGGCGCGCAGATAGAGCGCATCTTCGCCGCCGCCGGGCAAGGCCAGATTGTCCGCATCGATCCAGTCGACGATGGCTTCGACACGCACCGCCGGCAAGTCCAGCCGTTGCAGCAAATCCTTGAAGAGCCGGATCGCCGGCGCATTGGGTTGGCCGGCGATGACCAGCGCATTGAGATTGAACCGGCCCTGCAGATCGGTGAGCGTCCCGGCCACGGTGCCGCCCTGCATCTCGGGTGCGAGCGCGGGACGCGCCCAATCCTCGCCAGGATGGTCCACGGCCGGGCCACGGCTGTCGCGCCGCAGGACGGCGACCGCCCAGGCCTCGAGACTCGCCACATCCTGCGCCGCCCGTATCTCTTCCAGCATCCCCGCCGTGCGTCCGCCAAAGGCGTCGAGCCGCTCCAGCCAGGACACCGCCAGCACGGTCACGAGCGCTGCCAGCAGCACGGCGCCCAGCAGCGCCACACCCCGTTCGCCCAAGCGCCCCGCGCCGTTCACGGCAACACCCAGCGGCGCTCCAGCACGCCCCAATCCTCGATGTCCCAACGCAATGCCAGCGCGCGCGGCAAGGCATCCGGCGCGGCGCCGGATGGTGGCCAGTCGGCGCGCCAACGGCCTTCCTCGTCGAGCCAGCTCAGATCCGCCGCGCGCACGCCCGAGAACACGGTCGTGAACGACGGCGCATCTCCCGGTGCGGCGTCCAGGACCGGACTTGCCGCGCGCTCCCAGCGGCCGTCCCGCAGGCGGTATTGCACACGCAACAGATCGGAGCGCGGAAAATCCAGCGGGTTGGGCACGCCCGCGCGCACCAGTTGCAAGGCGCCCGGCCGTGCGCGCAAGGGCGGCTCGGTATCGCCACGAGCGTCGCGCACGCTGCGCCGGGCAAGCTGGCTGATGTCGCGCTCGAACAGGGCCTGCGCGCGCTGCAAGGCTGCCCAGCGCATCTGCGCCTCGCGGGTCGCCTCCTCGGCGCGCACGGCGCCGCGCAGCCCTTGATAAGCGAGCACCCCAATCACCGCAAACACCATCAGCGCCACGAGCAGCTCCAGCAAGGTGAATCCGGCCACGCGCCGCGTCATGGCCGGCCCAGATGAACGACCCAGCGGCCGAGCACGTCCGCGGCGTCCGCATCGCGCGCCACGAAGACCTCGGCCCGGCGCAGGTCCGGATCGGCGACGGGCGTGATGCGCACCTGCCAAAACCAGCGCCGCCCCAGCATCAGCGCCTCGCCGCGCTGTGTGCCGGGCGCTGGCCATTCCGGGGCCAGCCGCAGGTCGGTGATCACGTTCTGGGCCACCCATGCCGCCTCGGTCCGGTCGCGCAGATGTCCGGTATCCGACGCCGCGCGCCCCGCCGCGCCAACCAGCGCCGCCAGCGCCAGCGCCGTGACCAGCAGCGCGATCATGACTTCGAGCAAGGTGAATCCGGCGTCCCGGTGCATCGGCTCAGGGCTCCAGCGCCGTGCTGCGGATCTCGCCCCAGTCGGTGCCCGTGACGACGCGCCGCGCGCCGGCGTGCGCCAGTTCGATCCGGAACGGGCTCACCTCGCCGCTGCCGAGCAGGTAGATCTGCGGCAGGACGGCGCCGGGACGGGTCTTGGGGAGCGCGCGGCCTTCGACCACGGCGCGCCAGCGCAAGCCGGCCGGCCAGGCGTGATCGGCGCACGGCGGATCGGCCGGTATCTGCCACGTGCCGTGCCGGTAGACGAGAAAACCATAGCGCTGCGCGTTCAGGTACAGACCGAAATGCCTTGGGCCTGCCACGGCGGTGTCGAAAGCGCGTTCCAGGCACAGGGCCAGCCGATCGCTCTCGCGCGCGAGCACGCGCCCCGGATCGGGCCCGCGCATGGACAGCAAGACCGCCGCGCTGACGATGCCGATGACGACCAGCACCACCATCACTTCCACCAGCGTGAAGCCGCCCGCGCGTCGCACGCCCTAATCCAGATTCCAGCTCTGGATGTCGGCGTTGACCCCTTCGCCGCCGGGCTGGCCGTCAGCACCCAGGCTGGTGATGTCGACCTCGCCGTGCAAGCCCGGGCTGAGATAGAGATAGGGCCGGCCCCAGGCGTCCTTGGGCATGTGCTCCAGATAGCCGCCTTTGCGGTAGGCCGGCGGCAGGGGTTCGATCGTCGGCGGCTCGACCAGGGCCTCGAGCCCCTGGTCGGTGGTCGGATAGCGGTAGTTGTCCAGGCGGTAAAGATTGAGCGCGGTCTGCAGCGCCCGGATGTCCTGCTTGGTCCGGGTCACCCGCGCCATGTCCGGGCGGTCCATGATGTTCGGCACGATGAGCGCCGCGAGAATGCCCAGAATCACCACCACCACCATGATCTCGATGAGGGTAAAGCCCGCCGCGCGCTTGCGCTTGTCCATGATCGCTCCCTAGGCCATGAGTTGATTCAGATCGAAGATCGGCAACAGGATCGCGAGCACGATGATGAGCACGATCCCGCCCATGAGCAGGATGAGCATCGGCTCGAGCACCCGCACGGCCGCCGTGATCCAGGCTTCCTGATCCTGTTCGAGCTGCTGCGCCGCCCGCTCCAGCATCTCGCCCAAGCGTCCGCTGCCTTCGCCACTGGCGATCAGGTGCAGAGTCATGGGTGGGATGCGCCCGGTGCGCTGCAGACTGGCGAATACCGTAGCACCCTCGCGCACCCGCTCGGCCGCCGCCAGCGCCGCCTCGCGCAGAGGCAGGCGCAACAGCACCGCCGCGGCGATGCGCAGGGCCTCCACCACGGGCACGCCGCTGCTCACCAGCAGGCCGAAGGTGCGCGTGAAATGGGCGATGTCGTTGCCGAGCAGCAGGCTGCCGACGAGCGGCAGACGCAGCAGCACCTGCTCGAAGCGACGCCGAAAGCTCTCACGGCGCAGCGCACGCAGCACGGCCACGAGCCCCAGCGCGCCCACGGCCATGATCGCGAGCCCCCAGTCGCGCAGAAAGGCGCTGAGAGCGATGAGCACGCGGGTCAGCCAGGGCAGTGGCCGGCCCAGGCCGGTGAACACCTGCACCACCTCGGGCACCACGAACACCAGCATGGCGACGACGATGCCGACCGATACCAGGCTCAGCAGCGCGGGGTAGATCAACGCGGCAGTCACGCTGCGGCGCAGCCGGTCGCGATTCTCGGTGTGCTCGGCGAGCCGCTCCAGCACGGCGTCGAGATGGCCGGTCTGCTCGCCCGCCGCGACCGTGGCAATGTAATCAGCGGGAAAGGTCCCCGCGAAGCGACGCATGGCGCCGGCGAGCGGCTGGCCCTCGCTCACCTGGGCATGCAGCGCGAGCAAAATGGCGCGCGGCGCACGCTTGGGCGTCTGGGCGGCCACCGCCTGCAGGGCTTCGGCCAGGGGCACGCCGGCGCGCAGCAAGGTCGCGATCTGGCGGGTCATGAGCGCCAGCGCTCGCACCCCCACCCGCCCGGCGCGCAGCCGGCCGCGACGCTCGGCGGCCTCGACCACGGGCGTGACCTCGAGCGGCGTCAGTCCCTGTTCGCGCAGCCGGGCCCGCACCTGGCGCGGATGGTCGCCTTCCTGCACCCCGCGATGATGCCGGCCGCGCGCGTCGATGGCTTCGAAGTGGAACGCCGCCATGGATCAGTCCTGCCGGCTGACGCGCAGCACTTCGTCGAGCGTGGTGATGCCGGCACGCACCTTGGCCAGCCCCGCCTCGCGCAAGGGGGGCGATTGCTCGCGGGCGACACGCGCCATGTCTGCTTCAGGCGCGCCATCGTGGATCATGTGGCGCAGCCGCGCGTCGATGCCGATCATCTCGTAGATCGCCGTGCGGCCCCGATAGCCGGTGTAGCGACAGGCCGGGCAGCCGACGGGGTGATAAATCGGCATGTCGGTGTCTGCATCGAGGCCCAGCAGGCCCCGTTCGCGCGCGTCGGGCAGTTCGGCGCGCTTGCACGCCGGACACAGCCGGCGCACCAGGCGCTGCGCAGTGGTGGCGAGCAGGGTCGAGGCGATCAGGAACGGCTCGATGCCCATGTCCACGAGGCGGGTCACGGCGCCGATGGCGCTGTTGGTGTGCAGGGTTGAGAGCACCAGATGCCCAGTCAGGCTGGCCTGCACCGCGATGCGGGCGGTTTCCAGATCGCGGATTTCTCCCACCATCACCACGTCCGGGTCCTGGCGCAGGATCGCCCGCAGCCCGCGGGCGAAGCTCATGTCGACTTTGGTGTTGACCGCGGTCTGGCTGATGCCTTCGAGGAAATACTCGATGGGGTCCTCCACGGTCATGATGTTGCGGCTGGCCTCGTTGAGATGGCTCAGGGCAGCGTAGAGCGTGGTGGTCTTGCCCGAGCCGGTCGGCCCGGTGACGAGTACGATGCCATGCGGCTCGGCGATCCAGGACAGCAGGCGCTCGCGCTCGGCCGGCTCGAAGCCGATCTCGCTCAGCGACAGCCGTCCGGCCTGCTGGTCGAGCAGACGCATGACGACCCGCTCGCCGTGCCCCGAGGGCAGCACCGACACCCGCACGTCCACCGGACGGCCGGCCACGCGCAGCGAGATGCGGCCGTCTTGGGGCACGCGTTTCTCCGCGATGTCGAGCCGCGCCATGACCTTGATGCGCGAGACCAGCAGCGGCGCCAGCGCGGCCTTGGGGCGCAGCACCTCGCGCAGCACGCCATCGACACGCAGGCGCACGCGCATCGTTTTGGCGAAAGGCTCGAAGTGGATGTCCGAGGCGCCCTCGCGCACCGCTTCGGTGAGGATGGCGTTGATCAGCCGGATGATGGGCGCATCGTCGGCCTGCTCGAGCAGATCGGCTGGTTCGGGCAGGGCCAGCGCGAGATCGTGCAGGTCGCCGGCCTGGTCCAGGCTGTCGATCACTTCGGCGGCCGCGCCGCCCTCGCCGCTGTAGAGGCGGTTGAGCGCCGTTTCGAAATCCTCGAGCGAAAGTTCGATGAGCCGCAGCGGCCGGTCGAGCCGCGCGCGCAGGCAGGCCAGCACCTCGAGCCGGGCATCGGGCCGGTAGCCGATCAACGCGTGATCGGCATGCAGCTCGGTCACTACCAGCCCGTGCCGGCGCGCGAAACTGAAGGGCAGCGCGCCGCCTTCTTCAGCGACGGACACCGCCGCCCTCCTCGATGGGCGCCATTTCCTCGCCCGGCGCCACCTCGGGCAAGAGCGTGGGCTTGCGCATCGGCTGCTCGCGCAGACGCAGTTGCTGCTCGCGGATCGCCTGATACTTGCCGTGGGTGGCGATGACGTTGTCTTGGGCGAGGAGCAGGACGGTGGGGCGCAGGAATACCATCAGGTTGCGCTTGACCACGCGGCTGTTGTCGAAGCGGAACAGGGCCCCGAGCACCGGGATCGACGCCAGCCCCGGCACGCGGCTCTGCCCCTCGGAGAGCTGATCGTCGATCAAACCGCCGAGCACGATGGTGGCGCCGTTGTCGACCAGCACGTTGGTCTTGATGGCGCGCTTGTTGGTGACCACGTCCACCGCGCCGATGCGCGCCTTGCTGGCCTGCTCCACGCTGGCGACCTCCTGCTCCACCGCCAGCAGCACGGTGCCGTCCTCATTGATCTGGGGCTTGACCTTGAGCGTGAGGCCCACGTCCTGGCGGTCGATGGTCTGGAAGGGATTGAGCGCCGAGTTGCCCGCGCCGGTGTTGGTGAACTGCCCAGTGAGGAAGGGCACGGTCTGGGCCACCACGATCTCGGCTTCCTCGTTGTCCAGCGTGAGCAGGGTCGGGGTGGACAGGATGTTGGTGTCGGTGTCGCTGAGCAGGGCGCGCAACAGGACAGCCCAGTCGGTGCCGCTGCCGTTGACCTTGCCGATGGCCAGCGTGCCGCCATCGCCCACGTTGAGCGCACTCGTCCCGGACGAACCGCCGGTGCCGAGACCCGCGACAGCGGCGCCCGTGCCGCCCGTATCGCCGCCGGTGCCCGAGCCCAGAAAGGCGGTGGCCAGCGTCCCCAGGCTAAGGCCGCTGTTGGCGAAGTTGATCAGACCAGCCGGCCCCGAGCCGTCCGCGATGCCGCTGATGGCCCATTGCACGCCGATTTCCTTGCTGCGATCGGCGGAGACCTCGACGATGAGCGCCTCCACCATGACCTGCGGCCGACGGATGTCGAGTTGCTCGATCACCGAACGACCGGTGGCGATCTGATCGGGCGAGGCGGTGATCACCACGGCGTTGGTCGCGGGATAGGCCTGCACCCGCGCCTTGTCGGTCCCCGCCGGCACGGCCGGCGCGGCGCCGTCGCCCGTCTTGCCGGCGAGGCTGCCGCCCAGGATGTTGGCAATGATGGGCGCCACCTGCTCGGCGCGCGCATAGCGCAGCGCGGCGACATAGGTGTTGCTCCCCGCGCTGCGCGGCCCGTCGAGCTGCTGGACCAACTGGCGCAGCCGCGCGCGTGTGGCCGCATCGCCGCTCAGGATCACGCTGTTGGTGCGCTCATCGGCGACCACCTGTCCGGCCGCGCCCTCACCGGCCAGGGCCTTGAGCGCGCGCGCGACCTCGCCCGCCGAGGCCTGGGTGAGCGCGACGACCTCCTGCTGGTTGTGGGTCGGCCGGTCGAGACTGCGCACGATCTCGACCAGCCGCCCGACGTTGGCGGCGAGATCCGAGATGATCAGCGTGTTGGTATCGGCATAGGCGGCCACCAGGCCGTTTTGCGGCACCAGCGGCCGCAGGACCGGCACCAGCTGGGCGGCGGGAATGTATCGCAGCGGGACGACCTGCGTGACGAGGCCGGCGCCGGCCGGCTCGGTGGCGCCGATGCGCACCGGGGTGCCGCTCTGGCGCGCGTTGACGTCAGGCACGATCTTGGTGACCGCCCCTTCGTCGACCGCGGCATAGCCGTTGACCTCGAGCACCGACAGAAAGATCTGATAGACCTCGGCGGGCGTCAAAGGACCGGGAGAGACCACTGTCACCCGGCCCTTGACGCGCGGATCGACGACGAAATTGCGCCCTGTGATACGGCCCACCGTCTCGATGACCGCGGCCAGATCGGCTTCCTGGAAGTTGAGCGTCACCGGCTCGGCGGCACCGACAGGGAACGGCGTCTGCAGCATCAGCAGGAACAGTATCAGCAGCAGGCCGGCACGACGCCGGAGGGATTCAGTCATTCGCCTGTTGATCATGCAGTTCCCGCATCCTTTCGCGCAGCCAGGCGGCCGTTTCCGGATCCGCCTCGGAAAGATCGTTCATCCACTGATCCATATCGGGATCGCGCGCCCCCAAGACCTCTGCCCCGGCATCGGTGGAGGGCGACCCCGCACCGGATTGTTCTGGTGCCGCGCGACGCAAGAACAGCGTTTCGAGCCGGCCTTCATGTTCGAGCAAAACCCGATCGGGCAGGATGCGATCGACCCGCGCCGCGCCCAGGACATCCCCTTCACCCACCACCCGGGTCTGACCCGCGTGGTCGATGATCGCGACCGGCACCTTCAGGCCGGTGCTGACCCCGCGCAGGCGCGCGTCGAGCGTCGCCTCCTGCGGCGCTGTGGCCACCGAAGCGCTCCGCTCCGCAGCCGGCAGCAAGGGATGATCGAGACTCTGCGCGAGCCTGTCGGCGGCCGTGGCAGCATCCCCCACCGGCGGATCCTGGGGCAGGGGCGCGATCGATACGGGCATCGCCAGCCAACGCAGATGAACCAGCATCGAGGCTGCAAGGGTGATGGCCACGAGCAGCGGTGTACGTGTGCTCAGAATGCTTCGACCCAGACCGACCATAGTCATCATCCATTGCCATCCAGTCGGCCTGCCCCCCAGAAAACCGGTGGCGCGCAGACTGTAACCATCACAAATGACAATTCGGCGTCAGCCGCAGGCCGCAGGCCGCGGCCATGCGACGGAGATGACTCAAAGCTCAAGCTCATGGTTTTGACTCGTCTACCACGCTGCATTAATCTTTTTGCCCTTTCAATCGCTTGGTTTGGCTTGCCGGCTGATCCCCCCGAATCCGAGCCTGTCCAATCCCATCGCATCCGCCACGACCGACGCATCAGGAGACCCGGCTTCATGAGCACCGACCGCATTCACCTGGGTGACGTGATCAAGCAAACCCCCCGGCTGATCGCCCGCATCCCCAACTTCGTCAAGGCCGGCTTGATTCTGAATCCATTGCGTCATCACGTCTCGCTGGGTTCGGTGATTGAAGACTCGGCGCGGCGCTACCCGGACAATCCTGCCATCTTCTATCAGGATCGGCGCTACACCTACAAGGAATTCAACGCCCAGGCCAACCGGGTCGCCCATTTTCTGATCCAGCAAGGCGTCAAGAAGGGCGACGTGGTGGCCCTGTTCATGGAAAACCGCCCAGAGTTCCTGTTCTGCGCGGTCGGCATCGCCAAGGTCGGCGCCGTGGCGGCGCTCATCAACACCTCGCAGACCGGCAAGGTGCTCTCCCACAGCGTCAACCTGGTCAAGCCGGTAGCGGCCATCGTGGCCGAGGAACTGGTGGCTCCGCTGGAGGCGGTGAAGCGCGAACTCGAGCTTCCGGCAGATGCCTTCTATTTCATGGCCGATCGCGACACGACGCGGGATTTCGGCGAAGAGCCGGCGGGCTACCATAACCTCGCCCGCATCCTCGCAGGCATGAGCGATGCCAACCCGCCGACCACCGCCACGGTCACGAAATCGGATTTCCTGTTCTACATCTACACCTCGGGCACGACCGGCATGCCCAAGGCCTCGATCACCAACCATGAGCGCTGGCTGGCGGCCCACGCCGGCTTCGGGTATGTGATCTCCGGCATGCGGCCTGATGATGTCTTTTATCTGACCCTGCCGCTCTACCACGCCACCGGCCTGCTGGTATGCTGGGGCGCAGTCGTCTCCGGTCCGGCTGCCGTGGTCATCCGTCGCCGTTTCAGCGCCAGCGAATTCTGGAAGGACATCCACCACTACCGTTGCACCGGCTTCGGCTATGTGGGCGAGCTGTGCCGCTATCTCCTCAACCGTCCGCCCGAGGCCAATGACGCTAACAATCCAGTGCGGATGATGATCGGCAACGGGCTGCGACCGACCATCTGGAAGGAATTCCGCCAGCGCTTCGGCATCGAGAACATCTATGAGTTCTATGCCTCCAGCGAAGGCAACGTTGCCTTCCTGAACATCTTCAACATGGACAACACCATCGGCTTCGGCGGCGGCAACATCGCTTTGGTCAAGTACGACAAGGAAACCGAGCAACCAATGCGCAACGCCGAGGGCTATCTGATCCCGGCCGACGATGGCGAACCGGGCCTGCTGCTGGGCAAGATCACCAGGGCCACGCCCTTCGTCGGCTATACCCAGAAAGAAAAAACCGAGGCCGCGATCCTGCGCAACGTGTTCAAGCAGGGCGACGCCTATTTCAACACCGGGGATCTGATCCGCCACATCGGCTGCCGACACTACCAGTTCGTCGACCGCACCGGCGACACCTTCCGCTGGAAGGGCGAAAACGTCTCGACGACCGAACTGGAAAGCATCCTGAGCAGCCACCCGCACATCGATGAAGCCGTGGTCTATGGGGTGCAGATTCCCAACACCGACGGCCGCGCCGGCATGGCAGCCATCACCCCCTCCATCCCCGAGTCCGAGATCGACTTCAAGGCGCTGCTGGCTTTCATGCGCAAGGAACTGCCGCACTACGCGGTGCCGATCTTCCTGCGCCTGCGCGAGCAGATGGAGACCACCGGCACCTTCAAGTACAAGAAGACCGACCTGAAATCGGACGGCTTCGACGTCAACAAGGTGTCCGATCCGATCTATGTGTGGCTGCCGGGCACCGACACCTACACCTTGCTGACCCTGCCGATCTACCAAGCGATCCAGAACGGGGAATACCGGTACTGAAACACCCACAACCCTCCTGCGGCAGTCATCACTTAGCCGCCGCAGGGCGTCCACGATACAGTGCCCAAGCTGGGACGCCTTGGGAGACAAGCGCCGGCATCGAGGGGGTCAGCTTCAGGGGTCTGCGCTTGGCGACGAATCGACGTCGTCCAGGCGCCCATGAGCCAGCACGGGTGTGGCCCAGTAGTGCACCTGCATCCCCGCAAGGTCCGCCCGCAAACCCTCGAGAAACGCTGCCAGCGCGGTGTGCGGCAAGATGGCGCTGAAAAAGGTCCGTGGCCGGCAGCCCGCGACTTGCTCGGTAACAGTGAGCTGCTGCGGGTCATGCCCGTGACCCATGCCTTCATGCGAACTGAAGCCCTGGATCATGGACTGCTGCAACAACCAGTCGATCACCGCATCGGAAACGGCAGGCGACACGACCAGTGTCACCAGCACGAGTGTGCCGTCCGCGAGCATCGTTGCGCGTTCGTTCATCGCCCCCCCTCCCCGTAGCGGCGATAGAGGACGGGCAGCAGCAGGAGGGTGAGCAGCGTGGAGGACACCAGTCCGCCGATGACCACGATGGCCAGCGGCCGCTGGATCTCGCTGCCGGGACCTGTGGCGAACAACAGCGGCACGAGACCCAGCGCGGCGATGCTGGCAGTCATCAGTACCGGCCGCAGCCGCCGCTGGGCGCCCTCGATCACCGTCGCCTCCAAGGACCGCCCGGCTGCCCGCAACTGATTGAAATAACTAACCATTACCACACCGTTGAGCACAGCAATCCCGAGCAGCGCGATGAAACCGACTGACGCGGGCACCGAAAGATACTCGCCCGTTACCCACAGGGCGATGACGCCGCCGATCATGGCGAAGGGAATGTTGGTCAATACCAGAACCGCCTGACGAATCGAACCGAACGTGGAGAACAGCAACAGGAACACCAATCCGACGGCCAAGGGGATCACGATCGCCAAGCGCTGGGCCGCCCGTTGCTGGTTTTCGAACTCGCCGCCCCAAGCGAAGTAATAGCCGCTTGGCAAGCTGACCTCCTGGGCGATGCGAGCCTGCGCCTCCTTAACGAAGCCGACCAGGTCGCGACCCCCGACGTTGGCGATGGCCACGGCGTTGCGCACGCCCTGCTCGCGCTTGATGGCCACTGGCCCCTCTGTGCGCTCGACCGACACCAGATTGGCC
The DNA here is from genome assembly GCA_035573755.1 of Candidatus Acidiferrales bacterium. Lineage (GTDB taxonomy): Bacteria > Pseudomonadota > Gammaproteobacteria > UBA5335 > UBA5335 > Macondimonas. Next base: position 79,512 of record DATLZY010000043.1, read on the forward strand.
AGCGGCACCCACCGGCCGTCGGGCAGGACGACCTGTTGCGCCAGGAAGTCGCCCGGAGCGCGGCGCAGATCGGTATCCCCACGGATCATCAGGGCAATGCGCCGATCCCCCTCATAGACGATACCCGCGGGCCATCCCTCGACCAGCATGCGCAGCTGATCCTGCAGCGCCTCGACACTCAACCCGAGCCGTCCCAGTGCCAGGCGATCGGGGACGAGGCGGAAGTACAGCGCCCCCTCGCTGGCCGGGATGTATACGTCCTCGGCGCCGGGGATCGATTGCAAAATGCCGCCGATCTGATGCGCGAGCCGGGTCAGCGTGGCATGGTCCGGCCCGAAGATCTTGACCGCGAGATCGCCGCGCACGCCGGTCAGCATTTCCGAGACGCGCATCTCGATGGGCTGGTTGAACACGTAGTTCAGGCCGGTGAATCCGTCGAGCTTCTCGCGCAGGGCGGCCAACAGCTCCTCCTTGCTGGCCATGCGCCATTCAGCCGGGGGCTTGAGCTGCAGGAAGCTGTCGGTTTCGTTCAGCCCCATGGGGTCGAGTCCGAGTTCGTCGCTGCCCGTGCGGGCCACGACCCCGATCACCTCGGGCAAGGTCATCAGCGACTGCTGCACGCGCTGATCGATCGCCAGCGATTCCTCCAGCGTGATGGACGGCAGCTTTTCGAGCTGAACGATGACGGTGCCCTCGTCCAAGGTCGGCATGAAGGTTTTGCCGACCTGGGTATAGAGAACACCGGCCAGCACCAGCAGTATCCCCGCAATGGCCATGAGGATGGATGGATGACCCAGCGCCCAGCGCAACAGCGGCGTATAGGCGCGGTGCAGCAATCGCACCAGCAACGGCTCGACATGACTCACCCGCCCCAGCAGCACGGATGCCAGGACGGGGATGACCGTCAGCGACAACAATAGGGAACTGGTGAGCGCGAACACGATGGTGGCCGCCACCGGCATGAACAGCTTGCCTTCCAGTCCCTGCAGGCTGAGTAACGGCAGAAAGACGATGACGATGATCAGGATGCCCGAGGTGATGGGCGCCGCCACCTCGCGCGCCGAGCGGTAGATCACGTGCAATCGAGGCAGGCGATCGCCGTCGCGCTGGCGAGCCAGGTGGGTCACGACGTTCTCCACCATCACCACCGCAGCATCCACCAGCATGCCGATGGCGATCGCAAGGCCACCCAGACTCATCAGGTTGGCCGTCAGCCCGAAAGTGCGCATGCACAAGAAGGTCGCCAGCGCCGAAAGCGGCAAGATCAAAGCCACCGTAAGCGCGGCGCGCAGGTCACCGAGGAACAGCACCAGCAGCACGAGCACCAGCACCACCGCCTCGAGCAAGGCTCGACTCACGGTGTGGACGGCGCGATTCACCAGATCGCCACGGTCATAGAAGATCTTGACCTCAACGCCCTCCGGCAGGGACGGCGCCAGAGCATCCAATTTGGCACGCACACCGCGCACCACCTCACGCGCATTGGCACCACGCAACCCCAGGACCAGACCCTCGACCGTCTCGCCCCGGCCATCGTGGGTGACGCCGCCATAGCGGGTCAGGGACCCCTCCCTCACATCCGCCACATCAGACAGCCGGACCGGCTCGACCGGATCGGGGCGCACCACGATGCCGGCCAGATCGGCCAGGCTTTGGATGCTGCCCTCCGAACGCACCAGCCAGGCTTCTTCCCCTTCGGAAAGTCTGCCGGCGCCATCATTGCGGTTGTTCACCGCCAGCGTTTCGCGCAGCTGCTCCAGGGAAATACCCTGGGCGGCGAGACGCTCGATGTCCGGGACCACCTCGTAGGTGCGTACCTCACCGCCCAGCGCATTGACGTCCGCGACCCCCGGGACCGTGCGCAGCGCCGGCCGGATCACCCAGTCGAGCAGGCTGCGGCGCTCGGCCAGGGACAGCCCCTCCCCTTCCACGGTGAACATCAGCATTTCACCGAGCGGCGTGGTCATGGGCGCCATTCCGCCCGTGACACTCGCGGGCAGCCGGTCCCAGACGCCATTCAGCCGTTCGGCCACCTGCTGGCGCGCCCAGTAGATGTCGGTCCCTTCTTCGAAATCGATGGTGATGTCGGCAAGGGCGTATTTGGTCGTGGAGCGCAGCATCACCTGATGTGGGATCCCCAGCATCTCGACTTCGATGGGGGCGCTGACGCGGGTTTCCATTTCCTCCGGGGTGAGCCCGGCCACCTTCACGACGATCTTCACCTGGGTCGTGGAAATGTCGGGGTAGGCGTCGATGGGCATGCTGGTCATGACCCACACGCCGGCACCCGCCAGCAGCATGACCCCGAGAAAGACCAGCAGCCTTTGCCCGAGGGCGAAGCGCACCAAGCCTGCCAGCATCACTGCCCCCCGCCGATGCCGCTCGCCAGCGCCTTGAGGGCCGCGACACCGGCCACGGCCACCGCATCGTGCGCCGACACGGCCCCTTGTATGATGCGGCGCTCGCCGTTCTCGCTCACCACCGTCACCGGTACCGCTCGAAAGCCGGTCGGCGTCTGGACGAAGACGTGGGCTGCGCCGTCGAGATACGTCAGGGCCGCCGCGGGCACTTCATGCAAGGTGCCGGCGGCGTCCTTCAGCCCGAGCGCCACCTCGACGAACTGCCCAGGCAGCAGGACGGTCTCGCCGGGCATCACGCGCGCGCGCAGCAGAACGCCCTGATCCGTCTCATGGATCTGACGCCCGACTGCAATGATTTCCCCAGTCACGGCGCCGTTGTCAACGCGCACCGGATCGCCCAGACGAACGCGCGCGGCGATGGCTTGCGGCGCATGGATTTCGAGCCACAGGACCTTGAGATCGGCCAGCGTGTAGAGCGGACTGTCGAGCGTGACCTGTTGACCGGCATTGACCGATTGCGTCAGGACCACGCCCGAGATCGGCGCAGTCACGGCGAGTGTGCCGGTCGAGCGGCGCGTCCGCTCCAGCGTCTGAATCTGCCGGACATCGAGGCCGGCCAGCGTCAATCGGGTGCGACTGTGATCGAGCGCAACCTGTGCCTCACGCCACTGGGCCTCGGTGTCTTCGAAGCGCCGCCGGGCGATGACGCCCAGATCATGCAGTTCACGATCCCGCTTCATCGCCGCATCGGCGAGCGCAAATCGGCTCATGGCCGAGAGGTGCTCGCTCTGGAGCGCCGCGAGCTCCGGACTCTGCAGTTCGGCCAGGGTCTGGCCGGCGGTCACGGACTCGCCCTCGCCCACCATGAGGGTGGCCACGATGCCTGGGACCCGCGCGCCCACCACGCGCAGACGATCATTCGGCACCGCGACCCGCGCCGGCAGACGCGTGTCGAGCCGATCGCCAGCGACCGCCGGTCGCTCGGTACGGATCCCGGAGGCGGCTTGCTGCGCGGCACTCACCGCAAGTTCCTCGCGTGCCAGAGCGGGCGTACTGATCAAGGCGCTCACCAGTATCGTCCATCGCAAACAGGGCCTCACGGTACATCTCCCATGATTTGATTGAGCCGGGCACGTTGCCATCCGATGCGGATGCGCTGGCGCTCCACTTCCTGAACCGCCAATCGGGTCTGCTCACGGATGCGCAGCAAATCCATCAGGTCGAGTTCGCCGGCCGCGAAGGCGGCCTGTGCCAGATCCTGCTGACGCTGCGCCAAGTCCGCCCGGCGCTGGATCAGCGGCCAGGACTCCTCAGCTGACTGCAGCGCAGCTTCGGCCTCCTGCCTGGCCACGGCCTGATCGCGAATGCCTTGACGCCAGCGCAGACGGGCTTCGGCCAGGGCGCGCTCGGCTGCCGCGCGTTCATCGGCGCGTGTCGCAGCGGCAAAGGGAATGCTCACCCCGATCCCGAGAGAATTCACGTCCTCTTCTTCCCGACTGCCCCGTTCGCGCCGGGCGCCCACCTGAATGATCGGCGCTCCGGCACCTGTCGCAAGACTTTTTTGCCATTCGGCCTCAGCCCGGCTGGCCTCCTGGGCCAGCACGGCCAGCCCCGGATGGGTATCCACCGCCATCTGCACTGGCGACTCGACCGTGAGGCCGTGCAGGTCGGGGGCGAGTCCCACCAGAAACTGAAAGCTGGCGCGCTGAGCGTCGTATTCACGTTCCAATGCAGCGCGCTCGGCTGCGCGCGCCAGATACTCCTGTTCGCTCATGAGCTGATCGGTGTGCGGAAGGTCTCCGGCCCGCACCCGCGCCACCACCTGTTCATGCAACTGGGCCGCGCTGCGCTCGGCCGCGCGCGCTTGCGCCAGATCCGCGTCCGCCAGCGCCAGCGACCACAGGCGCTCGCGGATCACGCCGGCGACTTGCCAGCGGTTGTACCGAGACCGCAGGGCGGCCTGCGACGCACTGGTCTCTGCCAGCGATCGGCTCGCCTCGCGGACCGAGGGCCACCATAGGGGCCACTCCACACCGGCTTCGGCTTCGCGCAGTCCGGTATCGGTCAAGGCGGTGTCATCCTGCCAGCGCAGCGACAGCGCCGGAGGCCCCGAAAACCAGCTCCGGGCGCGCTGCGCCAAGGCTTGCGATTCCCGGGCCAAGGCCGGCAACAGCTCCTGAGCCGGGTCGCGCGCCAGCGCGGCATCCACCCACACCGTGAGCGGGTGAGGTGACGGGGTTGGCGCGCGTGCCGATCCCGCCGGCTCGGCGTTTGCACCGGCGGACGCGAAGATCCCCGCCATCAGTAAGATGCTCCACCAGCGCACACTCAACCCTGACGACATGCATGTCCTCCCGAAATCGCCGGACCAGCATCGCCGATCCGCCTTAATGCCCCCTTAACGATCCCAATACCAGACAGACACCATCGTCTGCACGCGGAGCGCCATCGGGGTCAGCCAGCGGGCGCCACCGCGCGAGTGCCGCCGCTCGGCAGCGCGCACCAGGCCACGATCAATGCCAGTACCGCGACCGACATAGCCATCAGATACACCTCACCGCGCCAGCCGGCCGACCAGAGCAGGCCGGCGAGCACACTGCCGGTCAGGCCACCCGCGCCGAAACCGAGCGCGCTGTACAGTGCTTGCCCGCGCCCCTGCAGCGGACCGGGAAACAGAGCGTACACATAACTCATGCCCACCGCGTGACACAGCCCGAAGCTCGCCAGATGAAGCATCTGCGCGGCAACCAGCGCGGCGGGGTTGCTCGCCAAAGCCGCGATCAACATCCAGCGCAGTGCCGTCAGCAGCAATGCGGTCAGCAGCAAGTGTCGGCGACTGAAGCGCTGGAACAGCATGGGCGCCACCCAGAACAGCCCGATCTCCGCAATGACGCCCAAGGCCCATAGCAGACCGATCTGCCGCCCACCATAGCCCAGACTCTCGAGATAGAGCGTCAGGTAGGCGTAATAGGGCCCATGGCTCAGATTGAGCAAGAACACCGTCACTAGGAAGGCGGCCACGCCGTGATGGCGCAGCCGTGCGCGCCCATCGGCGGGCGGTGTCGAGCGAACGGCGCTCCGGGTGGGCGCCTGCAGCCAGCCACAGACGAGCATGCCTGTTACGCCGATCAGCCCGGCCAGCGGGAGATACTGAATTGCGATCGCGGATCGGGCCAGCCAGACCGAGCCTGCGCCGCTGGCGACGATGAACCCGACCGAACCCCAGAGCCGGACGCGGCCATAACCGCCGATCCCAGTCGGCCCGAGGCGATGCAGCGTCAAGGTCTCGAAGGGTGGCAGTGTCGCATTCCAGGCCAGCGTGAACACAACGAAACTCAGCGACATCAGCGCCGCGCCCTGCGCCTGAATGAAGAGCAGCCAGGCGCCCAGAACCACGCCGAGGCTCCAGCGCAGCGGGACGACGAGATCCCCGCGCCGGTCGATCCAGCGTCCGATCAGCGGCGGGCCGATGAGTTTGGTGCCCATGAAACAGCCCATCAGCAGGCCGATGAGGCCGCCGGACAAATCCCGCTCCTGCAGGTAGAGCGGCAGATAGGGCATGAGCAGGCCGAGCAGGCCGAAATGGAAGAAGTAGAAACCGGCCAGCGTGGCGGTGCGAGGCGCCGCCATCACCGCTCGGGCGTGGCGGGGATGATCGGCGTCGGGCTATGCACGTCGGCATTCTGGGCGCGGTGGCGCAAATAGTGATCCATCAGCACCAGCGCGACCATGGCCTCGGCGATGGGGGTGGCACGAATGCCGACGCAGGGGTCATGGCGGCCGGTGGTGCGCACGGTGACGGGCTCGCCGGCGCGGTTCACGCTGCGTCCCGGCAGGTGCAGGCTGCTGGTGGGTTTGAGCGCGATGCTGGCGACGATGTCCTGACCCGAGGAAATACCACCCAGCACGCCGCCCGCATGGTTGCTGAGAAAGCCCTCGGGCGTGATTTCATCGCGAAACGCGGTGCCCAGGGCATTCACACAGCCGAAACCGTCGCCGATCTCGACCCCTTTGACGGCGTTGATCCCCATCAGGGCATGGGCGAGATCGGCATCCAGCCGGTCGAACACCGGCTCACCGAGGCCGGGCGGGACGCCGGTCGCGACCACGGTCACGCGCGCGCCGACCGAATCGCCGCTCTTGCGCAGGGCGTTCATGTAGTCCTCGAGTTCGCCCACCCGGGCGGGATCGGGACAGAAAAAAGGGTTGTCGTCGACGCGGTCGAGATCGACCGGATCGAGCACGATCGGCCCGAGCTGGGCGAGATAGCCGCGGATGCGGATCCCTAAGCGGGTCGCCAGATAGTGGCGGGCGATGGCGCCGCCCGCCACCCGGATGGCGGTCTCACGCGCCGAGGAGCGCCCACCGCCGCGATAGTCGCGCAGACCGTACTTCTGCTGGTAGGTGTAATCGGCATGGCCGGGCCGGAAGGTATCGGCGATGTTGGCGTAGTCCTTCGACTTCTGGTCGACGTTCTCGATCAGCAGACCGATCGGCGTGCCGGTGGTGACGCCCTCGAATACCCCGGACAGAATACGCACCTGATCGGGCTCGCGGCGCTGGGTGGTGTAGCGCGACGTGCCCGGCCGGCGGCGGTCGAGATCGCGCTGCAGGATGGTCTCATCGAGCGGTAATCCCGGCGGGCAGCCGTCGACGATGCCGCCCAAGGCGGGCCCGTGGCTTTCACCGAAGCTGGTCAGCGTGAACAGCCGGCCAATGGTGTTGCCCGACATCGCCTTATCCTTCCGCCCGGGGCGCGCTCAGCGCCGCCGCGTGTTCGTGCAGTTGCTCGGCGGTGAGCAGAAAAACCCCGTCCTCGCCGTGCTCGAATTCCAGCCAGGTGAACGGCACCTCGGGCCAGGTCCGCGCGACGGCCTCGGCGCTGTTGCCCACCTCGACCACCAGAATGCCGCCCGGCTGCAGCCGCGCCGCCGCGCCGGCGAGGATGCGGCGCACGACGTCCAGCCCGTCGATGCCCGCAGCCAGGGCATGGCGGGGTTCGTAGCGGTATTCGGGCGGCAGCGCCGCCAGATCGGCGGCATCGACATAGGGCGGATTGCTGATGATGAGGTCGTAGCGCAGGGCCGGCAGGCCGTCGTAGACATCGCTGCGAACGGGATGGACGCGGTCCTCGAGACGATGACGCGCCACGTTGCGCGCAGCCACCGCCAGCGCGCCGGCATCGATGTCCGCCGCGTCGACATTGGCTTCCGGAAAAGCCATCGCACAGGCGATCGCGATGCAACCGCTGCCGGTGCCCAGGTCGAGCACGCGACCGACCGTGGTAGCGTCAAGCCAAGGGTCGAAACCGCGCGCGATCCATTCGGCCAGCGGGGAACGGGGAATCAGCACCCGTTCGTCGACGAAGAACGGCAGCCCCGCGAACCAGGCCTCGCCGGTCAGGTAAGCAGCCGGCCGACGCTCGCGGATGCGCCGATCGAACAAGCGCAGAATGGCGAGCCGCTCTTCCGGGGTGAGCCGGGCGTCGAGATAACGCGGGTGCAGATCAAAAGGCAGGTGCACGGCCTGCAGGGCGAGACCAAACGCTTCGTCCAAGGCGTTGTCGGTGCCATGGCCGAAATGCAGCCCTGCGGCGTTGAACCGGCTGGCGCCCCAGCGAATGCAGTCGGTCAGGGTCAGCAGGCTTTCCGCCACCTGTTCCAGTTGCGCCACGGACCATCCTCTAACATGCATGCAATCGCCTATGATAGCCGACCATACCGAACCGAAACCACGCCCGTCATGCTTATGCTTCGAACCGTCGCCGGTCTGCTACTGCTTGCCGCTGTCGTGGTATTCATCCATCGGTTGAGCAGCGGCACCGTCCCCTCATCCCCACCGTCGCCCGAGGAAACCATGACCGAATCGTTGAGCCGTGCCGATCGCGCCAATGCCTGGCTACAGGAGCATCTGCCGCAGCACGCGCTGTCGGGCCTCATGCACCGGCTGACCCGGATCACGTGGCGGCCGTTCAAGAACACGCTGATCCGCGGCTTCTCCAGGCTTTACGATATCGACCTCACCGAGGCGGCGAGCGCCGATCCGGACGCTTATCCCAACTTCAACGCGTTTTTCACCCGGGCCCTGCGGGACGGCGCCCGTCCGCTCGCGCCGGGCGAGACGGTCATCGCCAGCCCGGTGGACGGGCTGATCGGCCAGATCGGCGCCATCCAGGGAACGAGCCTGATCCAGGCCAAGGGGCGCAGCTTCTCCCTGCTGGAATTGCTCGGCGGCGATGCCACGCTCACCCAAACCTTTGCGGGCGGCAACTACGGGGTGATTTACCTCTCGCCGCGCGACTACCACCGCATCCACATGCCGCTTGCCGGCGCCCTGCTGCGCACGGGCTATATCCCCGGACGGCTGTTCAGCGTCAACGAAGCCACAGTACGTGCCGTACCTAACCTCTACGCCCGCAATGAGCGCCTGATCACCGTCTTCGACACCGGCGCCGGCCCCATGGCGGTCATCCTGGTTGGCGCCATCTTCGTCGGCAGCATGCAGACCGTCTGGTCTGGGGTCGTGACCCCACCCTATGGGAAGATGCCGGTCTGGCGCCCGTACGGCGAGGATGATGTACGCCTGGCGCGCGGCGCAGAATTGGGGCGCTTCAATATGGGCTCCACGGTCATTCTGCTGTTCGCGGCTGGCCGCACCGCGTGGGATGCCGGCGCTCAGGCAGGTGAATCCGTGAGGATGGGACAAGCACTGGGGCGGGTTACTCGAATCGAGTAGTGACGCAGCAGGTCGGCCACTGACGTCACAAAATGACCTGCCGCCGCAGCACCCAGTCAAGCATCAATATTTATCCTTTCTTTAACAACATCTTACAAAATGGCACGTCTCCTGCTGTGAGATCAGTGACCCGACCCCGCCAGGCCGGGAGATTCACACACAAGATCTGCACAAGGGGAGATATTTTCATGAAAGGTTTCCGCACTCTGCTGGCGCTTTCCGCTCTGGCCGTGCTGCCCTTGGCTGCACAGGCCGAGATGAAAGGCATGACTTACGACGAATTGGCCGCCATCGACGGCCAAGCTGGTACGTACACGCTCAATGCTGGGAGCATTAGCCTGTATACCTTCGATACCGCCCTGCTCGCCGCGACGCCGGCCGCCCCTATCTACCAGGCCGTGAACACCCGCAAGCCTGGCTTGGTTCCAGGTGTCCGCGACAGGGGCCTGACCGTCGTGAACGGCGTCGTCCTGCCGCCCGTGAATGCGGCGGTTCGCACCACGCTCGTCACCTCGATTCCCATCTTCGGGGGCGCTGTGGCGGATCTGGTGACGCCCATTGGGATCACATTCACCCCCTGAGCCAACGATCGCGATCGCCAGTTGACTCTCTTGGGCCTTCCTTCCGAAGGCCCTTTTCTTTGACTGAAAGCGCCTCTGCGCAAGGATCCGTTTGCTTTCAACGACCCGCATCCGACACATGTCTTGATCCCGTCGCAGGGCCGGCATAAAGTGGCGCCCACGCCGGACCTGCCGGCTCGGGAGCATCATGTCGACCAAGGCCCTGCGCATTCGCCACAACCTGACCCACCGCCGCGACAAATACCGGCAATTCCTGGGCATTACCCTGGTTGCACTGCTGTGCGTATGGGGACGGCCACCGAGCAAGACGGTTTTTGCGCTCGCCGCAGTCCTCGTGGTAAGCGGCATATTGATCAGGCTCTGGGCTTCCGGACACATCAAGAAGGATCAGGAACTGGCGCAAGACGGTCCCTACGCGCTGGTCCGTCATCCGCTCTATGTGGGCAACCTGACGCTGTTGCTGGGTTACTGCCTCGCCAGCGGCCTGTGGTGGTCCATTCCGTTGGGCCTTGTGGTCGTCTGGGGATTCTATCCTCCCGCCATCCGGCGTGAGGACACCAAGCTGGAACGCCTGTTCCAGGAGCAATGGCGAAGCTGGGCGGGCAGCACCCACGCCTTGCTGCCGCGCTTCGATCGCCTGGATCAGGCCTTTGGCGGCAGCTGGTCGTTTCGGCAGAGCCTACTCACCAATGGCGAGCCCATCATTGCGGCTCTCCTGCTGTGGGGGCTTTGGGCGCTGTTCCAACGGCTGGGATGAGTTTGGCTCCGGCAACCGCCACACCCGCCAGTCCCGACCCGCTTGCGGTTGCCCGATTCGTGCGCGAACAGATCGAGGCCGGGCGCGCGCCCTTGAGCTGGGGCACGCAGTCCCGAGTCTACCTGTATCGCGATGCCAGCGGCCGCTATGTCATCAAAGCACCCCGCAACGGACTGTTCGCAGGCGCTATTGGACGCTGGATGATACACCGTGAAACTAGGGTCTATCAGCGCCTCGAAGGCCTCACCGGTATCCCACGCTGTCATGGCCTGATCGATGGTCGCTATCTGCTGCTCGACTTCATGGACGGAGAGACCTTCCGCAGCGCGCAATATCGGCTGACGGCTGAGGATCCTTTTTTCGATCAGCTTGCGCGGCTCATCGAAGCCATCCACGCCCGCGGAGTGGCGCATACCGACCTCAAGCGCAAAGACAATCTCCTGGTTCTCGCGGGCGACACCCCTTGCCTGATCGACTTCGGGGCAGCGATGATGCGCCACGCGAATCCCATCTCTCGCGGACTGTTCCTGATGGCACGCCAGTTCGATCGCAACGCGTGGATCAAACTGAAGTACAACGGTTATCACAATATCGCTCCGGAAGATCTCCCGCGGCTGCGCCGGCTCCCCATCGAACGCGTATCACACTGGATCAAGCGCCGGCTGCGCCACCTGCGCCGTGCTTTCGGAAAAGCCAAAGGATGTATCCGGCCATGATCTCCTCGCTCCCGAAAGCCGTCCGCCCCCTGCGCCGATCAGCAGCCACGCTATTGATCATGACCCTGTTCTGGATCAGCGCCCCAGCAGCGGCGGCCCAGAACCGGTTCATCAGTGACCAGCTCGGTGCCGAGCTACGTCAACAACCTGGCGACACGCAAGCGGTCACCGGCCAAGTCGCCGCAGGAACGCCGGTGGAGGTAATAACGACATCGCCCAATGGCTGGACACAAATCCGCACCCGGGCCGGCCAGATGGGTTGGGTGCGCAACAACCAGCTCATGAATACCCCGCCGGTGCGGCCTCGCATGGATCAGGCCAGCCGCGAATTGGCTGAACTGCGGGAACAAAACCAACTCCTGCGCAATCAACTCAGAGCACTGGAGACCGCTACGCTGCAGAACGGACCCGAACTGGAGCGCCTGCGCGCGGAAACGCAGCGGTTACGGGACTCGCTCAAGCTGTCCCAGGAAGGATTGCACCTAGCCGAAGCGAATCAGAAACTGCGTGAGGAGGTGGCTAGCCTGCGCCTCGAAATCCAGACCCTTGAACAGGAAGCCGAAAGATTGGGTGATCGCAGTCGTCGGGACACCTTTCTGGCCGGCGCCTTGGTGATGATCATCGGCATCCTGGCCGGTCTCGGCATTCCAAGGCTGTTCGGTCTCAAACGCCCCAAGCGATGGGATCGCTGGTAGTCAGCCGATGCGCTCTCCCTCGATCTCCCGAAACTCCCGCGCCTTTTCCGTCAGTCCCTGCACCAACGCCTGCGACTCGCCTATCCCTTTCTGCGCGGCATAGCTGCGCACCTCCTGCGTGATCTGCATGGAGCAGAACTTGGGGCCGCACATGGAACAGAAATGGGCGGTCTTGTGCCCCTCCTTGGGCAAAGTCTGGTCGTGGTATTCCCGGGCCTTCTCCGGATCCAGCCCCAAGTTGAACTGATCCTGCCAGCGGAACTCGAAGCGCGCCTTGGACAAAGCGTTGTCGCGCACCTGCGCCGCCGGGTGCCCTTTGGCGAGATCGGCGGCGTGGGCGGCGATCTTGTAGGTGACGATGCCTTTGCGCACATCCTCGCGATCCGGCAGGCCCAGATGCTCCTTGGGCGTCACATAGCACAGCATGGCGGTGCCGTACCAGCCGATCTGGGCCGCACCGATGGCGGAGGTGATGTGGTCATAGCCGGGTGCGATGTCGGTGGTGAGCGGCCCCAAGGTGTAGAACGGCGCCTCGAAGCATTCGGCCAGCTCCTTGTCCATGTTCTCCTTGATGAGCTGCATCGGCACATGGCCCGGCCCTTCGATCATGACCTGCACGTCGTGGCGCCAGGCGATCTGGGTCAGCTCGCCCAGCGTCCTGAGCTCGGCGAACTGCGCAGCATCGTTGGCATCGGCGATGGAGCCCGGGCGCAGCCCATCGCCCAGCGAGAAGCTCACATCATAAGCCTTCATGATCTCGCAGATGTCCTCGAAGTGGGTGTAGAGAAAATTCTCGCGGTGATGGGCGAGACACCACTTCGCCATGATCGAGCCGCCGCGCGAGACGATGCCGGTCACCCGATCAGCCGTGAGCGGAATGAACCCCAAACGCACGCCCGCATGGATGGTGAAGTAGTCCACGCCCTGCTCAGCCTGCTCGATCAGGGTGTCGCGGAAGATCTCCCAGGTCAGCGCCTCGGCGCGGCCGTCGACCTTTTCCAGCGCCTGGTAGATCGGCACGGTACCGATGGGCACCGGGGCGTTGCGGATGATCCACTCGCGTGTCTCGTGGATGTGCTTGCCGGTGGAGAGATCCATCACCGTGTCGGCGCCCCAGCGGATCGCCCAGACCATCTTCTCGACTTCCTCGGCGATGCCGCTGGTGACCGCAGAATTGCCGATGTTGGCGTTCACCTTCACCAGGAAATTGCGCCCGATGATCATCGGCTCGCTTTCGGGATGGTTGATGTTGGCCGGGATGATGGCCCGCCCCGCCGCCACCTCGGCGCGAACAAACTCCGGTGTCACCAACTCGGGCAACCGCGCGCCGAAAGCCTGGCCCCGGTGGCGCCGCAAGAGTCCGGCCTGCTCGTAAGTTGCACGCAACGCATCCAGGCGCTGGTTCTCCCGGATAGCCACATACTCCATCTCCGGCGTGATGATGCCGCGGCGGGCGTAGTGCATCTGGGTGACATTGGCGCCGGTGCGAGCGCGGTGCGGCGTCCGCTGGCGTGGAAACCGCATGCTGTCGGCCGCGCCATCCTGCAATCGCCGTCGACTGTAATCAGAGCTCGGCGCACCCAAAGGTTCCGTGTCGCCACGCTTCGCGATCCATCCGCTACGCAGCGGCGCAAGCCCGGCTTTGAGGTCGATGCGGGCTGCAGGATCGGTATAGGGCCCGGAGGTGTCGTAGAGCGTGAGCGCAGGGTTGTCCGTCAGCAGCCCTGCCGCATCCCGGGTGGGTGACTGGGTCACCTCGCGCATGGCGACCTTCAAGTCGTCCCTCGAGCCCTGCACGTAGACTTTGCGGGAGCCTGGATAGCCTTGGGTGAGTTCCCCTTCCAGCAGATGCTCGAGACGCTTCGAATCGGACGGGATGGCGTTCATGATCTCAGGATTTCCTCAGTTTGGCGTGCTCACTCACGAGCCGTGTCCGTGGTAGCGCAAAAAGGCATTGTATCGCCAGAGGCCAGGGAGGAAGAAAACCATGCCTGCGTGCTACCATTCTGCGCTATCGTCAGGCAACGTTCCGGGAGTGTCGCCTCGTGGATCCCAAGCAGGCCCGCATCAGCATGGTGGAACAACAGATCCGTACCTGGCTCGTTTCGGATGAACGCGTGTTGGGAATCATGGAAAGCGTGCCGCGGGAACGCTTCGTGCCGCCCGCGTATCAAGCTTGGGCATTCGCTGACATGGCGATCCCCCTCGGGCATGGGCAGGTGATGGAGGAACCCAAGATCGCCGCCCGTATCCTGCAAGAACTGGACATCGCCCCCCTCGATCAGGTCCTGGAAGTCGGCACCGGCAGCGGATACCTCACAGCCTGTCTGGCAAATCTGGCGCGCCATGTACAGAGCGTTGACATTCATGAGGATTTCATCAAAGCAGCCCGGCTCCGCATCGAGGATTGCAATCTGTCGAACGTGACGCTCGGTTGCCGCGATCTCAGCATCGGCCTGCCTGGGGTCGAACAACAGCATGATGTGATCGTGGTCACCGGCTCGCTACCGATCTACCACGAGGGCTATCATCGGGCGTTGACCATCGGAGGGCGGTTGCTGCTGATCATCGGCACGGAACCCGTGATGGAGGCGGTGTTGTTCACGCGGGTGGATGTGGACCACTGGGTGCGCCGCAGTCTGTTCGAGACCTATCTGCCGCCGTTGGTGAATGCGCCGCGTCCACCTGCCTTCACGTTCTGAGGGTACGCCGACATGCAAAGCGTGGATGTTCGCCACCTGTCCATGTGGCTCCGGGAAGCTGCCCCGCCGCTGTTGCTCGATGTGCGTGAGGACTGGGAGCATGCGATTGCTCACCTTCCGGGCACCCATATTCCCATGGGGGAGATTCCTGCGCGCTGCGATACGCTGCCGCGGGACAGGCCCATTGTGGTCTATTGCCACCACGGCATGCGCAGCGCTCAGGTCGTCGCACTTCTTGCCGCCCGTGGATTCGCATCCGTATACAACCTCAAGGGTGGCATCGATGCCTGGTCCGCGGAAATCGATCCGACCCTGCCTCGCTATTGAGCCTCAGCCGATCGCTCGGATCCCCGGGGGGATTTCGGCTGATGCGCTGTGGGCGGTTTTTCCGCCCATGTACGTCTCGATCACGGCCCACAGCCGATCCAGAGCGCCGCGATTGTCCATCATCCAGCGCTGCCCGCGCTCACCGGCGCGGCGCGCCGCCTCAGGCTCCTTGAGCCAGGTCTCGACCCCATGCGCCAGCGATTCGGCATCGTTCACCACCACGGCAGCACCCACGTCCCGCAGCGCGGCATAAATGTCCCGAAAATTGAATGTGGATGGACCTGTCAGTACCGGGACCGCGTGGGCCGCGGCCTCCAGCGCGTTATGCCCACCCACCGGGACGAGACTGCCACCGATGAAAGCAAAATCGGCCGCCTCGTACAGCATCCCCAACTCTCCCATGGTATCGACGAGAAATACCGGCATCGCCGGTGTGGGCCACTGCCCCGCGCTGCGCCGGGCATAGCGAATACCACGGGCATCCAGCAGCGCGCGCACCGCCTCAAAACGCTGGGGATGACGCGGCACCAACACCAACAACAGATCAGGCCACCGGTGCCACAGGCCACTGAGGGCATCAAGCAATAGCGCCTCCTCGCCCTCATGCGTACTGCCTGCGATCCATACTCGCCGGCCTGGGCCCCAACTGGAGCGCCAATCGGGTGCGGCCAGATCAGAGTCGCGGGGCTCGCGATCGAACTTCAGGTTGCCGGTCACGAAGATGCGGGAACGGTCGAGCCCCAACTGCGCGAGCCGTTCACCATCGGTTGCGCTTTGCGCTGCGGCGCAGGTGACGTTGGCGAGAGTCTCGTGCATCAAGGAGCGCAGCCTCAGGTAGTTACCCAGAGAGCGTTCCGAGACCCGTGCATTGGCGAGCAAGACAGGGATCTCGCGTCGACTGCAAGCCGCGAACAGGTTTGGCCACAGTTCGGTTTCCATGATGATCGAGAGCCGTGGCCGGAGACGATCGAGCAGTCGGCCGACCATCCAGGGCAAATCGAGCGGCAGGTAATGATGGATCACAGTATCGCCGAAATTACGCCGCACCCGTTCGGCTCCCGTGGGTGTCACGGTCGTGATCACGATAGCCCAGTCCGGAAAATGCAACTGTATGCGCTTGATCAGAGCCGTTGCCGCCACCACTTCGCCCACCGACGCCGCATGCACCCAAACGCAGGGCTGCTGAGCCGGCACAACCGGCACACCCAAACCCAGCCTTAGCCACCAGCGATCGCGGTATTCCGGTCGGCGCCATGCCCGCCAGGCAAACAGCACCAGCAGCGGCAGGAGCAACAACGCCAGCAGCAGGGTATACAGGCGGCGAAACATCAGCCTTTCCCTCGACGCACGCGCTCCAGCAGACCCGTCGTCGAATAGCCGGGCACGAAGGGCAGCACGCGGACTTCCCCCCCGCCGGCGCGCACCTGATCGCCCCCGGCAATCTCATCAATGGCATAGTCGCCGCCC
The DNA here is from genome assembly GCA_035573755.1 of Candidatus Acidiferrales bacterium. GTDB lineage: Bacteria > Pseudomonadota > Gammaproteobacteria > UBA5335 > UBA5335 > Macondimonas. The sequence continues at coordinate 95,852 of DATLZY010000043.1, forward strand.
TTGACCAGCACATCAGGCTTTACGGCACCGATCAGGCGCGCAGGGGTATCTTCGCTGAATGACACCACCCAATCGACACACGTCAGCGCCGCCAGCATGGCCATGCGGTCCACCAGAGGGTTGATCGGCCGTTGCGGACCCTTGAGCCGGCGCACCGAATCGTCATCGTTCACGGCCACGATGAGCCGATCGCCCAAAGCGCGGGCCTGCTCCAGATAACGGATGTGTCCTGGGTGCAGGACGTCGAAGCAGCCATTGGTCATCACGATCCGTTCGCCCTTGGCACGGGCGCGTTCGACGACATCGATCAAGGCGGACGCTTCAAAAATACCCCGATGCTCATCCACCAACTCACCGGCAGCCTGGCGCAATAGGGCCGTGCTGATCGCCACTGTCCCCAGACAGCCCACCACCCAGCCGGCAGCGACGTTGGCCAAAGCGGCAGCCTCCTGCCATGCCACGCCCCGCGCGCGGCAGGCGGCGAGCACGGCAATCACGGTATCGCCCGCACCGGTCACGTCGTACACATCGCGCGCGCGCGCCGGCAAGTGATCGTGACCGCCCATGCCGTCGAACAGACTGATGCCTTCCTCGCCCCGCGTGACGATCAGACGCTCAAGATCCAGTTTGCGGCACCATTCATCGCCAGCCGCGGCAAGATCGACCGATACCGTACCGGATCCTGCCACGGCGAGAAATTCGTTGAGGTTCGGGGTCAAAGCGGTGGCCCCGCGATAGCGTCCGAAGTCGTTTCCCTTGGGATCGACCAGCACGGGAATCCCGGCAGCTCGCGCCGCCGCGATCAGGGCCGGCGCCTGATGCAAGGTCCCCTTGCCGTAATCGGACAGCACCAGCACGTCGATCCCTTCAAGCAAGGCGACAAACGCTTCAAGAACATCGTTTCCTGCGTGATCCGGAAAAGGCGTTTCGAAATCCAGGCGCAGGAGCTGCTGATGACGACTGAGAATCCGCAGCTTGGTGATGGTCGGGCAATTAGGCACGACCAATAGGTGTGCATCGACACCAGCCGCTGACAGTTGCGCGCGCAGCCGTTCGGCGGCTTCGTCGTCACCACACAACCCGACCAGATACGTTTGGATGTCGAGCGCAGCGAGATTTAGGGCCACGTTTCCCGCACCCCCAACCCGATCTTCGGTACCCGTGACCCGCACGACCGGCACCGGCGCTTCGGGTGAAATTCGCACTGTGTCGCCCTGCCAGTAGCGATCGAGCATTACGTCGCCCGCCACGAGCGCCTTTAATCCTTTGAAATCATACATATGAAGATATTCGGGCGCCTTGAGAAAGTGGCCGGATCATAACACAGGCTCATGACGGTCTTGGTAGACTGCACCTTTCGGCACAGAGCACTTCCGCATGGCAGCACCACGGCACCTGATCCATCCCCGCCACTGGCCCATATGGATCCTGATGGGTATGCTGTGGCTAATCGCCCAAACCCCTTACCCGATGCAGCTCGCCACCGGCCGAGCGCTGGGGCGGTTGGCCTACCACACCATCCGGCGACGGCGCCACGTGGCCGAGCGCAACTTGGCGCTGTGTTTTCCGGAACTCGACGAGGCTGCCCGAGCGACACTGCTGCGCCGTCATTTCGAGTCCCTCGGCATGGGGATCATCGAACTGCCCATGTCGTGGTGGGCGCCGGCTGCCGCGATCGATGGCCGACTTGTGCTGGAAGGGCTGGAGCATTTGCAGGCGGTCCAGGCGCGCGGTCAGGGCGCCATCCTGCTGAGCGGGCACTTCACGTCGATCGACATCTGCGGCCGGCTGTTTGCGCCCCATGCGGATGTGGACATCCTGTTCCGGCCACAGGACAACCCGGTCATCGAGCACTTCCTCGGTGGCCACCGCAAGCGCCGTTTTCGTCATGCCATCGAGCGCCATGACATCCGCGGCATGGTGCGGGCCCTGCGGCAGGGACGCACGATTTGGTACGCCCCCGATCAGAACTACCGCGGCAGCAACAGCGCGCTCGTGCCGTTTTTCGGCCATCCGGCGCCGACCAACACGGGCACCGCGCGTCTGGCGCGCATGACCGGTGCCGCTGTGCTGCCGTTCTACATGGAACGTCGCCTGGAAACCGGGCAATACCTCATCCGGATCGACCCGCCGCTGGCGGATTTCCCGAGTGATGATCCACTCGCCGATACCGCGCGGCAGAACCGCATACTGGAAGCGCAGATCCGGCGCTGCCCCGAGCAATACCTGTGGATCCACGAACGGTTCAAGAAACGGCCGGCGCCTTTACCGGACGTCTACGCGCGCGGTCAGCCCTCCGCGTAACCGCTCAGCAGTTCTTCCCAATCGCCTGCCGAGAAGGCGAGATCAGGTGCACGAACCTGTGCCTTCAGCACAGAGCGGCGCAAGCGGCGCAGATTCGCGTGTTGCCAAGACGCGCGCGGCGGCCGACAACCGCTCTTGTCGAAGTCCAGAAGACAAACCCGCTGATCCGGCTCGATGAGAATATTGTCGAGATTGAGATCGGCGTGGTAAATGCCAGCCCGGTGAAAGCGGCGGATCTGTACCCCGATGCGGTACCACAGCCGCTGGGGCACCACGGCTCGGCGCAAGATCACGGAAAGCGGCTCGCCTTCGACCCGCTCGCTGATGAGATCCGCCCGATACCACCAGCGCTGGATGCGCTGCACACGGGCAGCGATCGGACGCGGGACCGGAAACCCCGCCCGGTACAGATCACACAAAAGGTGCCATTCGCGCCATGGTCGACTGCGCGCCAATCCCGTCCAAAGATACCGATCCGCCGTGATGACGCCCATCCAGCCGCCCCGGTGGAAGTGTCGCAGGACCCAGTCCTGACCAGGCTGGACGATACGTAGCACGCGGGCGCGCCCCCCGGGAACCGGCAGGACGTGGGCGTTCCCTCGCCAATACTCGGGATCGAAGCAATGCGGTCCGGGAGTGCTGATGCGGTTGAGGTCGTAGACCATCGCGCCGTCATCCATCGCGAGATAAGCAGCCTTCACGTCCCTGCCGACTTGCACGGACAAGCCGGGACAACCACCTGCCTCTTCGATCTGCAAGACGCTCAACGCGGACGCTCCTGCGCAAACGGCATGAACGGCCGACTCAGGGCAACACCTCGATCGTGATGCGTTCGGACAGCACCGGCGGCTCGTGCGGGACGTGATTCGCGTCGCCCATCAACAATTGCAAGGTGTGTCGACCCGGCGCCAGATCCAGCGAGGTCTCGGTCTGACCATTGCCGAAATGGCGATGATGCGCATCGGAGGGGATGGGTTGTCCTTTGACGGGTGGCTGGTCCCAATCGACCAAGAGATGGTGATGGCCGGTGGCCTCCTTGGCAGTGCCCGCCGGCGCGACGCCCATGCCTTTCAGCCCGAAACGGACCACCACCGGACCGCGAATACGCTCGCCGTCCTTGGGAGAGATGAAGTAGACCGCAGCGCCGGCAGGCGCAGGGGCGCTGGGCAATTCCGCCGCAGCAATTGTTGCGACAGACAGGAGGCAAAGCAAAGAGATGATTCGGTATCGGCAGCGCACGATGATCCTCCCGCGAGCATTGGTGCAGATGGAACGAATGCTTGGTGAGCATAACATGCCTTCGCCACCGCTCCGCGGCGGAGCACTCGCCACACCGCAGAGCGGGCCCGCAAAAGAATCATGGATCAGCTGAGTCAAGCAAAGCTGCATGGCAAGGCGTACGCCAGCAACGCTGGACCTGAACGCCTTGCGAGGCGGATCAAGCGCCCAGCGTTCACCCGCTCGACCAGGAATATGGCGGAGAGAGAGGGATTCGAACCCTCGATGGGCTTTTGGCCCATACTCCCTTAGCAGGGGAGCGCCTTCGGCCTCTCGGCCATCTCTCCGTAAACGTGTCGCCACGGCCGCCGCTTTGGACATGACCGTGACCCGAGAAGAGCGCCGATTCTATCGGCAACCGGCTTGCGGGTAAAGCTGCGCGGCGCGCTCAACGCAAGAGCGCGTTGCCCGGTTCTGCATCATCATGCTCGTGCTTGATGCGCTGGTAGATCTCTTCGCGATGCACCGCGACATCCTTGGGGGCGTTGATCCCCAAACGGACCTGATTGCCCTTGACCCCCAGCACGGTGATGGTGATTTCATCCCCCACCATGACCGTTTCGCCCACTCGTCTCGTTAGAATCAGCATCTAGAGCTCCTTGCTGTCCATCCGCTTATCCGGGGATAGGCCACATCCTGTGATGTCCCGCTGATATCGGCCCTGAAACCTTCGCATTAACATTCCGGACTCTTGTGAAGCGCAAAGGCCTCGTGCAAGGCGCGCACTGCAAGTTCGACATACTTCTCGCTGACCACGACGGAGATCTTGATCTCGGAAGTCGAAATCATCCGGATGTTGATGCCTTCTGCAGCCAAGGTCGCAAACATCCGCGCGGCAACCCCGGCGTGGCTGCGCATGCCCACGCCCACGACCGACACCTTGGCAATGGCCACATCCCCTGTGATCTCGCGGGCTCCGAGTTCGGCCTGACGCGCGCGCAGGATGTCGAGCGCTCGCTCATGATCGTTGCGATGCACCGTGAAGGTGAGATCAGTGGTGCCATCGCGGGCAACATTCTGCACGATCATGTCGACTTCGATGTTCGCATCGGCGACTGGCCCCAGGACGCGATAGGCGACGCCCGGCTGATCGGGAATGCCGCTCACCGTGATCTGTGCCTCGTCCCGATTGTGCGCGATCCCGGAGATGATGACCTCTTCCACCTGCTGCTCCTCATAAGTGATCAGCGTGCCCGGACCCTCCTGGAAAGTCGACAGGACGCGCAGCGGCACATTGTATTTTCCGGCGAATTCCACCGAGCGGATCTGCAGGACCTTGGCTCCGAGGCTGGCCAGCTCGAGCATTTCCTCGAAGGTGATGCGATCCAACCGCCGAGCCGTGGGCACGATGCGCGGATCGGCGGTGTAGACCCCATCCACATCGGTGAAAATCTGGCACTCATCCGCCGCGAGCGCTGCCGCCAGTGCAACACCCGTCGTGTCCGAGCCGCCGCGGCCCAGGGTCGTGATGTTGCCCTCGGCATCGACGCCCTGGAATCCCGCCACCACCACGACCCGGCCGGCATCGAGATCGCTCTGCATGCGCGCCACATCGATGTGCGCAATCCGTGCCTTGCCGTAGGCTGCGTCAGTAACGATCGGCACCTGCGCACCGGTGTAGGACCGTGCCGGACACCCGAGCTTCTGCAGGGTCATGGCCAATAGCGCGATGGTGACCTGCTCGCCGGTGGCGATCAGGACGTCGACCTCCCGCGGCTCCGGACGAGGCGCAATCTGGTGCGCGAGTCCCAGCAGGCGATCGGTTTCGCCGCTCATCGCCGACACCACGACCACCACGCGATCCCCGCGTTGGCGAGCCGCCATGACCTTGCGGGCAACCTGTTCGATGCGTTCGATCGTGCCGACCGATGTGCCGCCGTATTTTTGGACGATCAAGGCCATGTGAATCGCCTATCCTCAGACATTAAGCCGACGGCCAACCCGAACGGCATCCCGCATCCGGCCACTCACGTGGTGTAGGGGCCAAAAAGAAGGATTATATCGCGCCAAGCGGGCAACGGGTCAGGGCGGATGCCGCTCAGACATCGACCCAGACGCGTCCGTCCCTGATTTCCACGGGATAGGTCGTGAGCGGCTTTTGCCCCCGCAGGAAATTGAGCAGCTGGATGCCCGGCGGAAAGCAGGCCCATTGCTTGACCGCCCCGGTCCGCACATCGAACCGTGCGCGATGCAACGGACAGACCACCTCGCCGTTTTCAAGCCGCCCCCGGTCGAGCGGTCCCCAGGTGTGGGTACACGACCGTTGGGTGGCGTAGAAACCGTCCTCCAGCCGAAACAGGACGATCGACTTGTCGGCCACGTCGAACTTCTGCATGGCCCCCACCGCCAGATCATCCACTCCGCAAACCTGCCTCAACATTTCGACTCGCTCCTCTGTGTGAATCACGGGTCACGCCGAAAGGCATGCCCATGAAATAGTAGCCCTGTTTTGGGTGCCGAGTTGGCCCGCGCGGACATCCGAATGGCGAACAGTCCCCGTGCCGCCCTTCACCGGCTGTCGGCCAGCAGGCGCAACTCGCCCCCGCAGATCCGGCAGCGATAGATCGTCCCGGCCTGCATGCGTCGATGCCGAATGGCACTGACCTCGTGTGTCCGGCAAGCACAGAGGTATCGGTGGCTGCGCATGGTGCGTACCTGCGCCCGCGCCACATCGAAATCATGGCAACGTCGCGCCGATGCGCCGAGCCACTCCATCACCTGACGCCACTCGCGGCCATGAGGCGCCGCGCGCGGACGCCAGCGGAACACGACCCAGTGCGCCACCTCATGCGGGATGGTCTGGGCCATGAAAGCCGGCAGGTTTTCCCGCAACAGCACGGGATTGAGGCGAATCAAGCCGGCCCGGCTCACCGAGCCGGCGCGCGTTCCCCGCAAATCGAAGGCCAACTGCGGCGGACGGGCGGGAAGTCCCGCCTGCCAGGCGGCGCGACGTTCCAGGTCGGCGGCGTGCTGCTCAAGCGCGTCCACCTGCTCTGGCCGCTCCATCAGCCAGCGCAACGCATCATCGTAGGCGTGCACGGATCAGGTCGACGCCCGGGGCGAATCCGGACGCAGGATTTCGCGTACCCGAGTCGTGTCGGGGTGCACACCGCGCCAGCGCTCGAAGGCAACCGCCGCCTGCTCGATGAGCATCCCCAGGCCATCTTCGGTACGCGCAGCGCCCTGCGCTTGCCCCCAGCGCATGAAAGCGGTCGGCTCTGATCCATAGGCCAGGTCGTAGCAAACCGTATCAGTGGACACCAGCCCCAAGGGCAGTACCGGCAGTGCCTCGGACAAGCTTGCGGAGGTCGCATTCAAGATGAGATCGAATGCTCCGATGCCGAACAGGTCGGACAAGCCACACCCGCGTACCGGGCCCAGGCAACGAAACCGCGCCGCCAGCGCCTCCGCCTTGGTAGCGGTCCGGTTGGCGATCACCAGTTCGCGCGGGCCTTCCTCCAGCAAGGGCCCCAGAATGCCGCAGGCCGCACCCCCCGCACCCAGCACCAGCAGTCGGTGTTCGGAGAGTGTCAGACCCAAGGCGCCGCGCAGGTCGCGGACCAGCCCTACGCCATCCGTGTTGTCGCCCCACAGACGCCCATCGGCATCCATACCCAACGTGTTCACGGCGCCGGCCTGTACAGCCCGAGACGAGCAGGTGTCGGCCAGCACGAAGGCCTCTGCCTTGAACGGCACGGTGACGTTGAGTCCCTTGCCGCCCTCGGCAAAGAACTTCCGCGTCGTCTCGGCAAAGCCGTCGAGCGGGGCGAGCAGGGTTTCATAGACCATGTCCTGTCCGGTCTGCTCGGCAAACAGACGATGGATCGCGGGCGACTTGCTGTGGGCCACCGGATGGCCCACCACGGCATAGCGATCCGTCATCCCCGCCACTCCTCAGCCTTCCCGCAACCAGCGCAGTGCCTGGGGCGCGAAATAAGTCAGTACAGCGTCGGCGCCGGCGCGCTTGAAGGCCAGCAGGGACTCGGTCACCACCGCCCGCTCGTCCAGCCAGCCCGCCTGCGCCGCGGCTTTGAGCATAGCGTACTCGCCGCTGACCTGATAGGCGAGCGTAGGCACGCCGAAGCGCTCCTTCACCCGCCGCACCACATCCAGATAAGGCATGCCGGGCTTGACCATCACCATGTCGGCTCCTTCGGCCAGATCGAGCGCCACCTCGCGCAGCGCCTCGTCGCCATTGGCCGGATCCATTTGATAGGTCCGCTTGTCGGCCTTGCCCAGTGCCCGGGCCGAACCCACCGCCTCGCGAAAGGGGCCATAGAAGGCCGAGGCGTATTTCGCTGCATAAGCCAAGATGCGTGTGTCGTGATACCCAGCCGCCTCCAGCGCGGCGCGGATGGCGCCGATGCGCCCGTCCATCATGTCCGACGGCGCCACCACCTGGGCGCCGGCCTCGGCATGGGACAGCGCCTGACGCACCAGCACCTCCACCGTCTCATCGTTCAGAATCCGGCCGTCCTCGCCCAGGAGCCCGTCCTGCCCGTGGGTGGTATAGGGATCGAGGGCCACGTCGGTGATGATGCCCAGATCGGGAAAGCCGGCCCGGAGCACGCGGACCGCCCGCTGGACCAAGCCGTCCGGGCGATGGGCTTCCGCCGCATCGAGCGACTTGCGCGCCTCGGGCACCACCGGAAACAGCGCCACGGCTGGCAATCCCTGCCCCACCAGCGTTTCGAGTTCGACCTGCAGCACATCCAGGCTCATGCGCTCGACGCCGGGCATCGACACGATCGGCTCGCGCCGCTGCTCGCCGTCGAGCACGAACACGGGCCAGATCAGATCGTCGGCAATAAGGACATGCTCCCGCATCAGGCGTCGGGAAAAGTCATCGCGACGCATGCGACGCATGCGCAATGCGGGAAAGGCCATCTCGGTCACGTCAGCGTCTCGGCCAAGGGACAGTCCATTGTGCCGACGGATCCCGGACCAGACAACGTGTGCAGCCGGCGAGGGTCAGTTCAAACGCTGCGCCTGGGCCTGCGACTGGGGCGGCGCGGGCGGAGGCACCGGATCGGCCGTAGCCTGTGGCGACCGATCGGCAGGAGCAGGCATCGACTCTAGGCTGAAATACGTCGCGGCGATGGCGTTATGGCAAGCCGCCAGCTCGAGCTGCAACTCGTCCATGTACAGATGCAGGGTACCGGATTCATGCGCCAACGCCCCGATGTCGGCGCGCTGCAGCAGGCTCTTCAACTGGGCAACGGCGCGCAGCGGCGCTTCCTGATGCGGCAGCTTCGCAAGACCCTCCTCGAGGGTCCGGATGCAGGCTTGCAAGGAGCGCGGGAAGCGCTCCTCGCGCAGCAGGAAGCGCACCACATCGACCCCCGACACCCGAGTTCGCACCAGCCGTCGGTACATCTGATAGGCCGTGAGGGATTTCAGCACGCTCATCCATTGCAATCGGCTGTAGGCCATGAGATCGCTGGGAATCTCGGCCAGCAGATCGCCGGAGCGCACGTCCAGGATGCGGGTGGTCATGTCGGCGCGCTCGAGGTAGCGTCCCAGACGCATGAACACATAGGCTTCATCGCGACTCATCGCGCCGCCGAGCAATCCGATGATCTGCTGACAATGACCGACGATCGCCTGCAGGAACTCGTGCCGGCCGCGCCGCGACAGCGCCTCGCCCATCTTGTCCTGCGCCATCAGATGGATGCGATTGATCTGCTCCCAGGCCTCCGCCGGCACGATGTCGCGCGTGGTGCGCAGATTCTCGCGCGCCTTGGTGAGCGAACTGATCAGGGATCCGGGGTTGTCGCGATCGGCGAGGAGAAACTGGACGACGCGGTGCTCGCTCATTTCACCGTGCCGCGCCATGAAGGCCTCACGGCTGCCGGTGATGTCGATCAGCGGGCCCCAGTCCGCCGTCACCTGCCGCGGCAGATCCAGCATCAGATTGGTCGTCACGGTGACCAGCCGGGCCGTGTTCTCCGCGCGTTCGAGATAGCGAGCAAACCAGTACATGTTTTCCGCCATGCGCGACAGCATTCCAAGCTCCTTGTGCAGCAGCGCTGCGTTCAGTCCTGCGCCTCGGCATCGCTGGTTTCGACGACCCAGGTGTCCTTGCTGCCACCGCCCTGCGACGAGTTCACCACCAGCGAACCCTTGACCATGGCCACCCGCGTCAGTCCGCCGGTTGTGACCTGGATGTCGTTGCCGCTCAGGATGAAAGGCCGCAGGTCCACATGGCGCGGCTCGGGCACATGATCGGTCAGCGTCGGCACGGTCGACAGCGCGAGGGTCGGCTGGGCGATGTAGTTGCGCGGGTCGCTGCGGATGAGGTCGGCGAAACGCTCGCACTCGGCGCGACTGGCCTTGGGTCCGACGATCATGCCGTAGCCGCCCGACTCGTTGGCGGGCTTGACCACCAGATCCGGCAGATGCCGAAGCACATGGTCCAGCGATGCCGGATCCTCGCAGCGCCAAGTCGGGACATTGGGGAGGATCGGATCCTCATCCAGATAATATTTGATGAAATCGGCGACGTAGGTGTAGACGACCTTGTCATCGGCGACGCCGGCTCCCGGTGCGTTGACGAGGGCGACCTTGCCGGCGCGCCAGGCCCGCAGCAGCCCGGGAACACCGAGCGCCGAGTCCGGCCGGAAGGCTTCGGGATCGAGAAAATCATCATCGATGCGGCGGTAGATCACATCGACGCGCTCGGGTCCCTGAATGGTGCGCATGTAGACACAGTCATCGTCGCCCACATAAAGATCCGAACCCACCACCAGTTCCACGCCCATCTGCTGGGCGAGGTAGGCGTGTTCGAAATAGGCCGAGTTGTAGATGCCGGGCGTCAACACCACCACGCAGGGGCGATCGCCGGGTCGCGGCGACATGGCCGCCAGCATGTCGAAGAGCTGGGAGGGATAGTCGTCGACCGGCAGGATGATCTGGTTCTCGAACAACTCGGGAAAGACGTGTTTCATCACCAGACGGTTCATCATCATGTAGGAGACGCCGGAGGGCACGCGCAGGTTGTCCTCGAGGACATACAGCGTGCCGTCGCCGTCGCGCACCATGTCCGAGCCGCAGATATGGGCCCAGACGCCCAGGGGCGGGGTGAAATCGCGGCACTGGGGCCGGAAGTTCTTCGAACTGGCGATCAAGGCCTCGGGAAAGCGCTTGTCGCGGATGATGTGCTGGGGACCATAGATGTCGTTGATGAACAGATTCAGCGCCTGCACCCGCTGCTTGAGACCGGCTTCCATGCGACGCCACTCGTTTGCGGCAATGACCCGCGGAATGATGTCCATCGGCCAGGCGCGGTCGATCGCATTGCCGTCGCTGTAGACGGTAAAGGTGATGCCCAGCGTCTTGATCTCGAGCTCGGCCGCCCGTTGCCGCTCACGCAGGGTCTCCGGACCCAGCTTGCTCAGCAGGTCGAGCAAGGGGCGCGCCGCAGGCCGCGGGCCGTCCGGCCCGATCAGCTCATCGAAAAAATCCGGCTGCAGATACTCGCGCCATTGCTGCGACATGCGGACTCCATGAGAGAGGTCGAGGACGCCGTTTCGATTCAGGCTTGCAATTCGCTTACAAAAATCGCGCCCACGGCTCGATCGCTTGCAGCTGTAACCGACCAACAGGCGCGGCGCTGCATTTCGGGGCAACATGCACCGTGCCGCAACAAAGGACACGTCTCGGGCACCATGATGATGCACCGCTTGCTGCCGCGGTGCACATTTGCGCTTGACAAACGGCCACCCGGACCCATGGCTGGGACTGCTACGGACTGGCATGATGCTCGCTAAGCAAGCATCGGCTGGAAGCCCTGTCGAGGCCCAAACAACCGCCATCGTCCCCTGGAGGCCAGAATGTCCCTGCGCGTGGCGCTCACCCACAAGACCGTGTATCACTATGACCGGCCGGTCGCCCTCTCGCCGCAGGTGATCCGGCTGCGTCCGGCGGTGCATAGCCGGACGCCGATCCTGTCGTATTCCCTGCGGGTCACGCCGGAAAAACACTTCATCAACTGGCAGCAGGACCCCTTCGGCAACATCTTGGCGCGCCTGGTGTTCCAGGAAGAAACACAGACCCTGGGGATCGAGGTCGACGTCATCGCGGATATGGTGGTCATCAACCCCTTCGACTTTTTCGTCGAGGAGTACGCCAAGCATTTCCCCTTCACCTACGATCGTCAGTTACGCAAGGAATTGACGCCTTACATGGAGGTCGTCGAGAACGGCCCCCTGCTGCGCAAGTGGATGGCCGGCGTCGATCGCGGCAAGCGCCCCTACATCGTCGACTTTCTGGTGGAGCTGAACAGCCGCCTGCAAAAGGACATCGGCTACCTGATTCGTATGGAGCCCGGCGTCCAGTCCTGCGAGGAAACGCTGAGCAAGGCGACCGGGTCTTGCCGCGACTCTGCCTGGCTACTGGTCCAGATCATGCGTCACTTGGGTCTGGCCGCACGCTTCGTCTCAGGCTATCTCGTGCAGCTTGCTCCGGATGTGAAATCCCTCGATGGGCCATCCGGCCCGGAGGCGGATTTCACCGATCTGCACGCCTGGTGCGAGGTCTACGTGCCTGGCGCCGGCTGGGTCGGTCTGGATCCCACCTCGGGTTTGTTTGCGGGCGAGGGGCACATCCCGCTCGCCTGCACAACCGATCCGGTGAGCGCTGCCCCGGTTTCGGGGAGCTTCTGGGGCGATCCCGACACCGTGGTGACCTTCGAGCATCACAATACCGTGCAGCGCATCCATGAAGACCCACGGGTAACCAAGCCGTATACGGAGGATCAGTGGCAGGCCATCAATCTGCTGGGGCGGGCCGTGGATGAACAGCTGCGGGCGGGAGATGTGCGTCTGACCATGGGCGGCGAGCCCACCTTCGTGTCCGTGGACGACATGGAATCGGCGCAATGGAATACCGCCGCGCTCGGGCCACACAAGCGCGAGCGGGCCGGGGTGCTGCTGCGCCGGCTGCGTGACCGTTTCGCCCCCAGCGGCGTCTTTCAGATCGGGCAAGGCAAGTGGTATCCGGGGGAGGAACTGCCGCGCTGGGCACTGTCGCTCTTTTGGAGAACCGACGGGCAACCGCTTTGGCGGCGCCCCGAACTGCTGGCCGAAGATGACAAGGACTACGGTTGCAACATCGACGATGCCCTGTGCTTCGGGCGCGAGTTGGCCCGCCGGCTGGGGGTCGCCGCCGAGCACGTTCAGCCCGGTTATGAGGATGTGCTCTATCACCTCTGGAAATCCGACAACCTGCCGATCGATCTCGATATCTTGAAGCTGGACGACAAGCAACATCCCGATCATGCCCGGCTGCGCCAGATTCTCACCGGCGGGCTCGGCATGCCAGTCGGCTACTGCCTGCCGCTGCAGTGGAACTACAGCGCAAGCCGCTGGCAGAGCGTGCACTGGCCGTTCCGGCGCGACACCATGTTCCTCTTGCCCGGCGACTCGCCCATGGGATTGCGCTTGCCGCTGGATCGTCTGCCTTGGAGCGCGCAACAGCGCGAACGGCGAGAAGTCGTCCCTGAACCGAGCCCCTTCGAACCGCGCCCGCCGCTCGATGCGCTGCAAGGAGAAGTCGCCCGGCATTACAGCAGTTGGACCCCCGCGCCACCGGCCATCAGCGCCATGGATCAGGCCGATGATCCGCAGACGAACCGCTGGGTCGAGGTGTTTCGCACAGCCCTATGCCTGGAGCCGCGCGGCGGCTGCCTGCACGTCTTCCTGCCCCCGGTCAGCTATCTGGAACACTATCTCGACCTGCTCGGCTGCATCGAGGCGACAGCGGCCCAACTCGGCATCCCGGTGCGGCTGGAAGGTTACGAGCCGCCGCACGACTGGCGTCTCAAGCGTCTGCACATCACGCCCGACCCCGGCGTCATCGAGGTCAACGTCCATCCTGCCGAGCGCTGGGACGAAATGGTCGAGATCACCGAAACGCTCTACGAGGAAGCGCGGCAGACGCGCCTTGGCACCGAAAAATTCATGCTCGACGGCCGACACACCGGCACGGGCGGCGGCAATCACGTCACCCTGGGCGGCGCGACGCCGGCCGACAGCCCTTTCCTGCGCCGGCCCGACCTGCTGCGCAGCCTGATCACCTTCTGGCAACACCATCCCGCAATGAGCTACCTCTTCTCGGGCCTGTTCATCGGCCCGACCAGCCAAGCGCCGCGGGTGGACGAGGCACGCGTCGAAAGCCTGTACGAACTCGATATCGCCTTCAAGGAAATGCCGCAGGGCGAAGTCCCCCAACCTTGGCTGGTCGACCGTTTGCTGCGCAATCTGCTCGTCGATCTCACCGGAAACACGCATCGGGCGGAATTCTGCATCGACAAGCTCTATTCGCCGGACAGCCAGCGCGGCCGGCTCGGACTGGTCGAACTGCGGGCCTTCGAGATGCCGCCGCATGCTCGCATGAGCCTGGTGCAGATGCTGCTCCTGCGCACCCTCGTGGCGCATTTCTGGCAACGCCCGTACCGGCACGATCTGGTGCGCTGGGGAACCTCGCTGCACGACCGTTTCATGCTGCCCCACTTCGTCTGGCAGGACATGCAGGATGTGGTGCGCTTCATCCGCGAGGCGGGTTTTCCGTTCCAGCTCGACTGGCTGGCGCCATTTCTGGAATTCCGCTTTCCGCATTATGGCGAAGTGCGAGTGGACGACATCCACCTGGAACTGCGCGCTGCGCTCGAGCCGTGGCATGTGTTGGGCGAGGAATCGACCAACCTCGGCACGGCGCGTTTCGTCGACTCCTCCGTGGAGCGTCTGCAGGTGCGCGTCAACGGACTGGCGGATTCTCGGTATGTCGTTGCATGCAATGGCCGTCGCGTGCCCTTGCACAACACCGGCACGCATGGCGAATACGTTGCGGGTGTGCGCTACCGCGCCTGGCAACCGCCCTCGGCGCTGCATCCGACCATCGGCGTGCACTCACCCTTGGTGTTCGACATCATCGACACGTGGAACGGGCGCTCCATCGGCGGCTGCACCTATCATGTCGCCCACCCGGGTGGACGCAGCTACGATGTTTACCCTGTCAACGCCTACGCCGCGGAGACCCGGCGGGTCAGTCGCTTCTGGGGATTCGGTCACACACCGGGCGTCCTGGAAGTGCCACCCGACATCGCGCGCCTGGGCCGTTTCCTGCCCGAAGGCCACCCCTTGGGCCCCATGCAACCGCCGCCGGAGGAAGTCAACCGCGAGTACCCCCATACCCTCGACCTGCGTCGGCGCTCGCATTGGACGCGCTGAGCAAGCCGCGTTCGCGCCTGCAGTGGAGTAAACTGATGTCCTTTCCGGCATTCGGCCGGATTCGGGGTTTTAGGGTGTCCATGAGACGAACGCGCGCCAGCACTCGGCAAAGTCGGCGCGGAACCGAAGAATTGATCGAGCTGGCCTCAGGGCTCGGCCGCTCGGGTTGTGCGCAGGAAGATCGCTACTATCAGGCGCGGCTGCGGCCCCTCGTCCGACGCCTGCTGGCCGAAGGTCGCGAATCACTGCTGGGCGACGCACTTAACGGTGCCGACGCAGCAAATCCGCATGCCTATGAAGTGCTCTCGGATGCCATCGAATCCGAAGCGACGGGTGGCGACGCCGGCTTGTTGATCGCGCTGCCCGTCTTGGCATGGTCGCGCTATGAAATTCCGAGTCGCAACCTCAGCCCGGCGCAGTGCGTCACCCTGCATGCGCTGATCACCGGTGAAATCGCGGCCGAGGGCAGCTCGGTGATCCTCGCAGATTACTTGTTCGGCCCTGACCAGTTGCCCGTCGGCTTTTGCGGGACTTTCGAAATGGCAAGGCGGCTTCAGGAAGGTCTGTCACACGGCGAAACAGTCCTGCCCATCCGCGGCAGCGCGCTGCCCGTGACACATCACTACCTCGCAGATCCGCGCTATGTACTCGCCTTCATTCAGGCGCGGCCAGCTGACGGCGCCCTGTTCCGATGGCATCACGCCGGAAGCAGCCGCGAAGTAATCGAAGATCGATGGAAAGACGCAGCCCGCCAGACCTTTTCTGACCTCCTGCCCAACTGCGTGGCAGAACCGCTGGCGCCCGATGCCTATTTTGCAGTACTGCGCCGAGTCGACGATCTCGGCCGACCGTTCACGCTCCGGGCCTGCATTGCGCAGTTGCAGGCCCAGTACGACATCCCGCCTGAGAACATGGAGGCGATCATCGCAGCTTGCTACGACAATGCAGTCCTTGCCGAGTATCGAATCGCGTTGCTGCAAGCAGGCCAACCACAGATCCTGCAAGGCGCCATATGGGGCTTGAGGGATGGTGAGGAAGACGAGATGGATGTGCCGCGGCGAATTCTGGACGAACTCGCTCAGGCAGGCGTGCTCTCTGTCAAGCTACTGGAAGAACGGTTCGGGCTCACGGAATGCGAGGACTGCGGAGCACCGCTGTTTCCGGGGCCTGATGGCGAGCTGACCCACATCGAAACGCCCGACGAACCCCTGCCGATGTCCCGGCATCTGCACTGACAGAGTCCCGCCGTGCCCAAACCCCAGGATGTCATTGCCTTGTCCGACCAGGAGTACGCCCAGCTGGTCGCCCCGCCCCTCAAGGTCAGCGCCGAACTCGCGGCACATCGGGGACATCGACAGCTGTTCGACGACCTGCCGGCGATGCTGACCCTCCTCCACCTCGTCCATGGCTTGACGCAATGGTATTGGCTGAGCCCGGGCGATGTGCTCGGCCGGTCATCCTGGGCCACGCTGTCGCTGGCGCCGCTGGGCACCTGCCGCATGGTATTGACGCTCGCCGAACTTGACGAAGCCGCCTGCGTAACCTGTCTAAAGGCGCTGCAGGCAGGCTACGAACTGCTGCAACACGATCATGTACTGCCCGCCGCCACGGAATTGACGGCCGCCGCATGGCGAGCCTTGCAGGACACTGACCTGACTTTTGCACATGCGGCACTCGCGGCCGCCGCCGCTCAGGCCGTGCAGGCCATCGAGCATTGGGAAACCCACCGGTCGCCATTTCGTCCTGATTCCGCCTGAGGGCCTGTCGAGCCGACCTTATCCACAACCCTTCTCGGCGCGCTGCGCCCGGCATCGCCTCGAATCGGCGAAAACGATGCTTCCCGCAGCGATTGTCACCCGCCGTGGGCTATAGTAGGTTTCAAAAATAGAACCCTCTGAATTCCAAGGACGGATGATCATGCCGAAAGGCCTTCCGCGTGCCCTCTTGATCGGATTTGCCCTGCTGTTGACCGCAGTCGTGCTGCAACGCCTGTTCTTCTCCAGTGATGAAAAGCTCGCGGTCTCAGAGGCGGTCGCCGTCGAAGTGGCCCCCGTACGCGTGCTCGACGTGAACGACTACCGATATTTCAACGGGACCTTGCGCCCCAATGCTCAATTCCTGATCACGCCCAAGGTGGGTGGACTGTTGCTCAAGCTCACGGTCGGCTCGGGCGACACGGTCGAGAAGGGCCAACTTATTGCCGAAATCGAGGACGACGAGATCGCCCAGGAAGTGATCCGGATCCGGGCGCAGTTGAGTGTGGCCCAAGCCCAGTTGGCCGAAGCGACCGCGTCGGCCCAGGTCGCCGAACGCGATTTCCAGCGCACCAAGCAACTGCTGGAACGCAAAATCGCCTCGGAAGCGGAATACGACGCAGCACTGACTCGTGTCACGGCCAGCCGCGCCCGACTCAGCGTCGCCAAGGCGCAACTGGAACAGGCCCAGGCGGGGCTCAAGGCCGCCGAACTGAAGCTCTCCTACACCAAGATCCATGCCGACTGGCCGGATGCCGACACCCGACGGGTCGTCGGTCAACGCTTCGTCGATGAAGGCAGCCTGCTGCGACCCAGCGAACCGATCGTCCAGGTGCTTGCGCTCCAGCCCATCATCGCTCAGATGAGCGTGACCGAGCGTGATTACAGTCGCCTGGAGATCAATCAACCGGTGACCCTCACCACAGCCGCCCATCCGGATCGGGAATTTGCCGGCCAGATCACGCGCATATCGCCGCAGTTCAACGAACTGTCGAGGCAAGCGTTGGTGGAAGTCACGATACCCAATGAAGATGGCGAGCTGAAACCCGGCATGTTCGCACGGGCGCGTATCCTTTTCGATCTAGCAAAAGAGGCCACAGCCGTCCCCAACGATGCCATCGTCGAGCGGCAAGGGAAAAAAGGCGTGTTCCTCGTCGTTCGAGACGGCGAGAAGGTCACCGCTCGCTTCGTCCCCGTGCAGACCGGCTTGGTCCAGGACAATCTGACCCAGATCGTGTCTCCCGACCTTCAGGGCGATGTCGTCACGCTCGGCCTGCACTTGCTGGACGACGGGAAACCCATCCAGGTCTCCCGGTCCCGCAGATCCTGATCGACACCGATCGCTCGTCAATCGCTATCGCCAGGACGGCTGGGTACACGCACCATGAACATCCCGCGCTTTACCGTTACGCACCCGGTATTCACCAGCATGATGATGCTGATCATGGTGATCCTGGGCAGCTTTACCTTGACGCGCACCAGCATCGACCTGATGCCTGAATTGAGCCTGCCGACGCTCACCGTCATCACCACCTACGAAAACGCCAGCCCAGAAGAAATCGAAGATCTGATCACCCGGCCGATCGAGGAAATCCTGGCGGCCATTCCTGGCGTAGAAGCACTGTCGTCTACCTCCCGTGAGGGACAAAGTGTCATTCGCGTCAGTTTCATCTGGGGTACCGACCTCGACGGAGCGACCAACGACATCCGGGATGGTTTCGGTCGCATCCGCGAATTCATGCCGGCGGATGCCGACGAACCCATCATGCTCAAGTTCGATACCAATGCCTTTCCGGTCATGATCCTGGGCGTGGGCAGCAAGCTCGATCCATTGACCTTGCGCAAGCTGATCGACGAACAGATCAAATACCGTCTGGAACGCCTCAAGGGCGTCGCCGCCATCAACATCTGGGGAGGGCTGGAGCGGGAAATCCAGGTCCAGATCTATCCCGACAAGATCCGTGCCTTGCGCCTCAGCCTGGACGAGGTGGTGCAGGCATTGCGCACGGCAAACGTGACGTTGCCCGCGGGCAGCATCGACCAGGGCAATACGAACATCCGCATCCGCGTACCCGGCCGTTTCGAAAACCTCGACGAGATCCGCGGCACCCTGATCGCCAACCGCGGCGGCCCCATCTACCTCCACCAGATCGCCGACGTCATCGACACCACTGCCAGGATCGAACGCAAGGCGCTGGTCAATGGCGCGCCTGGCGTCCAGCTCATGGTGCGCAAGCAGTCCGGATACAACACGGTCGAGGTCACCGAACGAGTCGAAGCGGAGATGGAGAAGATCCGCCGCGACTTTCCGCAGCTTTCGTTCGTGACCGTCGTCAATACCGGACAGTACATCCAGCGTGCCATCGACAATTTGACAGGCTCGCTGTTCGGCGGCGCATTCCTGGCCTTCGCAATCCTGCTCTTTTTCCTGCGCAACGGCCGTGCGGCGCTGCTCGTCGCAACCGCCATGCCGATTTCGGTTCTGGTGGCATTCGTACTCATCTACTTTTCGGGCTTCACCATCAACATGATGACGCTTGGCGGCCTTGCCCTGGGCGTCGGCATGATGGTCGACAATGCCATCGTGGTCCTGGAGAACATCGCGCGCAAACGCGAAGAAGAAGGACTCGACGCGCAGAACGCAGCCATCGAGGGGGCTCAACAGATCGCGCTGGCGATCACCGGCGGAACCTTCACCACGATGGTGGTATTCCTGCCGCTGATCTTCGCACAAGGGATCGCTGGCGAAATGTTCGGCCAATTGGGTTGGGTCGTGAGCTTCTCGCTCATTGCCTCGCTGCTGGTTGCCTTGACCTTCACACCCATGCTGGCGGCGCGCCTGCTCGACCGCCAAATCAATCTGGGCACCCAGGTCCATGGCTTGGCCGACCGAATTGGATCGTTCATTGTCGCTGCAGAACAGCGTTACAAGCGTGCCCTCGATCCATGCCTGCGCCACCCATGGCGCACCCTCATCGTCTCAGGGCTGC
The DNA here is from genome assembly GCA_035573755.1 of Candidatus Acidiferrales bacterium. Classification (GTDB taxonomy): domain Bacteria; phylum Pseudomonadota; class Gammaproteobacteria; order UBA5335; family UBA5335; genus Macondimonas. The sequence continues at coordinate 115,406 of DATLZY010000043.1, forward strand.
TCGTACTTCTGTCTTTCGGCTTGATCCCCCTCATCGGCACGGAATTCATGCCGCCATCCGACGAAAGCGAGGTGCGTGTCGAATTCGAAATGCGCCCCGGGACCCGGCTGGATGTCGTCGAAGAAAAGATCCAGGAGATCTCGCAAATCGTCCGCGACCATGTGCCCGAACTGCGGCACATGGTCGTGGCCGTCGGGCCGACCCTGTTCAAACCGGAAGCCACCTCGACCGCCGAAATGACGGTGGCACTTCGTCCGGTCGTGGAACGGGAACGCTCCAGCCACCAGATTGCCGACGACCTGCGCACGGCGCTGGCGGGTTACCCCGGCGGGATCCTGCGCTCGCGGGCGCCACAGGACGTCATGCTGCAGATGATCGGCGGTGGCGAAGCACTTCAGATCGAGGTTCGTGGCTACGACCTCGATACCCTGAGCACCTTGGCCGATGATATTGCCGATGTCGTCGAGCGGGTGCCCAATGTCACGGACGTTCGGCGCGCCGACCGGGAAGGGGTTCCCCAGGTCGAGTTGCTCGTCGATCGGGCCAAGGCAGCCGACCTGGGCGTCAGCGTGGCGCAGATTGCGCGCACCCTCGAGATTGCCCTGGGCGGGACGATCGCCAGTCGCTATGCGGAGGGGGGCGACGAATCCAACATCGTCGTGAAACTCAAGGATGCAACAGCACTGTCGGTGGAGGAAATCCTCGATCTGAACATCATCAATCCAGCTGGACAGCCGATCACCCTGCGCAACCTGGTCAACACAGAAGCCAAACTGGGACCGGTCCGGATTCTGCGCAATGACCAGCAACGTGCAATGCAGATCGGTGCCAATATCTCTGGTGCAGATCTGGGGTCGGTCGTCGCAAACGTGCGCAAGGCCATTGCCAGCGTGCCCATACCGGCCGGCTATCAGGTGCTTTTCGTAGGCGAATATGAGGAGCTGAAAGCAGCATTCCAAGATCTCATGACGGTCATGATCCTGGCCATCATTCTCGTATACATCATCATGGCCATGCTGTATGAGTCCCTCCGGGATCCGCTCATCGTCATGTTTTCGGTACCGCTGGCGCTGATCGGTGTCAACCTGATGCTGCTGCTCACCGGAACAACCTACAATATCGTGTCCCTGATCGGCGCCATCATCCTGATCGGGGTGGTCGTGAACAACGCCATCCTGCTCGTGGATCAAGCCAACTACCTGCGTCACGAACGCCACTTGGCGCTGCAGGAGGCACTGCTCGAGGCCGGCCGTACCCGCCTGCGCCCGATCCTGATGACGGCCCTGACGACCATCCTGGGCCTCATTCCGCTCGCCATGGCACAAGGTGAAGGCGCGCAGATCCAGCAGAGCATGGCGCGCTCGCTGATCGGCGGTCTGCTCAGCTCGACCTTCATCACCCTGTTTGTGGTCCCCGTGGTCTACACCCTGTTCCACCGCAAGGATGCCCCGCGATGAACCGACGCTTGTCTCCGCCGAGCATGATCGGTGCCGCCTGGCTGGCGCTTGTCACGCCTGCGCAGGCCAACCAACCCGTCGTGCCGGATCCGCAATCCCAGCCTGGACCCACGCCCCTGCAAGAGAAGGTAGTGAAAGAAGCGAAGGCGGGCATCAACCAGATTCAAGGAGAAAAACCGGTGCTCGCGAAAGCCGCTGGTCCGCTGCGCATCACGCGGGAGGAAGCGGTTCTGCTGGCCCTCCAGAACAACAAGCTGCTCAACGTTCAGATGCTTTCGCCCGTGCTGCGTGGCGCCTTCGAGGACATCGAACGGGCTCGCTATGACACCAGTCTGTTTGCGCAAGGCTCCGTGGGCCGAGAAAAGTCGGAATTCTTCTTCCCCGGCGTAGGCACCATCCCGGAGAATCTCGACATCAATCCGCGCGCCGCGCTGCCCAGTCCTTTCCGGCGCAACCGCGGTCAGAATCTCGTGGACGTCACAGAATCGGATCAAGGCAGCGTCATCGACGGCGAGCGCAGTGAAGTCAAGGCGGGTGCAACGAAACGCTTCATCACCGGCACCCAGATCGAGGTCGCCGTATCCAACGAGCGCATCAAGAGCCAGAGCGACACCATCGAACGGCTCATCCTCGAAGACCTGCAGGGCAGCGCACGTGATGCCCAGAACCAGACCCGGGTGGGACTGACGCTGACTCAGGCGCTGCTCAAAGGCGGCAGCCCGACGGCAAATCTCGCCCGCATTCAGCAGGCTGAAGCGGAAACGCTGGCCACGCAATATCAGCTGCGTGGATTCGCGCAGACCCTCGTAGCCCAGGTCGAATCGCTGTACTGGGATTATTACCTGCTCAAACGGCAGCTCGAAATCCTGGAAGAGTCCGTGCGCCTGTCCGAACAGCAGTTGAACGAAATCGAGCAGCGCGTCGAAGTCGGCCAGATCGCCCAGACACAACTGCCCGCGCCGCGCGCAGAACTGGCCTTGCGCCGACAGGCCTTGATCGACGCGCGCAGCGCATTCGAGAAGGTGCGTCTGCGTTTTCTGCAGCAACTCAACCCGGAAAGCATTGATGGCTGGGACCGTACCATCGAAATCGCCGATGTCCCCACACTCCCCCCCCCTTTCACCGGCAACGTCAATGACCATGTCCAACTGGCATTGCGAAACCGGCCCGACCTGAACGAAGCGCGCATGCAATTGCGCAGCGGCGAGCTACAGGTGGTTCAGACGCGCAACGGCCTGCTGCCCGCACTCAATCTATTCATCACACTGGGGCGCAGCGGATACGCGGAATCCTTCAGCGACAGCGTGGACAATCTGCGCGACGGTGGTAATGAAGAATTCTGGGATGCTGGCGCCGGTCTGCGGCTCGACTTCCCGATTCGCAACCGCCAAGCCCGGGCCGTCCATCTGCAGTCGACGACTGCCCGGGACCAGCGCGAGCTCGCGCTGCAGAATCTGGAACAACTGGCCGAGCTCGACGTGCGCAGCGCCTTTGCCGAAGTCAAGCGTGCCGAGGAACAGATCAGCGCCGCACGCGCAACCCGCCTGCTGCAGGAAGCAGCGCTGGTGGCCGAACGGGAGAACTTCCTGGTCGGCAAATCCACGGCGACCCTACTGTCGCGTGCTCAGCGCGATTTGGTGTCGGCACAGATCGAAGAAGTGCGCTCCGTGGTCAACCTGCGCAAAGCCTTGATCGATCTGTATCGCCAGGACGGGACGCTCCTGACTTACCGTGGGATCACCGCTCCCGGCGCTGTCAAATGAATCCTTCCACCAGAGTCTGCCAACCCCAAGGGGAGAATGCCTATCTTTTTGTAAGCCGGAACCGATACCACAAACAATACAATTGCGCTCAATGAGTTATGGAACATTGGGTCAGCCATACTTTGCAGAATTTGTAAGATTAATAGGTTGACCTCTTTTTATTAAAGCTCAATAATAGCCTAACCACCTGAATTCAAGATTCTTCAATCAAGACTTCTGCCGCCTGATGGGCACTCGAACTGCAGGCTGTTTTTCCTCGAGGATTTCTCCCCATGCAACGGACAACTGAACCCTCCACGGATGGGAGCTGGCTCAGCTTCAGGAACCTCGGCCAGATCTGGCGGGGGCGTCGCCGCTATATGAACGCGATCGTCACGGTCTACAAAATCGACCGATCCTATCGCAAGGTCCGGGCACGCACCAAGCACCTATCCGATTGGAAAGAGCGCAAACCTTATTTCAAGGCGGTTCATCCGCAGAATGCCGAACTGCTGTACAACCTCTGCAAACACAACGGGGCAACCTGGGTCAAACTGGCTCAGTTCATGAGCGCACGCCCTGACATGCTGCCGCGCGAATACATCGACGCGTTGAAAAAACTGCAGAACGACGCCAAGCCGGTCCCTTTCCACGACCTCGTCCCGGTGATGGAGGACCAACTGGGCGCCAACTGGCGCAGTTACTTCGAGTGGGTCGAGGAAAATCCAACAGCCACGGCCTCCATCGGCCAGGTACACAAGGCGAAGCTCAAAGACGGCCGATTGGTGGCCATCAAAGTCCAGTTGCCCAACGTCAAGGAACTGTTCTACCAGGATTTCGGCCTGTTTCGCATGATGGCCGAGCTGCTCAAAAACCGTATTCCTCAGATCGACATCAAGCAGATGATCGAGCAGCTGCTGAAGATGACCGCCGAGGAACTCGATTTCCGCATCGAAGCCGAGAACATGCGTGTCTTCTCGCAGCAAAAGCACCATCCGCGCATCCGCATTCCCGTGCTCGTGGAAGAATTGTCCAAGGAAAAGGTGATCGTCACCGAGTGGATTGAAGGCACCCGCTTGGTGAGCCACCTCGATCGCAACAACAAGGAAGAAGCACGCGATCTGCTGTCCGTCGTGCAGGACAGCTACATGCAGCAGATCACCAAGTTCGGTGTGTTCCAGGCCGACCCGCATCCCGGCAATTTCATGGTGGACAAGGACAAGAACGTCTGGATCCTGGATTATGGTGTCATCGGCCGCCTGACGCCGAAAGAAACCATGAATTACACCCGCCTCATGCTGTACATGCTCAATCAGGGCAAGGGACAAGACGAGACGCAAGCGCAGGAAAGCCTAGGCAAACTCTTGCAGGAATGCGGTTTCGGCGGGATCGACGCCGAGACGGTCGAGGATTTGTCGCAATACTTCATCCGCACCAAGCGCGGCAAGCCCGAGGCCAAGACGCGCGCCGGCGAGATCATGCGCGACATGAAAAAGAAGGGCGTGGATGAGGTCATCGAGGAACTGATGGAAGTGTTCCAAGAACACCGCATCATCGTCCCGGATTCCTTCGTCGGCATGAGCCGCGTACTGATGACCATCGGCGGTCTGATGCAGATCTACCGCGTGCCGTTCAACATGATGCCGGGAATGTCCAAGGCCTCCTGATCATTCGGGGTACATGCATGAAAAAGCCGGCTTGATGCCGGCTTTTTCGCGTCTGCGGCCAGATAGGCAGTCAACCCGCCACTCTCCCGTTCTGGTATCGATGTGTAATCCCCCCATAAACCATTGCTCTGAGAAGTAGAGCTATGCAGCCATGGTGACCTGCCGGCTTTCTTCGGACCACCGATTACTGGAGAACGACCTTCGGTGGCGTAGTTGATTGCCTAGCCTTGAATTCGTTTGGGGTCAGATCGCCAAGGCTGGCATGCGGCCTGACCTCGTTGTAGTGCTTGCGCCAGATCTCGATCACGACCTTGGCCTCTGCCCGGCTGCGGAACCATTCCAGGCTGAGGCACTCGTCGCGGAACTTGCCGTTGAAACTCTCGGTGCAGCCATTCTGCCACGGCTTGCCGGGCCCGATGATCGCCCTGTCGATACCCTCGTCACGCGCCCAGCGCAGCAGTGCCGTTGGCCCGTTGTCCGAGCGCAGGTAGCGTGGTGCGCCACGCACACTGATCAACTGCGAGAGCACTTCGATCAGCGGCCGGAGCGGATGCT
>DATLZY010000044.1:0-27340 GCA_035573755.1 Candidatus Acidiferrales bacterium
CAAGGTGGTCAAGGCGTGGCTCGCCGCAAATGCCCATGAGATCGAAGTCTTTTATCTGCCCCCATATGGCCCGCAGCTCGATGCCGACCTCAAGGCCGTGGTCAGCAGCAAGGCTCCGGCCCGAGCCAAGGGCGACCTGAAAAAGGCCACCATCAGCCATCTAAGCAAACTGCAGAAATCGCCCAAGCGGCTCATGCGTTACTTCCAGCACCACCCCATTCAGCATGCAGCACGAACCAAGTTCATTCGTTTCGGGGCAATAATCAGTTTCTGCCCGGACCGCGTTCAGGTTCGCTGACGTTCGAGTACCGGTTGCCGCCTGCCCATAGCCCCGTTACGCCCGCGCTCACCGCAAGGCCCAAGTCGGCATTTTCGACGACATTGTTTTCCACGACCACATCGCGCACACCTGGCGCCGCGGCATCGTTGCCGCCGTTCGCTTCCAGATGGGCATTGGATTGCAGATGATTGCCGCGCAGGATGCTGGCGAGCGCCAGCGGCGCGGTGTTGGGCGGTTTTTGCCAGCCGAACGTGCCGATCACCGCCTCGCCGGAAAGCATGGCGTTGTTTGGCCCGCCGCGGTACATATTGCCCTCGACGATGTCGTTGCCGAGGAACTGGCAATACCAAGTGGGCTGGTAGTGGTGATACCACGTCCCGATATTCAAAAAGCCCCCCGTGCGCGTGGATTTGTTTCCGGCCGCAATGTGGTTGACCGAGGTGCCGTAATACTGCAAAGCCACGCCGGCATCGGTGAAGTTGTTGTCGATGAACAGATAGTTCTGCTGCATCGGCGCAATGGTCAGCACCGAGCCTGCGTCCGGTGCCACGCGCCACGGCCGGTCCATGTGCACCGTGCTGCCCTGCACGTCGCGCACCTGCGCGAACTGCCCCATGCCGCGACCGCTGAGGACGAATATGCCCGCGCCGCGCCAGCGTTCCGGCGGTCCTGCCCGGTCAGCCGGAGTGCCCGCCAGGGTCAATGCCTGCGCGCCCGCGGCCTGCGCGCCGCCGTAGTAATAGCCACCCGGACCGTCGGAGGTCATGGCTTCGCGGTCCCAGCCGTGCATCAGGCTGAGCGTGTTGCGGGCGAAGTACACGTTCTGCGAATAGGGCAGGCCGCCCAGCGTGTTGATGCCGCCGCCGGTGGCGGCGAGGTCCGCGCCGGTGATCGCGTTGTCCTCGAAGATCACCCCGTCCACGCCGGACAGGCAGTACCAGCCACCGCGCCCGTTATAGAAATGGTTGCGGGCGATGTAGGCGCCGCGTGGCTGTTTCAGATAGAGCGCACGGCCGGAGCCGTAGATGTCACTGTCGGTGATGACGATGTCGTCACCGCCCAGGCGCAGCGTGTCGCCGGATTCGAGCTTAAGCGACTCGCGGTAGCGCTGGTCGATCTGCTCGGGCTTCAGATGCCCGCGGTAGCGCACGGCGCGGATCGTCACCTTCTCGATCCGCACATGGCCCGGCTCGCCGGCGGCGGTCGGTTCAAGATCACCGACCACCAGGTGCCGGTAGTTCGAGGCGTACAGCGTGAGGTTTTCGAGCCCGAAGTGATTGCTGCCGCGCAGCAGCGCCTCGGGCGGCGCGTCCATGTCCGGCCAGAACACGCTCACCCAGTCGCGCCGCTCGCCGCGCAGGCGCACGCCGCGCGGAATCGTCACCGCGTCCGTCAACTGGTAGCGCCCGCGCGGAAAGTACACCACGCCGCCGCCTTGGCCTGCCGTGTCCAGCGCCTTTTGCACGGCCGCCGTGTCGTCCGTGCGGCCATCGCCGACGGCGCCGAAGTCGCGCACGTTGACCTGCCGCTCGGACCATGCCTCGGCCGGCGCCACGCGCAGCCTGCCGGCATCCGCCAACGCTGCTTCGCCGCCGCGACCGTTCGAGATCCGCAGCGTGTACTGGCCGGGGCGCAAGCTGGCCGGGATCGCGAACCGCGCCTCCCACGGCGTGGCGGCGGTGGACGTGATGCGCTGCACCGCGCCGCCATCCGCGACCAGCGTCAGCACCGCTGGCACAGCGGGGTCGCCGATGTTGCGGCCGAACACGCGCACCCAGCCGCCCGGCGTAGCGCTCGTGCCCTGATCGCCCTGTGCCCAGTACACTGCGGGCTTGTTGAGAGTCCAGGTGGCCGCGTCCTTGCCAGCGCCAATCTGAACCCGGTACACGCCCGCGCCCAGATCATCCGGCAGGCGGAACTTGAGCGACTGATCGGACGCCTGCACTGGCTCCACCGCCACACCTGCGGTTGGTCCGCCTGCACCGTCATCGAGTCGTTCGACCCGCACGGCGGGCTTGTCCCCAAAACCGTCGCCCACCACCAGCACCGTTTCGCCGGGCTTGACGGGGTCGCTCGCCCAGAAGATCGTGGGCGCCGCGAAGGCGCTTGACGCGAACCATGTCACGACCCAAAAGCACGCCAGTCGGCTCAGTCGATTCATGTGGAGCCCCGTTCGGCAGTTCAAGTCAAGACTTTTCCGACCATAACAACGGCGCGGAGTTCGTCGTGCCGCTCCTTTACTTGAGCCCCCATTCCTTCTCCACCAGCGCGACGATCGCATCCCGATCACCGCCGCTGCGCTGCTCGGCCTCGTACACCTTCGCGTCCACCAGAAAGCGGTACCAGAAGCCCTGCAGGACGTGCCAAGCCAGCCCCGGCACCCCGTCCAGAAAGCCCAGCCGCAAAAAATAGCGGTACACGAAATACCCCGCCGGCCGCGCGAACAGCGGCAGGTGCGCGTACACGCGCTCCTTGATCCAGCGCTTGATCTTGGACTGCTCGCGGCCGGCCATGGTGTCGATCGCGTCGAAGGCCGCGAAGCGGTACTTCAGGTTCAGCAGGTCCGCTGCCTCGCGCACCGCGTAGCGGTTGTGCTTGTCGGTCCACCAGGTCAGGTCGTTCAGGTTCTCGTCCACCAGATCGTGCGCAAAGCGCAGGCTGTCGCCGCCCGTCAGGCGGATGTGCTCGTCCATCCAGCGGTTCTCGCAGCGGCCGTATCCTAAGCGCCACAGGCGCAGCACCCACATGGGATACACCGCACCGTGGCGAATCCAGCGGCCGAGAAAGTGAATCCGCCGCTTCACGTACACACCATTCACGCCGGCCGGCAGCCCGGCCAGTCGGCTCGCGATCTCCTGCGCCAGCTCGGGCGTTGCGTACTCGTCCGCATCGAGCCGCATCACCCACTGCCCCGTGATCGGCGCGTGGTCCAGCCCCCAGTTGAACTGCCGCGCGTGGTTGTTCTCCCAGCGGTTCTGCAGCACCGTCGCGCCGAGCGACCGGGCGATCGCCACCGTACCGTCGGTCGAGAACGAATCCACCACCACCACCTGCGCCGCGAACGGGCGCACCGACTCGATGGCGCGCGCGAGGTGCTTTTCCTCGTTGTAGGTGAGGATGAGGACGGTGACGGGCGGCACGGTGGAGAGGTTGTTAGGCGTTGGCGTCATCAATCCGGTTCCGATTGTTGTCGCGGCCTGCCCGGCATCGGTTGCGTGCGGCGGTCGCATATCACGCGGACAGTCGGGCCACGAGAATCATGCTTTTCCATAGATAGGGCAGTCGGCCGACGCCATGGAACGCCAGCACCTCGAAGCCCTCCCGGCGCAATAACTCCGAAAGGGTGCGGCGGCTCCAGAACTTGATGTGGCCGCCATCCCAGAACGGTGTGTGGTGATCGTCCCACTTGTCCGCCACCGATAGCGCCAGATTCTTGAGATAGCCGTGATAGGGCGTGCTGACGATGAGTACCCCCCCCCGTTTGAGCACGCGGGCTGCGAAGCGCGGCAGCAGGGCGGGCGAATATAAATGCTCGATGACCTCGGTCGACACGACGACGTCGAACTTGTCCGGCTGGATGGCCAGCACCGGGGCCGGATCGTCTTGCACGCCAAGATTGAACACCCGCACGCCGGGATTGTTGCGCCGCGCGATCTCGGCTCCGCCGCGGTCGTATTCCACGCCGACCAAGGTGCGCCCCGGTGCCGCTAGAATCTTGAGCAGCTCGCCGTTGCCGCAACCCAAGTCCAGTACGCTGCGTGGCGTGTGCGAATCGACCAGCGTCTTGATCTTGGGAGCAATGTAGCCGCAGGAGTGCGGTGCCGCTTCCGACCAGCCATAGTCTTGCGTGCTCATGAGCGCTCCTCGCCTCGGATATGCCTCGGCTTGATGGGTTTGCAGGGATTTCCAGCGCAAACGGTCCACGCGGGCATGGATTTGGTGACCACGGCCCGCGCGCCGATCACCGCGCCCTCGCCGATCTCGACGCCCGGCCCAACGAAGGCTTCGGTGCAAATCCACGCGCGGGCGCCGATGACGATCGGCACGGCGTAAAGCTGAAAGTTCGGGTCTTCGTAATCGTGCGTGCCGGCGCACAGATGCGCACCTTGCGAGACCACTGCGCGGGCGCCGATGCGAATCGTCGCCATCGAGTAGCAATTGACCCCATCGGCAAGACAGGACTGGTCGTCCATTTCAAGGTTCCAAGGCGCCCAGATGCGCGCGCCCGGATAGATGTGGCAGCCGCGTCCGAGTCGCGCACCGAAGCACCGCAGGAGGAGCGCTCGAAAGCCGTGCAGCGGCCGCGGCGTCCAGCGGAAAAGCCCGTGGTAGACGATGGCCCACGCCACCCGCGCCAGCCGGTTGCCCAGGCTGAAGCTCGCCTGCTCGTAGGGGTTCACGCCCTCGCGGATCATGCCGTCGGTTTCCGGGCAAGTGCCGTGGTTGCGTCGGTGCTGTTGCCGTATCTGGCACGAATTACACCCAACAAATTCTCCACCGCCCGCCGCATCTCGAAGCGCTGCGCAAAGCACTCCCGCGCCCGCTCGCCCATCTGCCGGCGCGCGTCCGGCGTCATGTCCAGCCAGCGTTGCAGCAGGCTGGCCGTGCCGTCCCGCGTGTCGGGCGCCACCAGGCCCGCGCCGTCGGCGTCGATCTCACGCCAGATGTTCACCTTGTCCGAGATCAGCACCGGCGTGCCCACCGCCAGCGCCTCGGCCACGGCAATGCCGAAGTTCTCCTGATGCGAGGGCAGCACAAAGGCTTCCGCCGCCTGCAGCGCGCCCCACTTGAGGTCGCCCGTGAGCATGCCGGTCCAGGTGATGCGCCCGGCCACGCCGCGGTCGGTGGCCCGGCGTTGCAGGTCCGCCTGCCAGCCGGTCTGGTCCGGGCCGGCCATGACCAGGTGCAGCGCGCCTTCGCGGCCCGCCGCGTCGGCAAAGGCGTCGATCAGCAGATCGCAGCCCTTTTTCTCGTGGATGCGGCCCAGAAACAGCAGCAGGCGCTGGCCGCGCAGCGCCGGAAAGGCGCCGAGAAACGCGTCCCGCTGCTCGGGCCGCACGTCGGCCGGCAGGGTGGTGCCGTAGTTGACCACCGCCTCCCGTACCCGATACGGCCAGAAGGATTCGCGCGCCAGGCGCCGTTCCTCCTCGCAGGTGAACAGCACCGCCGCCGCGTCGCGCAGCACCGCGTGCTGGGCCAGCCACCAGTACAGGCACTTCTTGACGTGCTTGAGCGGGTATTCGTGCCGGAACCACGGGTCCAGCATGCCGTGCGGGTAGACGAAGTACGGCACCCCCGCCGCGCGCAGCGCGCGCCGTGCCGCCACGCCGGGGTATTGCCACAGGCCGTGCACCACGGCGGCGTCGAAGCTGCCCGCCTGGGCATGCAGCCAGGGCAGCAGCCGGGGCGCGTAGGAGAAGGTGCCGCCACGCCCAGGCCCGAGTCCGATAGCCCGCACGTGGCCAAGATCCAGCCAAGGCGCGTCGGGTGCGTCAAGCGAGGCGATCGTCGGCACCGCGCCCAATGCGCCATAACACGCCGTGATGTTGCGCACGCCCTGGGCCGGCCCGCCACCGGCCGGGTCCAAGCTGGGGATTAGGTGCAGGATGCGCAGCGGGACGGTTTCAATCATGCGGGTCTGATTCTGCCGTAGCCGCAACGTCGCGCACTCCAAGCACGTGCCGGTAGGCATCGAGGCAGCCCGCCACCAGCCGCTCACTGGTGAAGCGCTGCACGTTGCGCAGCCCCGCGTCGACGTGCGCGCCGCGTCGCGTCAGACCCTCGGCAATGGCGATGGCTGCGGCTGCGGGGTCATCGGGGTCAATGTAGATGGCGGCCTCGCCGCCGACCTCCGTCATCGGCGCGCGGCCGGTGGTCACCACCGGACAGCCGCAGGCCTGCGCCTCAGCGATCGGCCAGCCGAAGCCTTCGGCCAGCGACGGGAACAGCAACGCCTCGGCGCGGGAATATAGCGCGCGCAGTTGCTCATTGGAGACGTTGACGCGCTCATCCACCCTGCCATCCAAGTTGAGGTCCGCGCATAGGGCACGCATCTCGGCCGTCCATGGCTTGCCGGCCATCACCAGGCGATGTTGTGCATAGGAGCGGTGTTCAATCAGTCTGGCGAACAGCCGAAGTACACCGGGGCGGTTCTTGTACCACTGGTTGCCGCCCACATGGACGAAGAACGGCTGCGTCGGGTCGAGACCCAGCGCATGCAGGTGCGCGTCCGACTCAATGGCCGGCATGGGCCGGTAGGGATAATTGATCGCGTTGTGCACCACGCGGCAGCGCTCGGCCGGCGGGCCGCCGAGCCGCATCAGTTCGGTGCGCGTCTGCTCGGATACGCACACCACCAGCTGCGCCCGGCGCAGGCTCTGGAGAATCCAGCGCTGTTGAATCCGCCCGGTCCAACGCGGGCGGTTAGTGGGAATTTCGCCGAGCGCGCTGCGCACCGCGAGCAGGTCGTGAGCCGTCACCACGTGCGGCTTGCCACCGATCCAGCCCGTGTACATCGCGTTGCTGTGGTCGCACACGTGCACCACGTCCGCGCTGCGCGCCGCGCGCCGCAGCGCCGGGCGGAACAGGATGTACTGATCCAGGTACCCCAGCCACTTGCCGATGCCCGTGGCGGCGGGCCGCAGGCGCCCCAGCAGCACACGCGGGCGCACCAGTCGCACCTCGTGCCCCGCCGCCGTGAGCCGTTCGCCCAATAGCTCGGCATACCGCTGCATGCTCTGTTGAGCGAGCGTTTTGTAGTTGCCGACGAGGAGGATCTTCACGGCGCCGTCACGCTCACTTGCGCGCCACGGCCAGCAGGTTCTGCGAAAAGATATGCCCGCCGCGGGCGTCGCCGGTCTCGGCCGCGATATAGAGCCGCAGCAGGCCGCGAAAGCCCTGCCAAAGCGCCCAGCGCAGGGCGCTCTTGGCGCCGTGGACCACGGGCTGGTCCTCGAAGCAGCGCACCTCGGCAAAGCCGGAGGCGAGCAGCAGCTGCGCCAGCGAGGTGCGGGTGAAGGCCAACTCGTGCGTCAGGTCCCAGTAGCGCATGCGGCCCCCAAACGGTGACTCGCCATTGGGAACGTGGATGATCCAGCGCCCGCCCGGCTTGAGCACGCGGCGCACTTCGTCCACGAAGGGCAGCAACTCGTCGCGGGTGAAATGCTCGATCACATCGAAGGCAATAACCACATCCAGCGAGGCATCGGCCTGCGCCGCAAGCACATCGCGCAGATCGCCTTGTTCGACGCCCTCGATGCGCAGCCGCCGCGCCGCCGCCACCTGCTCGGGTGAACCGTCCACGCCGCGCAGGTTCGTATAGCCGGCCTCGCGGGCAAAATGCAGCAGCGCGCCGTGGCCGCAGCCGAGATCCAGCACCGCGGCGCTTTTCTCTGGCGGAAAGTGCTGGCGGATCAGCCGCCGCAGCGCATGGGAGCGCGGTGCCAGGCCGGCCAGCGTCTCCGGCGCCAGCGCCTGCTCGCGCGCCTGGACGTAGTGGGTGTAGATGCGGGTGCGGTAGGTGTCGGTGGTCACTGGATCGTCTCCGGAAGCCTCAAGGACGGGATCGGCCGCGTGCCACAAGCGTCAGCAGTCGCGACGCGTGGAACGCAACCGCATACAAAACGCCGATCTGCATCCAACCGCGCAACACCGGCTCGACCAGATCGGCTAGCCCCTCGGTTCCCGTGGCGGCACTGGTGAGCATGAAGGTGTACGTAAACAGCGATCCCACGACCAAGGGGTTGAAGCGAACCCATGGGCGACCGTCTATGCCTGTCCGTTCCGGCTTGCACAACGCGTCGACCACTGCAAACAGCGCAGCGGCCAATAGGGCGAGCACCAGCGGCCAAAACATCCCGAAGGTCAGATTCAGGTTGACCAGAAGGGAGCCCGTGCGATAACCGCCAATGACCCGCGAATTCCCGGTTGCCTCGTACAACAAGAAATCTCCGGACGATCCGCCCGTGTACCAGCGCTTGTCGACGCCGGGCAGGATCAGGCGGAGCAGCGGTGCGGGCAGGATCGAGGCCACTTTGTACATTTCGGTCTCGGCGAACCGAGCAGCGCCGCCGGGACCAAGCTTCTGGCTATTAGTCACCGCCAGATCGACAAACCGCAGGTTGCCCAGCCGGTTCAAGAAGATGTTGTCGAAATAAACTTCTCGCGTGTCCGGGTCCTTGTTGTAGAGCGACGATAGGTCGGCATATCGGGCCGCCACGTCCTCGTACATGAACGTGTTCCACGTCGCCGACACGAGTTGCGCTGGGGATAGATCGGAGCGATCGCCCCGCACCAGTACCATGGCCATGCTTATCTTGGCGATCGGTCCGGTGATGAGCGCAATGGCCACGACAGCGAGAGCAAGCGAACGAAGCCGGACCTTTGGCGTTGGTATGCGTGCCGCCAGGATCAGGTACAGATACATGATTCCGATGGACGTAAAGCCGACGAGCAGATAGGCACGGCTGTTGGCGATGAACGAAAGTATCAGAAGCATCGCCGTATAGGGCCACAGAAGCGCTGTGTTGAGTCGTGATACAGATCGGCGCTCCGTCCAGGCAGGGAGCAGCAGCATGAGGTAGGGCAGATACACGAACGGTCGAAAGCCCAACATGAGCGCCTCGATGGCGCTGCGTTCATCGAGCGTATTGGGGCGCGACAGCAACAGGCCCAGCGCTCCGGCAAGTCCCATTATCCACAGCTGCCCGAACCGCGGCTCCCGGAAAAAGCCGATCCGCTGATAAAACTGCGTACGTATGGTATCGCGTAGTACTCCAGGCACCACGGCGCGTCGATACATGATGTGGCCCGCGATGATGGCCAGAAGCCCGATCAAGGCGTAGCTGAGGTCGGTCAGCGGATGCTCAAGATTGTGCGTGACAGGATTGAATCCCATCAACTGGCCGATCGGCGGCAGGCTGAAATATGAAGTTGTGTACCCCAGGATCATCAGTGCGGAGATGGGGTGCTTCTGCAGCAGACCCTGCCGCAGGCCGTAGCCGAAGCCAAGCACGTTGCCGAGGATCAGCAGAAGCGAGGCCCCTAGGTTCTCGAGATCGAAAAAACAACCTAGCTGGATGAGGGTCGATACGGCCACCAGTATGATGACGGCGGATCGCCAAGTCGCTAGTCTTCGCGGGGCCAAGTAACGGGAATCACCCTTTGCAGGGCCGCCGCGGTGTGGCTGCTGCCACGATGCGGAAACTCTAGAGGTGGTGGGGACGGTCATCGTATGGGATCGCTCTCGTCCAAGACAGCCTTCACGATGCTGGCCATCAGCGGCTCATTGAATAGATTGTTGCGCAGCGCTCGTTCATGACCGCGTTTCGATATCGACGCACGCAGATCGTCATCCGCAAGAAGTCGGTGACATTGCGCAGCGCATTCCGCCGCGTCATTCCAGAACACGGCTTCCGTCCCTTCATCGTAGAGGGCGAGATGCTCCGAGGTTCGTTCGGCGCAAAGCAGACCGCCGATGGAGGGTATTTCCACGCTGCGGTGAGTATGGAGATCCCGGTTGCCCTTGGAAAGCAGACCCAGGCTGATTTTTGCGGCCGCGATCGCGCTGGCATAGGCCCTTTCGTCATACACGCCAGCCCCCCGCCAAAAGGGAGCGATGGCGGGCCATTCCGGGGCTTTTTGCCACCCGTTTCCCCAAATCGATAGCGGCACTCCGCGTTGAATGAGTTTCGCCATGAAGGGCCCGCGTTCCGGCATCCAGCTGCCGATGAACGAAACTTCGGCGCCATACTGTGACATACGCCCCGGTAAGGACTCGGTGGAGCCGAGCAGTGTCTCATCGGCGCTGAACCACACTCGCCTGACCTTCCGGGCGCCGGCTGCGTACGCATCTGCGACGTTTTCGGTGCGGGGAACTGCAATTAAATCGTAAAGGGAATGGAGACTCGAAAAGTGGTGTGCGAGTGAATGATTCGCGGATCCCGCAGCGACCACACCAAGGGCAAATCGCGGACCGCTGACACCGGGCAATATTCGGTTGAAGACTTCCGACTCATAACCGGCATGCGGGTCGATGATCCTGGCCAGGATGGTGCGCGGCCAAGTGCTCCCGGATCGCGGAAACGACACAACGTAAGGGTCCGTAGCACGGGTTCTGACCAATGCATGCGCCAAGGGCAGACTAAAGTTTCGGCGCAGTGCGTTGGGCAGGTCACGGACGAGGTTCAGGGTTCGCATGGCGCCTCTTGGATCGCCGGTGGTCGTCAGAAGCGAAATCTTGAACGCGCCAATGCCGCCACCGGCCGCGGGTCCAGGGTGCGCAAGAGCAGTGGCAAGGGCCGCTCGGCCAACAGGGCCGCGGCGGCGCCGAGCACATAGAGCGCCATGGCGGCATCCATCACCAGCAGCGCCATGCCGGCGTGGGCGAGTTGGCCCGTCCAGTGCAACAGCGCAGCGGCCAAGCTCACGGCCGCGGCCGAGGCGATGACATAAACCGAGGCGGCACGCAGGTGGCGGTTGGCTGCCTTGAGCACCGTCAGGCCCCCGAACCACAGCACAGAGGCCACCGCGGAGGCGAGCAGCCAGCCGAACAGGGCGCCATCCATGACCACCCTACCGTGAGTCCACAGTTCCAGCAGCCAGCTGCCAAAAAGCGCCAGCCCGCCCGCCGCGAACAGTGCCAGCCACAGACCGCCGCCCAGGGCGCGGATGAACAGGCGGCGCAGCAGTTCGCGGTTCCCGGCACCGTGGGCGGCCGCGAGCTCGGGTTCGGTGGCGTTGGCCACGATCATCACCATCTGCATGGCCAGCCGTGTGAGGGTGCGCAGGGTGGAAAACACCACCACCGCCAACGGCCCCAGCACGGCGCCGACCACTACGACCATACCCTGGATGTTCAGCGCCTGGGCCAAGGGTATGGCGGTGTTGGCCAGCGCCGGGCGCAACAGGCGGCGCAGCTCGGCGGCGCTGGCTGCAGCTCGCCCGTAGCAAAGCCACCGATGGCGACGCACCACCAGCAGGGCGAAAGCGGCTGTGGCCAGGGCCCGCACGCCTAGAAAAATGGCGGCGGCAGCCAGCGGACCGCCGCCGGCCAGAGCGGCGATCCAAACGCCGGAAAATTGCAGCAGGCGGACGACGCTGTGCAGGCCGAAATGCAGCGCGTATTCGCCCCCGGCGCGAAATCCCGCGTGGGTAACGCCGTCCGGGAGAGTCACTAGCACCTGGGCGACCAACAGCCACAGCACCCATTGTGCGGTGCGCGCGTCCATGGCCTGGAAATTCAGCCATTCGGCCAGCGCCAGCCAGGGCACCGCGGCGGCAGTCAGGATCAGGCCCAGCGCTGCAATGGCATAGACCAGAAGGCCAATACTCTGAAACACAGAAAGCGCCCCGGCACGATCGCCGCGGGCGACGCGGGCGGTCATGTCATTGCAGGCGGACTGGGTAAATCCCAGGTCCGTCATCGCCAGATAGGCCGGGATGGCGAACAGGAGCAGCCACTCGCCATAAAGCTGGGCGCCCCAGGCGTGCAGCAGGATGGGCACACCTGCCAGCTGCACGACGACGGTGACAAGCTGGCCGAAGGCATTGGCGCCCAGGCCGCGCAGGATGCGCTGGCGCACGCTGGTGGCCGGGGGTGGTGCAGGCGCAGCGCGGTCAGTCATTTGTTGAGTTTATGGCGGGCCGGTAATGGCCGGGGCGCAGGTCCGCTGGCTGAATAGCGCCTGTATGGATCGCGGCGGATCGAAACATGCGAATCATATTGACATGCCGCTCCTCATTACGGACCCCGCGGGGGCGTGGCAATCCATGTCTGTCGGTGCCTTTGACCGGCGCTGCATGGATTGCCACGTCCGCCAGACTGGCTCGGTAAGAAGGCGCGCTTGGCATCGGTGACCTCCTTTGGAGCGCGAACGCAATGCGCGCGCCGACTTGGCCGTTTCCCAATCAAACGGGGTGGGCAGGACGGTATTTGATCAACCGGCCGGATCGGACGTGAAGCGGGAGGGTCGGAGGGTTCGGGTTTCGCCACGCTACCGCCATGACGGTGCGGATCAGATCACCGTCTATGCTGGCCGCCGGGCGTGTTCAGGCGTTGAACGCGAAGTGCCATTCCACCACGCCCCGGATCGGGGCGCAACGGTCATGGGGCACGCAGCCATCAAAAGGTCACCATCGGCGCTCGGGCTTTACATCAGCGGGAATCAGGCCAAGGGGTCGTGCTTGCGGCCCCATCGCTACAGGCGGCTTCGCGTCCCTCGCGATCACAGCAAGGGGGTGTTGCCGAGCCGCGGTGATTCCCGAATGGCGGCGGTGTAGACGCGCGACATCGGTACGGAGGTGCACCGTTGGATCGTCACGACACCCGCAGCGGGTTGAGCGCTCGCACCTCTCCGTAGTGCTGGCCTTCGCCGAGGTCTTCGGTCCACAGCTGCGCCGCGCCCGCGCGCTGAGCGGCAGCCACGATCAGGCTGTCCCAATAGCTCAGTTGCCAGCGCGTCTGGACATCAAAGGATGCGGCGAGAAGAAGGCGGTCGTTGTCGATCACTTTCCATGCCAGATAGTGGCTCACGCGCTGGGCCGAGTCGGCCGGCGTCAGTCCGGCCTTGCGGATCAGGTTCACGTGGAGTTCCTGCAGGAGCTGCACGCTGACGGCGGTCTTGCCGGGCTCGCTCCAGAGCGGCTCGATGCGGATCCGCGCCAGCGCGTGGCGCGGATCCGGCGAATCGGTGTTGGCGTAATACAGCACGTTGGTATCGACGAACACCTCAACGCTCATGCGCCTGCTCGCGTGTGAGCGGACCTTCACGCACCGGTGCCGGCTGGTGCATGGCCTCGAGCGCGCGGCGGCGTGCCGGCTCGAAACCGTCCAGCTCGTCCACGGCGCGCGTGACCAGCTCGCTGACCCAAGCCGAGACGGAAACGTGCCGATCAACGGCCAGATGCTTGATTCTGCGCAAGGTCTTTTCATCCAGTCGAAGGGTGATATTGCTTGTCATGAGAGGTTGCCCATCGTTGGTCGCTCGCACATTATGAGTGCTGCACATAAACCGCGCAAAGTCGCCGTGCCGGGGTCCGGCTGCACGGGATGGATCGCCACGACGCTGCGCGCCTCGCGATGACGGAGAATGGGCGTCGGGACTTGTCGAGGCTTTCTCGTCATTGCGAGCCCCGCAGGGGCGTGGCAATCCATGCCTTTCGCCTGGGGCGCGTGCGCATGGCTCGGGGCGCCGTTGCGCAGGAGCCCGTGCCGGCTGGATCGCCACGGCGCTGCGCGCCTGAGGCGCGCCCTCCCTGTTACGCCCCTTCGGGCGCACTGTGCGTCCAAAAGCGCTCCCAGCGCCTTTGTCGCGATAACGGCACGGGAGCGCCGCCGCGGCGAGGTGATCCCCGGATGTGATGGGCGGGCGGAATGCTCAGACGCGCGCGACACCGGTCGCGGCGGCCGCGTTGAGTAGTCCGGCGTCCAGCGTCGCCAGGGGCAATCCCTCGCGCAAGGCCAGGTCGAGATAGGCGGCGTCATAGGCCGAAAGTCCGAATCGGCGGGCGAGTTGAAGGGTGCTTTCCAGCGCGTGCTGCGCGGTGTTGGTGTCCACCTCGATCGCCAGATCCTGCAACAGTTGCACGAATGCAGTGCTTCGCGCCTCGGTCATCATGCCTCGAGCTTCGGCGCGTGCGACGACGTTGGCGACCTCCAATGGCCAGATCGCCGGGGCGAGGGCGCGGGCCTCCGGCCGGCCCAGCGTATCCAGGACATGCGAGGCATAGGCGAGATCGCTCGTGCTGCCGTCCCCGAACAGCCAGCGCATGACGAGGGAGTTGTCGAGCACGAAACGCATCAGTCGCGACCTTCCTCGATCAGGGCCTTGATGTCCTGCGTTGCGATGGCGTCGTGGGCCTGCATGAAGGCCTTCATGCGCTCGGCTGCCCCGGTCTTTCCATGGCGCTGGGTGGTGCCGTAGGGGACGAGCTCGGCGATCGGCTTGCCGCGTTGGGTAATGGTGAGCCGCGCGCCTGCCTGAACCGCGCGCAGCAGGGCTGGCAGACGCGTTTTGGCTTCATAGGCGCCGATGTCGTTGGACGTTTGCATGGCGATCCCCTCAAAGAAATGGTTTACAGACCGGCCGATAGACTGGTCTGAAAGCCAGTGTATGGACCGAGCCGTCTGCCCGCAA
Source organism: Candidatus Acidiferrales bacterium (assembly GCA_035573755.1). Lineage (GTDB taxonomy): Bacteria > Pseudomonadota > Gammaproteobacteria > UBA5335 > UBA5335 > Macondimonas. The sequence continues at coordinate 14,416 of DATLZY010000044.1, forward strand.
CGGCTGCGGTTCACGACGGGCGATGTGAGGGCGGCGAGGCTGCGCGGATCGCCATGGCGTCGCGCGACTGTGGCTGGTTACGCTCGAAACGCCCGCTTCTGGCGTGCTGAGCGTCCAGAAGCGATCCCGTCGCTTATGTGGCGATGACGGCTTTTTTTCGGGTCGGGCGCTTTCAGGGCTGCGCTCCAGCCCAAGATGCCGAGCCGGCGTGCTCGTCCGTGTGGTCAAGACACCCGCAGCGGGTCGAGCGCTTGCACGTCGCCGTAGTGCTGGCCGTCCCCGAGGTCTTTGGTCCACAGCTGCGCCGCCCCCGCGCGCTGGGCGGCGGCCACGATCAGGCTGTCCCAATAGCTCGGTTGCCAGCGCGTCTGGATGTCATAGGATGCGGCCAGCAGCAGACGGTCGTTGTCGACCACTTTCCACGCCAGATAGTGACTCACGCGCTGGGCCGATTCGGTGGGCGTCAGGTTGGCCTTGCGGATCAGGTTCACGTGGAGTTCCTGCAGGACCTGCACGCTGACGGCGGCCTTGCCGGGCTCGCGCCAGAGCGGTTCGATGCACGCGCGCGCCAGCGCGTGGCGAGGATCCGGTGACTCGGTGTTGGCGTAATACAGCACGTTCGTATCGACGAATACCTCAACGCTCATGCGCCTGCTCTCGCGTGAGGGGACCTTCGCGCACCGGGACGGGCTGTCGCATGGCCTGCAGCGCGCGGCGTCGAGCCGGCTCGAAACCGTCCAGCTCGTCCACGGCGCGGGTGACCAGTTCGCTGACCCAGGCGGACACGGAAAGGTGCCGATCAACCGCCAGGTGCTTGATTCGACGCAATGTCTTTTCATCCAGGCGAAGGGTGATATTGCTCGACATGATGCGATTTCTCTTTTGGCTGCCCAAGCCCACGTTTTGTGTGCAGCACATGATTCGTGCAGGGCGGGCGTGTGCACGGTATCGGTACCGATCGAAGCATCCAGGGTCGCGTGCCTCGACGATTACGCACCAGACATGAAAACTCGGCCAGCTGTCCGTGTGCGCCTCCGCGCTGTTCGGCTTACGGTTCAGTGTCCTGCGACCCCTGCCAAACGTGACCCATATGGTGCGGTGCCATGGGGTATCCATGGCCGGAGTGACGAGGGCCGGTTGTCCACCGAATCTGTGGATAAAGTTGTGGGTAAGCCCGGAACAAGATGTGAGAAGCCAGTCCGGAAAAGGCTTTCGGAACGATGGTCACAAAATGATCATCTTTCCTAAATGAATATGAATCAATGACTTGCCGTAGAAGATTGATTTCATTGGCAAGGCCGTATCCGTGAAAAAGTCAAGGCCGGCGGCGCTCAGATGCGGTGCATAGCCTGTGGACAAAATGTGTGCAAGCCCGGGTTCTGTCCGATCGATCAAGGAGATCCGCGCCGTTCAGTCCATGAAGGCCAGCAGGATCTCGTTGGTGAGCGCGAGGCCCCGGCGGGTGGGAACGAGCGTGTCCCCTTGCAGGCGCAGCAGGCCGCCCGTCAGCGCAGGCGCGAGCGCGCTCAGGAGCGTGGCGGGGTCGAGGCCGGTACGCCGGGCATAGAGCGCGAGGCGAAAGCCGTCAGTGAGCCTAAGGGCGTTCATCAGGAATTCCAGGGTCAGCGCGCGCGGCGGCACGTAGGTCTGTTCGGCCAGCCGTTCGGGGGCGGCGGCGGTGGCCAGATAGCGCTGCGGGTGGCTGTGCTTGCGCGTGCGCAGGATCTGTCCGTTTGCGGGGTCTGTCAGCTTGCCGTGGGCGCCGGCGCCGATGCCGAGATAGTCGCCGAAGGTCCAGTAGTTCAGGTTGTGCCGGCAGGCGCCGCCGGGCCGGGCGAAAGCCGACACCTCGTAGCGCCGGAAGCCCGCGCGGGCCAGATGCGTGCGGCAGCGGCGCTCCATGCGCCCGATCGCCTCATCGGCCGGCAGCACGGGCGGGCGCTGCGCGAAGGGTGTGTTGGGTTCGAGGGTGAGCTGGTAGTGCGAGATGTGATCGGGCGCGAGCGCGATGGCCTGCGCCAGATCGGCGAGCGCCTCATCGGGCGTCTGCCCCGGCAGACCGTACATGAGGTCGAGGTTCAGATGCGCAAAGCCTAGCTCGCGCGCGGCCTGCACGGCCGCAATCGCCTCGCCGGCCGAGTGGATGCGGCCCAGGGTCTGCAGATGGCCATCGTTGAAGCTCTGGATGCCGATCGAGAGCCGGTTCACCCCTGCCGCGCGATAGCCGGCGAAGCGCGCCTGCTCGAAAGTGCCGGGGTTGGCTTCCATCGTGATTTCGACATCGGGCACCAAAGGCAGATGGCGGCGCAGCATCGTGATCAGCGCGGCGATGGCTTCGGGCGTGAACAGGCTCGGGGTGCCGCCGCCGAAGAACACGCTGTGCACCGGCCGCGGCGCGCCGAGCAGGGCGAGATCCTGGCGCAGGTCGGCGGTGAGCGCCTCGACGTATTGCGCCTCGGGAATGAGCGCGGGATGGCGCGCATGGGAGTTGAAATCGCAGTAGGGGCATTTGCGCACGCACCAGGGCAGGTGCACATAGACGCCGAGGGGCGGGGTGGTCAGCCGGCCGCCCATTGGCGCATCAGGCACGGTCGGCGTCGAGTTGCGCGCGCAGGGCCGCCAGCGCTTGGCCGCGATGGCTCAGGCGGTTCTTGACGGCGGGGTCGAGCTCGGCCGCGCTACAGCCCTGTTCCGGAACGAAGAAGATGGGGTCGTACCCGAAACCGGCTTTGCCCTGCGGTGCGGTCAGGATGCGACCCGCCCAGCGGCCCTGGCCGATGAGCGGCTCGGGATCGGCGGCGTGGCGCAGGTAGACGATCACGCAATAAAAATGCGCCGTGCGTTGCGGTTCGAGCACGCCTTCCAGCGCTGCGAGCAGGCGCTGGACATTGTCGGCATCGCGCGCGTTGGGGCCGGCGTAGCGGGCCGAGTGTACGCCCGGCGCGCCGCCGAGCGCCGCGACCACGAGGCCCGAGTCGTCGGCCAGCGCGGGCAGGCCGGTCTGGGCGCTGGCCGCGCGCGCCTTGGCAAGCGCGTTCTCGAGAAAGGTCGCGCCGTCCTCCGGCGCCGGCACGACGCCGCGCTCGCTCTGGCGCACCAGCGTCCAGCCGAGCGGGGCGAGCAGGGCGTCGAACTCGCGCAGCTTGCCCGCGTTGCCGGTCGCCAGCACGACCTCGCGGCTCATGGGTGCGTCTCGGCCAGCGCCGCGCGCTGGGCCTCCATCAGCTCTGCGATGCCGCCGCGCGCCAGTTCCAGCATGGCGGCGAGTTCCTCGGGGCGGAAGGCATGGCCCTCGGCCGTGCCCTGCAGCTCGATGTAGCCGCCGGCCTCGTTCATGACGACGTTCATGTCGGTTTCGGCCTCGGCATCCTCGGCATAGTCCAGATCCAGCACCGGCGTGCCGCGGTAGATGCCCACCGACACCGCCGCCACCTGACCGTGCAGCGGGAAGCGGGTGAAAGCGCGGCGGCGTTCCAGATGGCGCATGGCGTCGTACAGGGCGACGTAGGCGCCGGTGATGGCGGCGGTGCGGGTGCCGCCGTCGGCCTGGATCACGTCGCAGTCGAGGATGACGGTGCGCTCGCCCAGGGCTTCGGTGTTGACCACGGCGCGCAGGGCACGGCCGATCAGGCGCTGGATTTCCTGCGTGCGCCCGGTCTGCTTGCCGCGCGCTGCCTCGCGATCCGAACGGCTGGCGGTGGCCCGCGGCAGCATTCCGTACTCGGCTGTCACCCAGCCGCGCCCCTTGCCGCGCAGGAAGCCGGGCACCGACTCCTGCACGCTGGCGGTGCAGATCACCCGCGTGTCGCCGAATCCGACCAGCACCGAGCCTTCGGCGTGGCGGGTGAACTGGCGCTGCAGCAGGATGGGGCGCAATTGTTCGGGGGTACGGCCGCTCGGGCGCATTCGGGTATCCTTGTCGATGGACTGAATCATGCCCAGTGGGCATCGTGGCCGGACAGTATACCGTCCCGGCTCGCGTGCCCCGATCGGTGCCACCTCGCCCGGAGAAAATGAATGCTCGTCAGCATGACCGGTTTTGCCCGCGCCGAGCGCGCCCTGCCCGAAGGCCGGCTCATCTGGGAGCTGCGCACCGTCAACCACCGCTATCTCGAGACGACGGTGCGCCTGCCGGACGAATGGCGGATGCTCGAGCCGCTGGTGCGCGAGACGCTGGCCGAGCGCGTGCGCCGCGGCAAGCTGGAAGCGCAGCTGCGCCTCCAGCGCGAGGCCGGCCAAGGCCAGAACCTGACGCTCAACGCCCCGTTGGTGGCATCTCTCGGCGCACTGTGCCGGCAACTGGCGGTGGATTTCCCGGCGCCGGTGAGCGGGCTCGAGGTGCTGCGCTGGCCGGGCGTGGTACAGGAAACGCCGCTCGACATGGAGCGCCTGGGGCAGGAGGCGCTGAGTCTGTTGCAGGAGACCCTGACGATGCTGGATGCGGCCCGGCGGCGCGAAGGCGAGCGCCTGCTGATCGGGTTGCGCGAGCGGGCCGAGGCCATCGGCGGTTGGGTCGCGCAGGTGAGAGCCCGTTTGCCGGCGGTGCTCGCGGCCATGCGCGAGAAATGGCTGGCGCGCATCGCCGAACTCGGGGTCGAGGCCGACTCCGGTCGGCTCGAACAGGAGCTGTTGTTCGCGGCGCAGCGCATGGACGTCGCCGAGGAACTCGACCGGCTCGACAGCCACCTCGCCGAATGGGCCGCCACGCTCGGGCGCAGCGAACCGGTCGGGCGGCGGCTCGATTTTCTGCTGCAGGAATTCAACCGCGAGGCCAACACCCTGGGCTCCAAATCGCAGGACGCCGAGCTGACCCGCGCCGCGGTCGAGATCAAGGTCTTGATCGAGCAGATGCGCGAGCAGATCCAGAACGTGGAGTAGCAAATCGGCACGCGCCGGCGTCCAAGTGCCGCCGCCTATTTTTCGAGCGGCCGTGCCTGATGCGCCCTATGGGCATCTTGTCATGTGAAGATCCGGAGGTTCAGGGTCGGTGCAGTGTACCATGGTCCGCACGAGACGCTCTTTGGGTCAATTCCCGATCGGTCGGATGTCGGGGGCGTCAATGCTGCGCATGAGATCTCCTCCGATTGCTCAAGTAAAAACTTTCCTCATCCATCTCTTTACACAAGTGGCAGGGTCGGCCGATATTGCCCGCGATTGAAAACATCGTAGAAGGAAGGGGTGGCGGTGGACGTATTCTCGTTAAGATCGTCATTGATCGACGGCTACAGCGCCTTCGCCCGCTCGTTCACCTTCATCCGCGCCGATGACATCCGATCGCAAGTCGATCGAGCTTTCGCCTCCGGCCACTACTGGCCGCAACCGTTAATCCAGATCAACCCACGCTTCAAGCCCGGCAAGTCGGTCGCCGAGCACGTTGCCGCGGGCGAGCTCCACCCGATCGCGGAGCGCATTTTTCGCGTCGGCGGTGTGCCCATGCGCTTGCATCGCCACCAATCCGAGGCCATCGCACTGGCGCGCGCCGGTCGCAGCTATGTGGTGACCACCGGCACCGGTTCGGGCAAGTCGCTGTGTTTCTTCATCCCCATCATCGACGCCATCTTGCGCGCCAAAGAGGAAGACCCGAGCCCGCGCACGCGCGCCATCGTCATCTACCCGATGAACGCGCTTGCCAACAGCCAGCTCGAGGAGCTGCAGAAATTCCTGCCCGATTCCAATCCGCCGGTCACTTTTGCGCGCTACACCGGCCAAGAAAGCGAGGCACAACGCGAGCAGATTCGCGCCAATGCGCCCGACATCCTGCTTACCAACTTCATGATGCTGGAGCTGCTGCTCACCCGGCAGGACGCGCTCGACCGCGAGGTGATCGAGCACTGCACCGACCTGCGCTTTCTGGTGCTCGATGAGCTGCACACCTACCGCGGCCGCCAGGGTGCCGACGTCGCGCTCCTGGTGCGCCGCCTCAAACAGCGGCTGCGCGCCGAGCGCCTGCAGTGCATCGGCACCTCGGCAACCATGGCCAGCGAGGGCGCACAGGAGGAGAAAAATCGCTTGGTCGCAGCGGTTGCGGCCAAACTGTTCGATGCCGCCATCGATCCCGGCGACGTCGTCACCGAGACGCTGGAGCGCGCCACCGACCCCACCCGCACGGCCGACAGCGTCAAAGCCGAGCTGGCGCCCGCAATCCTCGCCGGCGGTTTCGACCGGCTTGCCGACGCGGACCTCTGCCGCCATCCGCTCGCGATCTGGGTCGAGACCACGCTCGGCCTTGACCTGCACGGCGGCAAGCCGGTCCGCGCCAAACCGCTGACGCTGGACGAGGCCGCTCAAGCGCTGGCGGCGGCATCTAGCCTCGAGCCCGACCGCTGCCGCAGCGCGCTACAGGATTTCCTGCTCGCCGCCGCGCTCCCAGAACGGCAGCGCCTGCCGGGCCGGAGCGACTCGCCGCACCCCTTCTTCGCCTTCAAGCTGCACCAGTTCCTCTCGGGCGCCGCGACCGCCTACGCTACGCTGGAGGCGCCCGGTGCGCGAACCGTGGTGCTCGAAGGCCAGCAATACCTGCCGGGCAGCGAAGCTCTGAAGCGGCTCTACCCCACCTATTTCTGCCGCGATTGCGGGCAGGAGTACCACGGCGTGCGCCTGCGTGTGGAGGGTGGTGCGCCGACGCTGCTGCCGCGCGACATCGACGACCTCACCGCCCTCGATGCAGAAGATGCCAGCGACACCGACAGTGAGGGCGAGCGGACCGGCTTTTTTCTGATCACGCCGGACGATGCCGATTTCACCTTCACCGGCGACGTCGAGGATTACCCGGAAGCCTGGCTCGAAACCGGCGCCGCCAACACGCCGCGGCTGAAAAAAGCCTACCGCAAGCTGCGTGCCGAGCCGCTGCACGTGGCGCCAGACGGCACCGTTGGCCAAGGGGTGCAAGGTTATTTCTTGCCCGGCAGATTTCGCTTTTGCCTGCGCTGTCGCGCAACGCACGGCGTGCAGGGCAAAGACAGCAACCGGCTGGCTTCGCTCTCGGCCGAAGGCCGCAGCTCGGCCACCACCGTCATCACCACCGCGGCGCTCGAATGGATGCAGCAGCAGGCCGATTTTGCGCCGCACACGCGCAAGCTGCTGGCCTTCACCGACAACCGCCAAGACGCCGCGCTGCAGGCCGGGCATTTCAACGACTTCATCTTCGTCAGCCTGATCCGCTCGGCCTTTTGGGGGGCGCTCTGTGCCGCACCGCAGGGGCTCACCGATGCCGACTTGGGCGAACGCATGATGCACGCGCTCGGCTTTGACCGACCGGTGGCAGCGCACGAAGACCCGGCGCACACGCACCTCGCCGAATGGCTGCAGGAGCCGACGCTCTCGGGCCGCGACCTGCAGGATGCCACCGACGTGCTGCGCCAGGTGCTGGCCTACCGCGCCTGGTTCGACCAGCGGCGCGGCTGGCGCTACACCAACCCCAACCTCGAACAGCTCGGCCTGCTGCGCGTTGTCTATCAGGATCTGGACCAATTCACGGCCGATGCGGCCAACTTCCGCGACGCGCCGGATGTGCTGCGCGCGGCGAATCCCGCGGTGCGCGCCCAGGCCTTCACCGCGCTGTTCGAGTATCTACGCCGCGGCCTTGCCATCGATGCCACCGTGCTCGACGACCCGAAACTGCGTAAGCTCGCGGATGAAAGCCGCAAGTTCCTGCGCCTGCCCTGGGCCTTCGGCCGCGACGAGACGCTGCGCCCGGCGCGCTGGCTGTTTCTGGATCCACCCGGCGGCGGGCAGCGCCAGATGCGCGATGAAGACTTGATCCTGCGTGCTGGCCTGCAAAGCCCGCTCGGCAAGACGCTGCGCCAGGCTTCGTTGTGGGGTATCGACAAACCGCTCGGGCGCGATGCCTACCGCGAGCTTTTGCAGTGGATGCTCGGCGCCGCGCGCGGCAAGTTCGTGCGCTGCGACGACGCTACACCGTTTCGCGCCGCCGGTTGGCGGCTCGCCTCGCAGCGCGTGCGCCTGATGGCGGGCGACGGTGTGCTCACCCGCGGCCGCGCCAATGCCTTCTTCAGCCAGCTCTACCGCACGCTGGCGCAAACGCTGCAAGCAGGCGGCGCGGCGATCTTGCGCTTCGAGGCGCGCGAACACACCGCCCAAGTCGAGGCACGGGTGCGCGAGATTCGCGAGGCGCGTTTTCGCTTCGGCCCCAAAGATCGCGCTGCCCTAGCGGGTGAGCTGGGCGGCAACGCCCGCCAGCTTGGCGAGAGCACCCGCTTTCTGCCGGTGCTCTATTGCTCGCCCACCATGGAGCTCGGCGTCGACATCTCGGCCTTGAACGCCGTCTACCTGCGCAACGTGCCGCCGACGCCGGCCAACTACGCCCAGCGTGCCGGGCGCGCCGGGCGCAGCGGCCAGGCGGCGCTGGTGGTCACCTACTGCGCCGCGCGTAGCCCGCACGACCAGTTCTTCTTTCGCGAGCCGCGGCAGATGGTGCACGGCGAGGTGCGCGCACCCCTGATCGATCTGGCCAATCGCCAGCTGCTCGAAAGCCACCTGCAAGCGATCTGGCTTGCCGCAAGTGGCCAGGCGCTCGGCAAGGCCATTGCCGATGTGCTGCAGCCCGAGCAGCCCGGCCTGCCGGTGCGCCAGGAACTGCTAGACGCCTTCACCCAACCGCAGCTACGCCAAGAAGCCAAAGACCAGGCGCTGCCGATCCTGCGCAAGCTCGCGCCCTACCTTAATGCGCGCGACGCGCCCTGGTACGACGGTGCCGAGACCTTTTGCGCGCGGGTGCTCGATGGCGCGGTCTATGCCTTCGATGCCGCCTTTCGCCGCTGGCGCGAGCTGTTCAACGGCGCCGTGCGCCAGCGCGACCAGGCGCAGGCCACGCTCAACGACTTTACGGTGCGCGACCCACAGGAGAAAGACGCCGCCAAGCGCCGCCACCGCCAGGCCATCGAGCAAATCGAGCTGCTGCTGCACGGCCGCGAGACCCTGTCGAGCGACTTCTACACCTACCGCTACCTTGCCACCGAAGGCTTTTTGCCCGGCTACAACTTCCCGCGCCTGCCGCTGATGGCCTACGTGCCGGGCAGCGGCGATGGCGCGCGCAGCCAGACCTTCCTGCAGCGGCCGCGCTTTCTGGGCATTGCCGAGTTCGGCCCGCGCAGCCTGGTCTACCACGAGGGCCGCGCCTTTCGCGTGGTGCGCGTGCGCATCGCCGTCGGCAGCCCGGAGGGCGCACCGAGCCAGCAGCAGCTGCCGACGCTCGCTGCGCGTATCTGCAAGGCCTGCGGCGCCGCGCATTTCGACGAGCGCGAAGAGCGCTGCCACGCCTGCGGGGCCGATCTCGAAGGCGCCGAGCGGGTACGTGAGCTCTACCGCGTCGATGCCGTGGACACCGAGCCGGCCGAGCGCATCACCGCCAACGACGAAGAGCGCCAGCGCCAGGCCTTCGAGCTGCAGACCACCTTCCAGTGGGCGCGGCGCAACGGCCAGATCGATGCGCGCCTGCTGGTGGCGCGCGACGACGAGGGCGACATCGTGCGCCTGCGCTACAGCGCCGGCGCCACCATCACCCGCATCAACAAGGGGCTGCGCCGGCGCAAGGACAAGGGCGTGTTGGGCTTCAAGCTGAACCCCACAACCGGCTACTGGCAGAGGGACGAAACCGAAGAGGGCAACGGCGCTGCCGAGCCGAATCCGGACCGGGTACCGCCACAGCGCGTGGTGCCCTATGTGGAGGACCAGAAGAACGCGCTGCTGCTGCAGCCGGCCGGCGACTGGTCCGCAGTCACGCTCACCACCGTGCAGTACGCCCTCAAGCGCGGCATCGAAGCCGTGTTCCAGCTCGAAGAGAGCGAACTTTTGGCCGAACCGCTGCCCAGCCGCAGCGAGCGCCGCGGCGTGCTGTTCTACGAGGCCACTGAAGGCGGCGCCGGCGTGCTGTCGCGGCTGGTCGGCGAACCCGATGCGCTCGCCCGCGTCGCCCAGGCCGCCCTGCGCCTGCTGCACCTTAAGCTACCCAACGCGCTTTCGGAGCTGCGCGCCACGCCGCCCGAAGCATTACAGGACGAGCCTGGCACCGCCTGCGTGGCTGGCTGCTACCGCTGCCTACTGTCCTACTACAACCAGCCGGATCACGAACTGCTGGACCGGCGCGACGCAGCGGCGCGGCGCATCCTCTGGCGGCTGGCCTGCGCGCAGACCGTGCTCTGCGAGGACGCGCCAGCGCTCACGCAATCCGACGGCGAGGCTAGCGCGCACGAAGCCAAAGGCTGGCAGGCGATCTGGCGGCAGGCCCTGGCGGCCGAGGCAGGCAAGCTGCCGCCACCGGTCGCGGCCGAGCACGCCGGCAGCCCGCTGCTGCACTGGCCCGACCACTACGTCGCGGTCGCCCTGCCGGACACGCCACGGCAGCTGCAAACCGAGTGGGAAGAGCGCGGCTACACCTTCGTCCGCTTCGGCGAAAACCGTACCGCGTGGCCACCAGCCTTCGCTAAGCTAGCAAAACTGCTTGGTTGAACCCATGAACACATCGACCTACACCCCCGGCAGCCTGGTCCACGCCCGTGGCCGTGACTGGGTAGTGCTGCCCACCAGCGAGCCCGAGGCCCTGCACCTGCGCCCGCTGTCGGGCTCCGAGGCCGACACCGCCTGGCTGCACCTGGCACTCGAACCCGACATCCGTCCGGCGCGCTTCGAGGCGCCCCAAGCCGACGACATCGGCAACCGCGAAGCCGCCGCGCTGCTCGCCGATGCGCTGACGCTGTCGCTGCGCCGCGGCGCCGGGCCGTTTCGCAGCTTCGGCAATATCGGCATCGAGCCGCGCAGCTACCAGCTCGTGCCGCTGCTGATGGCGCTCAAGCTGGACCCGGTGCGCCTTTTGATCGCCGACGACGTCGGCATCGGCAAGACCATCGAGGCGCTGCTGATCGCGCGCGAGCTGTTCGACCGCGGCGAAATCCAGCGCTTTGCCGTGCTCTGCCCGCCGCACCTGGTCGAACAGTGGGTCGGCGAGCTGACCGAGCGCTTTCATTTCCAGGCCGTCGCCGTCACCGCCGCCAGCGCCGCGCGCCTGGAGCGCGGCCTGCCGGTGGGCGTGAGCCTGTTCGAGCAGCACGCCGTCACCGTGGTCAGCCTCGACTACATCAAAAGCCAGAAGCGGCGCGACGAATTCGCCCGCGCCTGCCCGGAACTGGTGATCGTCGACGAAGCCCACACCTGCGCGGCGGCGAGCGACCGCACCCACCTGCGCTATGCGCTGCTCAAGGAGCTGGCCGCGCAGGCGCAGCGCCACCTCATACTGCTCACCGCCACCCCCCACAGCGGCGACGAGCAGGCGTTTTACCGGCTACTGGGGCTGCTCAAGCCGGACTTTGAAGCGCTTGCCACCGCCCAAGGCGAGGCGCGCGAAAAACTGCGCCTCGCGCTCGCCGCCCACTACGTGCAGCGCCGCCGCCCGGACATCGACGCCTGGCAGGACCAAGGGCTGTTTCCGCGCCGCAAAGTAGCCGAGACCACCTACCGCCTCAGCGGCCGCTGGGAGCGGTTCTTCGAGGACGTGCTCGACTACTGCGCCGCGGTCACCGCGCGCGCTGGCAGCGATGCGCGCCGCCAACGCCTCACCTTCTGGGGCACGCTGGCGCTGATGCGCTGCGTCTCATCGAGCCCGGCCGCGGCCGTGCAGGCGCTCGGCACCCGGCATCTGGCGGCCGACGACGACGGCGCCGAGGAACTTGCCGCGCGCGTGTTCGACGGCAGTGCCGATGCCCTGAGCGACGACGACGTCGCGCCGGGCGCCGAGGATGAAGCGCTCGGCGCGCTGCTCGAGCAGGCCCGAAGGCTCGAAGGCGAGCAAGACGACCCCAAGCTCGCCCGGCTGGTCGCGATCCTGGAGGAGCTGTTTGCCGCCGGCCATGCGCCGGTGGTGTTCTGCCGCTACATCGCCACCGCGCACTATCTGGGCACCCACCTGCGCCAGCGCTTTGCCCAGCACGCCATCGAAGTCATTACCGGCGAGCTGCCGGCCGAGGAGCGCCGCGAGCGCGCCGAGGCGCTCGGCGCCCACGAGCAGCGCCTTTTGATCACCACCGACTGCCTGTCCGAGGGCGTCAACCTGCAGCAGCACTTCGACGCCCTGGTGCACTACGACCTGTCCTGGAACCCCACCCGCCACGAGCAGCGCGAGGGGCGCATCGACCGCTTCGGCCAGCCGGCGCGAGTGGTGCGCGCGGTGCTGCTCTACGGCGAGAACAACCCGGTCGATGGCGCTGTGCTGCAAGTGATCCTGCGCAAAGCCGAGGCGATTCGCCGTGAACTCGGCGTGCCGGTGCCGCTGCCGGACGACGACCACGGTCTCACCCAGGCGCTGATGTCCGCCGTGCTGCTGCGCCACTCGGGGCGTGGTGCGCAACAAGCCTTGGACTTTGGCACGCTGCCGCCGGCGCGCGAGCTCGATTTGCGCTGGAGCGATCTGGCCGAAAAAACCCGCGCCAACCGCACCGTGTTTGCCCAACGCGGCCTGCGCCCGGCAGAGGTGCTGCCCGAATGGGAGCGCGCCCGCCGCGTGCTCGGCGACACCGCCGCCGTGCGCCGCTTCGTCGAGCGCAGTCTGGCGCGCCTGGGTGCGGCGCCCGAACTGCGCCGCCGCGCCGGCAAAGAGATTTTGCGCGTGCCGCTGCTGGCGCTGGCGCCCGTGCTGCGCGAGCGGCTCGCCGCGCAGGGGCTAGAGGGGCACCTCGACTTGGACTTTACCGCGCCGGCCGCGCCCGGCTGCAGCCTGCTGCACCGCGCCCATCCGCTGGTCGCCACGCTCGCCGAACACCTGCTCGAACTCACGCTCGACGAGCACGCCGCTGGCCAGTCCGATCCGGCCCGCCTCGGCCGCACCGGCGCCTGGATGAGTCCCGCCGTCCGCCAGTTCACCGTCGTGCTGCTGCTGCGCCTGCGCCACCAGCTCACGCTCGGCCGCGGCGACGGT
>DATLZY010000045.1:0-32640 GCA_035573755.1 Candidatus Acidiferrales bacterium
ACCCGCTGCACACCCGGAGCGCCATCGAAACCTGGCTACGGGAATACAACGAAGAGCGACCCATGAAGGCACTGGGCGGGCTGACACCCTCGGCGTACGCAAAGCAACTGGCCCAGGAAGCAGATAACATCACCCCCGGACGCTAAACCCCGCCCCTACTAAAAGCGGGGGGAGGTCGAGCATGTATCGAGGTGGTCAGACTGCCCGCAGATAGACGCATGCTCGTTTGGCGCCCCGCTTCCCGCCGTATCAAAACAAAAAATACCGCTGCGCGAGCGGCAGCACTTTCGCGGGCTCGCACGTGAGCAGCATCCCATCCGCGCGCACCTCGTAGGTCTGGGAATCCACCTCCATCACCGGCGCGTAGTCGTTGAGCACCATGTCGGCCTTGCCGATGGTCCGTGTGCCCCGCACCGCAACCGCGCGCCGTTTGAGGCCCAGCCGTTCCGGCACGCCGGCGGCGAGTGCGGCCTGCGAGACGAAGGTGAGGCAGGTGCTGGCGATGGCGCCGCCGAGCGCGCCGAACATCGGCCGGTAGTGCACCGGCTGCGGCGTGGGGATGGAGGCGTTGGGATCGCCCATGGGCGCGGCGGCGATGGCGCCGCCCTTGAGGATCAGCGCGGGCTTCACGCCGAAGAACGCCGGCCGCCACAGCACGATGTCGGCCAGCTTGCCGGCTTCGAGCGAGCCCACCTCGTGCGCGATGCCGTGGCTGATGGCGGGGTTGATGGTGTATTTCGCCACGTAGCGCCGGGCGCGGAAGTTGTCGGCGCGGGCGCTGTCCTGCGGCAGGGCGCCGCGCTGCACCTTCATCTTGTGCGCGGTCTGCCAGGTGCGGGTGACGACCTCGCCAACGCGGCCCATGGCCTGCGAGTCCGAGCTGATCATCGAGAACGCACCCAGGTCGTGCAGGATGTCCTCGGCGGCGATGGTCTCGCGGCGGATGCGCGACTCGGCGAAGGCCACGTCCTCGGCGATGCCGGGGTCGAGGTGGTGGCAGACCATCAGCATGTCGAGGTGCTCGTCCACGGTGTTGATGGTGTAGGGCCGCGTGGGGTTGGTGCTGGAGGGCAGCACGTTTTGCGCGCCGCAGGCCTTGATGATGTCCGGCGCGTGGCCGCCGCCCGCGCCTTCGGTGTGATACGTGTGAATCGTCCGACCCTTGAAGGCGGCGAGCGTGTCCTCGACGAAGCCGGATTCGTTCAGCGTGTCGGTGTGGATGGCGACCTGCACATCAAACTGTTCGGCGACGGTCAGACAACAGTCGATCGCCGCCGGCGTGGTGCCCCAGTCCTCGTGCAGCTTCAGGCCCATGGCGCCGGCCTCGATCTGCTCGACGAGCGCCTCCGGCCGGCTGGCGTTGCCCTTGCCGAGAAAGCCGAGGTTCATCGGCAGCGCCTCGGCCGCCTCCAGCATGCGCGCCAGATGCCAGGCGCCCGGCGTGCAGGTGGTGGCGTTGGTGCCGGTGGCCGGACCCGTGCCGCCGCCGATCATGGTGGTGACGCCGGACATCAGCGCTTCTTCGACCTGCTGCGGGCAGATGAAGTGGATGTGGGCGTCGATACCGCCGGCGGTGGCGATCAGCCCTTCGCCTGCGATCACCTCGGTGCCGGGGCCGATGACGAGCGTCACGCCCGGCTGCACGTCCGGGTTGCCGGCCTTGCCGATGCCGGCGATGCGGCCGCCCTTGATGCCGATGTCGGCCTTGACGATGCCCCAGTGGTCCAGGATCAGCGCGTTGGTGATGACGGTGTCGAGCGCACCCGCGGCGCGGCTCGTCTGGGCTTGGCCCATGCCGTCGCGGATCACCTTGCCGCCGCCGAATTTCACCTCCTCGCCGTAGACGGTGAAATCGCGCTCCACCTCGATCCACAGCTCGGTGTCGCCCAGGCGCACCCGGTCGCCGGTGGTGGGGCCGAACATCTCCGCATAAGCGCGCCGGCCGATGCGGCTCATGGCTGCGCCTCCAGCCCGCTTCGCGGGCGCTCGAAGACCTCGCCCAGATCGCCCATCACCTCGCCGCGAAAGCCCCACACGGCGCGCGCGCCGGCGTAAGCCACGAGGCGCACCTCGCGGCTCTGGCCCGGCTCGAAGCGCACCGCGGTGCCGGCCGGGATGTCGAGCCGCATGCCGCGCGCGGCGGCGCGGTCGAACGTGAGCGCCGGATTAACTTCAGCGAAGTGGTAGTGCGAGCCCACCTGGATCGGCCGGTCGCCGGTGTTGGCGACAGCGAGCGTCACCGTCGGCCGGCCGGCGTTGAGTTCAATGTCGCCCGCTGCGGGCTCGATTTCTCCGGGGATCATGGTTGCTCCTCGCCGCGGCGCGGCCGTGCATTCGCTTGCTGCTGGCGCGCGGTCACCGTCCGCGCACTTGGCAGATGCAAGCAGACTCTATGCCATGGCCGGCTGCAGGGAAACCCCGCACTCAGGCGCGCAGCGATCGTTCCGCCGGCCGGCGGGATGGCGCCGCATAAAGATCGTCGCAGGTAAGTGGGACAGCGCCCGGCCAGCGGGCGAGCTGGGCCTGGAACACCATCAGGCGCCCATGACGGAACCCCATCTCGGCGCCGGCGAGATAAAACGCCCACATGCGGCAGAACCGCTCGTCGTACAGCGCCCGCGCTCGCTCACGCTGGACCTAGAAGCGCTCGTACCAGTGCCGCAGCGTCTCGGCGTAGTGCAGGCGGAAGATTCCGATTTTAGTCGCCCACAGGCCGCTGCGCTCCTCCACCGCAGGGGCCTCCGATCCATAAAGGACCGTCAGCCTGCCGGCGATCCGGGCGCACCGCCGCCGAGGGCGCGATAGAGTGCGACGGCTGCGCTGAACTGGTCGAGGCGTGCCGTGACGGCGGCGTCTTCGGCGGCGATCAGGCTGCGCTGGGCTTCGAGCAGGACGGCAAAATCCACGGCCCCGGCATCGAAACGCGCGCGTGCGGTTTCGAAGGCCGTGCGCGCGGCGGCGGCCGCCTGATCCAGCGCGGCGCTGCGCAGGGCGCTCTGGCGCTGAGCGTCCAGGGCGTCGCTGACCTCGCGGTAAGCGGTCAGCACAGCCTGGCGATACACGGCGATGAGTTCCGCGCGGCGCGCCTGGGTGCGGGCCACCTCGCCGCGCAGCGCGCCGCCGCGAAACAGGGGCGCGAGCGCATTCGCCGAAAGCGTGGTCAGGGTAGCGGCCGGGCTGCGCGTCCAGGCGCGGTCCCAACCGATGCTGAGGCTGGGATACAGCGCCGCTCGAGCCGCGCCGATGTCGGCACCGGCGGCGATCAGCTCAGCCTCGGCGCGTGCCAGATCCGGCCGGCGGCTGAGCAGCGCAGCGGGAACGGTGGGGCGCACTTCGGGCAGCGTCAGGGCGGGCCAGACGATGGGCTGCGGCGCAAAGTCGGGCGTGGCCGCACCGGTGAGCAGCGCGAGTTGATTGCGGGTCGTCGATGCGATCTGCTCCAGCGCCGCGAGCGTGGCTTCGGTATTGGCCACGACAATGCGCTGCTGGTCGCGCTCCAGTGCCGAGACGCGGCCGGCGGCGAACTGCGCCTCGAACAGCGCCAGCACGTTGCGCGCCGCGTCGAGGTTGGTTTGCGCCAGGCGGATGCGTTCGCCGGTCGCTGCCAGTGTCAGCCCCGCCTGCGCCACATCGGCGCTGGTCGCGAGGCGCAGGGCCGCCCAATCGTAACGACTTGCCTCGAGGCGGCTCCGGGCAGCCACCCGGTTGGCCGCCACCCGGCCGAAGAGATCGATTTCATAGGCGGCGCTGAGCTGGCCCGTGGTCCGGGTGCCGCTTTGGGTGCCGCCGGAGGCGGCGGCATTGCCGCTGCGATCGGTGTCGACCACGCCCAACGAGGCGTCGAGCGTGGGCCAGACCGGGGCGTCGGCGATGGCGGCGACGGCACGCGCCTGCGCAATGCGCGCCACGGCGGCGGCCAGATCCTGATTGGCGGCCAGCGCCTGCGCGACCCAACTGTCGAGCGCCGGGCTGCCGAAGCTCGTCCACCAGGCTGTGGGCGTCTCGGCGGCGTCGGCATCGGTGTGCGGCCAATGGGTGGGCGCGGGCACGATGGGGCGCTGATAGGCCGGGATCAGGCTGCAGCCGGTCAGTGCGAGTGCAGCGAGTGGCAGAAGTGTCCTCATCGGCTACTCCGTCGCCAGCGCGACGACCGGATCGAGGCGGGCGGCCTTGCGCGCCGGCAGATAGCCGAACAGCAGGCCCGTACCGACCGCACTCAGAAAAGCCAGCACAGCCGGCAGGGTTGTGAAGCGGATGGCAATGCCCGCCGCCTGCAGGCCGATGCCGATGCCATGCCCGAGCACGAGGCCCACCACGCCGCCCACGGTGCAGACCACCGCGGCCTCGGTGTTGAACTGCAGCAGGATGTCGCGCATGCGCGCGCCGGTGGCCATGCGGATGCCGATCTCGCGCGTCCGCTCCGTGACGCTGACCAGCATGATGTTCATCACGCCGATGCCACCCACCAGCAGCGAGATCGCCGCCACCGAGCCCAGAAGCAGCGTGAGCGTGGTCTGGGCGCTGGTGACCGTGGCCAGGACGGAGGCCATGTTGCGAATGCTGAAATCCTCTGCGCGGTGGCGACTGATGAGCAAGTCGCGGATCGCCGTCTGCACCGCGTCCACCTGCGACACTTCGGCGACCTTGACCGTGATGGCGTTCACATAGGTCCGCCCGAACAGGCGCACCTGGGCGGTGGTGATCGGCACGAAGATCACGTCGTCCTGGTCATTGCCGAAGCTGGAGGCGCCTTTCTCGCCCATCACGCCGATGATTTCGAAAGGCACGTTTTTGATGAGCACGAAGCGGCCGACGGGATCCTCTCCGCTGGGGAACAGCAGCCGCGCCACGGTCTGCCCCAACACGGCGACTGGCGCGTAGCTGCGCAGATCGCGGCGGGTGAAGAAATTGCCTTGGACCACCGGCCAGTCACGCAGGGCGGGCAGATCGGCGCCCACGCCCTGCGCCGTGGTGAGGTAATCGATGGCACCCACGCGCGCGGTCAGTCGGCCGCTGCGCTCGGGGACCACCAGCGCCACGCCCGGGAGTGCCGCGATGGCATCGGCGTCCTGCGGCGTGAGGGTGACGATGTCGCCACCGCCACGCACCCCCGGCGCACCGGGACGGACCACGAGCAGGTTCGTGCCCATGGCGCTGATCTGTTGCAGCACCTGCTGTTTGCCGCCTTCGCCCACCGCCAGCATCACCACCACCGAAGCGACGCCGATGACGATGCCGAGCAGGGTCAGCGCGGTGCGCAGGACGTTGGTGCGCAAAGAGCGCAGCGCCATTTTCACCGCCTCGACCAGATCGGGTACCAATCCCGCACCATCGACCGGATGCGGCGCGGACGATGCCGGACGCGTCAGCTGCGGCGGTGCAGGGGCGTGCGTGAGACGGCCGTCGGTGATGTGTACGACGCGCTGGGCGCGGGCGGCGACCTGGGCATCGTGGGTGATGAGCACGATGGTGCGGCCTTCGGCATGGAGTTGTGCCAAAAGCGCCATGACCTCGGCGCTGCTTCGGCTGTCCAGCGCGCCGGTCGGTTCGTCGGCGAGGATCACCGGTGGATTGTTGACGAGCGCGCGCGCGATGGCGACGCGCTGCTGCTGTCCCCCGGAGAGCTGGCTGGGGCGATGATCGGCACGCTCGGCCATGCCCAGCCGCGTGAGCAGCACGCGTGCCCGCGCGCTGCGTTCTGCCGCCGGCATTCCGGCGTACAAAGCGGGCATTTCGACGTTCTCGAGCGCGTTTGCGCCGGCCAGCAGGTTGTAGCGCTGGAAGACAAAGCCGAAGGTCTGTCGGCGCAGCGCGGCCAGTTCGTCTGCCGACAGGCCCGCCACCGAGCGACCGAGGATGCGATAATCGCCCTCATCGGGTCGATCAAGGCAGCCGATCACATTCATCAGGGTACTCTTGCCAGATCCCGACGGCCCCATGATGGCGACGAACTCTCCGGGCCAGATCTCGAGGGAGACATCGTCCAGGGCGCGCACGTCGGTGTCTCCGGCCTGGAAACGGCGGACGACGTGGCGCAGTTCCAGCAAGGGTGTGTCAGGCACGATCAATGCCCCAGTCGGGCGGTCGCGCGCGGAACGCCCGTGGAGGCGGCTCCCGATCCGGCGGGGGTGAGCAGAACCACCTTGTCGCCGACTGTGAGCCCAGCACGGATCTCGGCCTGGGTGCGGGTCATCAGCCCTATCTTGACGACGGTGGGCACTGATCGTCCATCGACGAGGCGCTGGACTTCAAAGGCTTCGCCCACCTCGTCATCCTGATCGCGCAGCCGTCGCCCCAGCGCCGCGGTGGGAATCACCGGTACGTTCTTGGCACTGGCGACGTGGAAGAACATCTGGGTGCTCATGCCGTTCATCAGCTGGCCGTCGCGGTTGTCCACGTCGGCGAGCACGTTGTAGAGCACCACGTCGTTGACCACCTCGGGTGTGGGCAGGATCTGGCGCACCGTCGCCTGCCAGCGGCGCTCCAGAGAGCCCAGCGTGGTGAAGGACACCGCCATGCCCGGCTGCACCTGCGGCACGTCGGCCTCGGCCACCTGCGCACGCACGGTCATGGTGCCGAGGTCGGCGATCTGCAGGATCACCGGCGCGGTCTGGTTGGCGTTCAGGGTCTGTCCCTCGCGCGCCGTCTGGCTCGCCACCGTGCCGTCCATGGGCGCGTAGATCTTGGTGTAGCCGAGATTCGTCTCGTCCCCCGCCAGGGTCGAGCGCGCCTCGTCGATCTGAGCCCGGAGCGAGGCCACCCGGGCCTCGGTGACTCGCAGGACCGATTCGCTCTCCTCCAGCGCCTCCCGGCTGACGGCGTTCTGGGTAATCAACGCTCGGTTGCGATCGCGCACTTGGCGTGCATAGACGACCTGGGCCTGCTGTTCGGCCAGTTGCGCTTCCAGTGAGGCCAGTCGCGCGCGGTCGGCCTCGACCCGGGCGGCGTAGATGCGCGGGTCGATCTCGGCGATGAGCTGTCCGCGGCGGACCGTGTCGCCGAGTTCGACGTGCAGATCGCGCAGTTGCCCGGAGACCTGCGCCCCGACATCGACGTATTCCTTGGGCTCCAGCTTGCCTTGGGCGGTGATGATCTGATCGAGATCGCCTCGTTCTACCTCTGCCAGCGGCATGTCGATGGGCGCATCTCGCCACCAGAGCTGCACACCATACACCGCGCCGGCGAGAATTAGCAGGATGACGAGTAGCGCTAGGAGACGGCGCGTCGTGGTGCGGGTCATGATGAAAAATGAAAACCTACGGGTTGGTTCTGCAGCCTGCAGGTTCAGGCCAGCTCGATGCGGTCTTTCTGCCCGCCCATCAGCGCATGGATCAGCGTCAGATAATCGCGCAACTGACGGGTGAGGAGAAAGTTCTGGCGAACGAACTCGCGGGCCTTGTGCCCCATTTGTGCACCGATTTCCGGATGCCGATGCAGATAGCGTACGCGCAAAGCGGCGCCCTCGGGCGTGCTTACCAGAAAGCCGGTATGGTGATTGACGACCTGCAGCCGGATCCCGCCAGTGTTGCCCCCAATTACGGGCTTGCCCTTCCAGAGACCCTCCGTCACCGTCAGTCCGAAGCCTTCGCGCAGCGACTTTTGCAGCACGAATTGCGCTGTGCGCTGCAAGGCGTTGATGGTGGTGTGGGCATCGGGCGGCAGGAGCAGAATCTTGATATCGTCATCTCCTCTCGCTGCCTCCCGAACCTCAGACAACACCGCTTCACCCTCCGGATCATCGTCGGCATTGCCCCCTGCCAGGGCCAGTTGCAAATGGGGTATGAAACCCTTGGCGAGTCGATAGGCGGCGATGACACCGAGCGGATCCTTGAAGCGATCGTAGCGCGAGACCTGCAGCATGAGCGGGCGCTCAGGATCGATGCCATGTCGAGCGCAGATCGCCGCGGCCCGATCCGCGGGTATATCGATGTTCTTGTCGCTCAAAGGATCGATGCTCGGCGGGATCAGATAGAGGGGATGTGGTAGTCGCTGGGCGAAATCGGCCAGGGAAAACACGCTGGCATCGTGATTGGCGACGTAGTCGCGCAGGAACCGCCACACCGCGCGCTGTGGATGACTGGCGTCGATGTGGCAGCGCCAGATCCATTTGCCGCGGCGATCGGGCACATGGCGCAACAGCCCGACCGGCTGAGGATCATGAATGAACACCACGTCGGCCTCGCGCAGCGTCGGACCCAGTATCTCGGCATTGCGTGCGGTGGTGTCTTCAAAGACCTTGATCAGGGCGTCGGATATGGGGGCGGAATGGCCCTGCATGGCGTTGTGGATGGCCTTAGTACAGCGGTAGAAGGATTCATCTCCGGTGATCACCTCCCAGCGGGTATCGATCCCGAGCGCGTCCATGAGCGGCACCAGCTTGTGGAGGATTTCGGCGACCCCACCACCGGCACGAGTGGAATTGACGTGAACGATCTTCATCCCGTGCAACGGGGCAGCCAGCTGAATCAGGTGTTGGACGACGTCGGCGCCTGCCACGTCGGCATAACTGGTGAGCAAGGGATTCATCTGGTGTCTTCGGCAAAGTAATCCGCGACCACCTGCGCATACTGCTCACGCAGGTCCTTCAGGGAAGTGAAATACGGGTCGATCTGAGCGAGCGCTGCACCGAGTTCTTCATGGCCGTCGATCCAGGTGCGGAAGTCATCGACGCCGTGCAGCGGCCTGCTGCGGGCATCGATGACGTGGTAGTACATGCTGCCAAGTGACAAACGGGGCAGCAGGTCGACCAGTTCACGTGGGTCGGATAGCCGCATGCCGGTATCGAAGACGACCAACTGGCCGCGCATGAAGTGAAAACGCTGATCACGTGGCGCCCACAACGGTTCGTTGATTTCATCGAGGCGCTGCTCGACCACCTCAAGCACTTCCTGGCGCAGCGCTTCGGTGTCCACGAAGTCCGCCGGATCTATGACCGCCAGGCGTTCGGCGAGCGGCAGGTCATGCAGGGCATGACGGACCCAGGCCGCGAAATCGTTGTTGAATTCCGGATCGTCGAAATGCGCCCGCAGCAGGCCGCCCCAGAAATGGTGATAGATGCTGTCCGTCGGGACCGTAATCAGCCCTTCATGCAATCCCTGCAGGCTCTGCGCATGGACCCCTGTCGCAAGAACGACCAGGGCGCAATCCTTGACGGCGAAAGGTGCTCTTTCCGGCATGACGGGCTCCCCGGGACCGTATTCGATGTGAGGATATGACCTGGCGCCGACGGTGAAGTTCAGACACGATGGCCCATGCGCCCGGCATCCAGCGGATGCTGGCCAGGCTTACGGACGCTCTGCCGGGATCCCGATATAATGCATCTGGAATGTCCCGACCGGACGGGATTGATTTTCCGATCGGGACTAGCTCCTGTTACTCCTGTTAGGATCATGTCCAAAACGACCTGTGCTGAGATGGCCCGATGAATCGGCGCCAGCGGGGCGATCGGATGGGCGCGCGCGCTGTCGATCGTCAGGCGAAAACGGCCGCCACGCGGGCCGCCAGGTGGCCGTTTGACGGCTGCTGGACGGATGTATCCTGCGCCGGCCGCGGCTAGTTGCTTCCTGCACAGCCACTGGTTGCCGAGCGCAAACGCGGTTCTGGGTGGAGCTAGGCGCCGCGATCAGCGTGGCATCCACCACCGTGCCCTCGCGCAGGCGGTAACCCCGGCCCGCCAGGTGGGCGTCGACGGTGTCCAAAATGCCTTGCGCCAGGCAAGCGCTGCTCCAGCAGGTGCCGAAAACCTCCTCAAAACCCGGGGCGGTTCATATGAACCCTGGCCGAAAACGACCAGACATCCGGGCCATGGCGATATTCTTTATGACTGTACCTGACGGTTTCCTGAATGTGGACCATAAGAGGCGGGTTTTACTTGCCGATGCAGAAACTGCTGAAGATGCGACCCAGAAGGTCGTCGCTGGTAAAGGCGCCCGTGATTTCGCCCAGCGCGTCCTGAACGAGGCGCAGTTCCTCGGCCGCCAACTCGCCGGCGCGGTCGTGGTGCAGACGGGTCTCGGCCAGCGCCAGATGCGCGCCCGCGCGGGCCAGTGCGTCGAGATGCCGACGGCGGGCCGAAAAAACGCCCGCGCCTGGGCTGTAGCCGGCGCAGGCCTTGAGATGCGCGCGCAGAACATCGAGTCCCGACCCGGTCGCGACCGAAAGTCCGATGTGGGGAACATCGCCAGGCACATCCCATAACCCTGAGGGCCCACCAGTGAGATCGATCTTGTTGTAGAGCAGGCTGACGGGAAGATCTGCCGGCAGGTCATGCGCCTGCAGCAACTCAGCAGCCATGGGAAGAGGGCCGGGCGGCATCCGGCTGTGATCCTGCATGAGTAGCACCCGATCAGCGCCGACCACGGCCGCGCGGGCCCGGCGCATGCCTTCCTGCTCGATGCTGTCGCCACTCGCGCGCAGACCGGCCGTGTCGATCACATGCACGGGCATTCCGTCGATGACGATCTGGCTGCGCAGGATGTCGCGGGTCGTTCCGGCCTGCGCGCTGACGATGGCGGTTTCCTCGCCGCTCAGAGCGTTGAGCAGGCTGGATTTGCCGGCGTTTGGGGGACCGGCGATCACGACCGTGAAACCGTCGCGCAGCACCCGACCCTGTCCTGCATCGCGCTGCAGCGCCGCGAGTTGTTCCCGCAGCGCGGCCAGGCGAGCGCCGATGCTCGCATCGGCAAGGAAATCGATCTCTTCCTCGGGAAAATCGATCGCTGCTTCGACGTGAACACGCAGAGCGATGACGGCCTCGGTCAAGGCCGCGACCTGTTCGGAGAAGACGCCCTGCAGGGAGGCCATGGCCGCCCGCGCGGCCGCAGCCGAACCGCTGGCGATGAGGTCGGCGACGGCCTCGGCCTGGGCCAGATCGAGCTTGCCGTTAAGAAAGGCGCGTTCGGAGAACTCCCCCGGGCGGGCGGGACGGGCCCCGAGCGCGCAGCAGCGTGCCAGCACCAGATCCAGCACCACCGGGCCGCCATGCCCCTGCAGTTCCAGTACGTGTTCACCAGTGAAAGAGTGTGGCGCCGGGAAATAGAGCGCCAGTCCTGTGTCAAGCGCGACGCCGTCAGCGCCGCGAAAGCGGGCGTGGGTAGCATGGCGCGGGCTGGGCAGGCGACCCAGAAGTTCGATGGCCAGCGCGGGCACAGCCGGACCTGAGAGTCGGACGATGCCGACACCGCCGAAGCCCGGCGGCGTGGCGATGGCGGCGATGGTGTCCGGGGTTGCGGTCATGGCCGCCTCAACGGCTCAGACCGCAGGCGCGTGCCGGGTCTTTTCTCTCTCCACTTTGCGGGTGATGTACCACTGCTGCAGGATGCCCAGGCTGTTGCTGACGACCCAGTACAGGACGAGACCCGAAGGGAACAGAGCAAAAAAGATCGTCATCACGACCGGCATCATCATCATGACCCGCTCCTGCATGGGATCCCTCGTGCCCTGGGCCGTGCTCAGCTTTTGCTGGATCAGCATGCTGATGCCGAACAACACCGGCAACACATAGTAAGGATCTTTTGCCGATAGATCATTGATCCATAAAAAGAAAGGCGCCTGACGCAGTTCCACGCTTTCGAGCAGCACCCAGTACAGCGCGATGAACACCGGCATCTGGACGAAAATCGGCAGACAGCCGCCGAGGGGGTTGAACTTCTCCTTGCGGTAGAGTTCCATCATCGCTTCGTTGAGCTTCTGCTTGTCCTCGCCGTAGCGATCGCGCAAGGCCTGGATGCGCGGCGCGAACTCGCGCATCTTGGCCATCGAGCGATATTGCGCCTCGGACAACTTGAAGAAGCTCAGCTTGATCAGCACGGTGAGCGCGATGATGGCCAGGCCCCAGTTCTCGAAGAGAGCGGCGTGCAGCCACGACATGACCCAGAACAGC
This sequence comes from Candidatus Acidiferrales bacterium, assembly GCA_035573755.1. Taxonomy (GTDB): domain Bacteria; phylum Pseudomonadota; class Gammaproteobacteria; order UBA5335; family UBA5335; genus Macondimonas. Next base: position 11,882 of record DATLZY010000045.1, read on the forward strand.
GGCTTGGCAATGATGGTCAATAAGCCATAATCGACGGTGCGCTCCAGCCCTGGCGCCACATCGGCCAGAATATCCTGCTCCTTGGGCCCGAGAAACAGTTGTGTTTCGAGCGTGCGGGATTCGCCGGGCGCCAATTCGACCATCGGTTCGGTCAAGCCAACGATGGTCTGACCTCCCGGCAACAGCTTGCTGTAGTACCGATTCTCGATGCCGTCATCGCCCAGGAGAGCGCCCAGGAAGTAGTGATCGACGAAACCGGCCCACCCGCCTCTCTGGCGCAGATCGACCGGCTCTGCAGCGAGCTTGTCGAAAGCGCGCTTCTGATATCGCTGACCGTCGTAGTAACCGACACCTGCGAAGGTGTGCGGCATCAGGAAGCTGCGTTTCGGTTTCGGGGGTGGAAGCTGCTGCAATTGGCTGTAGAGACTGCCGCGCCAGGCACTTTCGCCTCGGTTCTCGAGGGTGAAAGCGACCCGGACGACGTAGCTGCCGCGCTCGAAAATATAACGCTTGGTCACTGTCAGGCCGGATGGATCGCTCCAGGTGAGCGGTACTTCGAGCGTCTTTGCGCCGGATTCGAGGCTGTACTGATCCCGTTCGGCGTGATAGATGGCACGATGATCGGGGGCGGGACGGTCTGAAGACAGCAGGCCGTTCTGGGCAATAAAAAATTGTCCATCACTGTCACCCAGCAGGCGTACCGGCGTGGCTGGATCATCTGTCGATAACGGATATTGCAGGAGTTCCAACTGGCGCAGATCGCCACCCATTGCGCCGATTTGACCGCGCAGGAGATCGGTTTGGAAGGCGATCCGATCGGCGCCGGCCATGACCGGCATCGACCGCTGGGTCGCCCCCGGTGCGGGAGGCACGAGCGTTGGTGCATCAAGAGCCGGTACATCAATGTTTGGTTTAGACGCCTCCGCGGCGACCTGCGCCGGGGCATCGGGGGGCGGGGTCAGCTTCGCAACATCTTCGGTCCACGCCTGCCAAATCAAAAAGACGACGGCTGCAAGCACCGCATACAGGGTAAAGCGTATGTTTTCCATGACTGCCAGCCTAGAGGCGTTCAAGGGAAATTGAGACGGGCACTTTAGCCCGTGCGGCGATGCGTCGCCAGTGGCGATCCAACGCTTGCAGCAGGACAGCAGAGGTTTGTGTGGCGGCGCCTGGCCGCGCCATCACCACGACGTCCCAGCCGCCGAGATGATGTTGGGCCCGCCTGAAGCTTTCGCGACAGATGCGCTTGAGTCGATTGCGCGCGACGGCGTTGCCTGCAGCCTTGACCGAGATCGCCAAACCCAGCCGCGCGTGGGAAAGCGAATTGGGCAGACTCAGGACGACAAATTCTGGACCGCTATGCCGCTGACCATGAGCGCGTATTGCGGCGTACTGCTCTGCCCGCGTTAACCGATGCGAACCGGGAAACGCGGCACAGTGGACGACACGTGCGCTCAATCAGACCGTCAGTCGATGACGACCCTTGGCGCGGCGGGCCTTGATCACAAGCCGGCCGTTTTTCGTCGCCATGCGGACTCGGAAGCCATGAGTCCGTTTGCGACGCAGTTCGCTGGGCTGGTAGGTTCGTTTCATGGCGGTCGACCGTCTTTCGACAAGTGGTTAAGCGTCCGAGGACAGACGCGAGGGCTGGAGATGCTACTTCGCCACCTACAGCGATGTCAACGGCTGATGCGGTGGCTAGGCCAGAAAAAGGGGTATAGACTGATTCGCCCGTGCTGAAGCGGCGGGGATTCGTTGTTGTTGAACCTTTCAATTACAATAAGTTGGATCCTCTTGTGTCGGTTTGGAAAATCTGTCTAGATGCACTGCAATCCCAGCTCCCGGAACAGGATTTCGAGGTATGGGTGCTTCCCTTGCACGCGATTGAAGAGGGCCGGCAGCTCCGCCTCCTAGCACCCAATACCTTCGTGCAGGAGTGGGTACACACCCACTACCTCGATGTGATTCAAGCCACGATTCGCCGACTTGCGCCGGCAATCACTCCGCCTAGCAGTATCGAAGTCGGTACTGCCAAGCCGACCACCAGCACCGCTGTCGAGGCCAATCGACCCATGACGGCGCGCCCGGAACCGCTAACGGGAAATCGCATCAATCCAGGCTTCACCTTTGATAGCTTCATCGAAGGAAAATCCAATCAGCTGGCTTTTGCTGCAGCCAGGCAGGTGGCTGAGAATCCGGGTCACTCCTACAACCCTTTGTTTATATACGGCTCCGTAGGCCTTGGCAAGACACATCTGATGCAAGCGGTGGGAAACGATCTGCTGCAACGCCGCCGTGACACCAAGGTGGTTTATCTACATTCAGAGCGCTTCGTCAATGACATGGTATACGCTCTCAAGAATCATAAAATAAATGAATTCAAGAGCTTTTACCGGTCAGTCGACACACTGATGATCGACGACATCCAGTTTTTCGAAGGCAAAGAACAATCGCAGGAAGAATTTTTCCACACTTTCAATGCGCTTTTTGAAGGCCACCGTCAGATTATCCTGACATGTGACCGCTACCCCAAGGAGGTGCAGGGTCTCGAAGAACGCCTCCGATCACGCTTCGGGTGGGGACTGACCGTGGCCGTCGAACCTCCCGAGCTGGAAACACGAGTAGCCATTCTCATCAAGAAAGCTGAGCAATCGGGCATCGCTTTACCCGATCCGGTAGCGTTCTTCATTGCACAGCAGGTGCGATCCAATGTCCGCGAACTCGAAGGGGCGCTGCGTCGCGTTGTGGCTCATTGCCAGTTCAAAGGTTCCATGATCGGCCTCGATGAAGCGCGTGAGGCGCTCAAAGATCTACTGCGACTGCAGGAAAAGCTGGTGACCTTGGAAAACATACAGCTCGTCGTTGCGGAATATTTCAAGATACGCCGCAGCGATCTGATCTCGTCCAGCCGAACCCGGTCCATTGCCAGACCCCGCCAGATCGCCATGGCGCTGGCGAAGGAACTAACTTCGCACAGCCTGCCGGAGATCGGCAAGCACTTCGGTGGTCGGGATCATACGACAGTGTTGCATGCATGCCGCAAGCTCGCGGAACTCCGGAGCAGCGACCCCAGAATCAACGAGGATTACCAGAACCTGACCCGTATGCTGTCTGCATAGCAAGCCCGTGAAAAACTGTGGGAAAAGTGTGGATAAGTGTGGACCAAATTCCATCGCCAACCGCGACTACGGACTTATCCACATTCCATGCACACGATTCACACCCACTGCTTCACAGGATTCGATCGCTCATAACTCATTGGATAGTAAGGACAAAGAAGCGTTCAGCATGTTCTTCCACAGCGCTAATCACTACTATCCTAAAAAGACATAAGATTATTTTATATTTGAATCACCACCTGAGACGACCAGACCATGACAGTGGAATTTTACCGCGAAGAGCTACTCAAACGCCTACAGACTACTATCGGGGTGGTTGAACGACGGCAGACCATGCCCATTCTGGCAAACGTCTTGATGGAGATCGATGGCAATCAATTTCGTTTAGTAGGTACAGACCTTGAAATCGAATTGATGGCTGAAGGAAGCTGCAAGTCGGACGTGAACACCAGCCTGACAGTATCAGGCAAAAAAATCTTGGACATTGTTCGAAGTCTACCTGAACAAGCAAAGATCCTCTGTACCACAAATGAAAATCGCATGATGTTGCGTAGTGGCGGAAGCCGGTTTTCACTGAGCACACTCCCGGCCAGCGATTTCCCAAAAACCTCTCTTCCGGAAAGCAGAGCGATCATCAGCATCCAACAGGAAAGCCTGAAACTGTTGTTAGAGCGAACGCAGTTCAGCATGGCGCACCAAGATGTTCGCTATTATCTCAACGGCTTGCTTTTCGATCTTCAGCCAAATCTGCTCCGCACGGTCGCAACCGACGGGCATCGTTTATCCATGGCTGAAGTGGAGATCAAAGAGACAGCCATCGAGCCTCGGCAGATCATCTTACCGAGAAAGGGCATTCTTGAACTGCAGAAGCTGCTAGACAAAGGATCAGCAATGCTCCAGATCGCGCCGACTCAGGTTACCGTGATGCTGGACAGCATGCGCTTTACAAGCAAACTGGTCGACGGAAGGTTTCCAGATTACGAAAAGGTCGTGCCAAAGAATTTGCCCAGGTCTCTGATAGTAGACCGTCAATCGTTCCGTTTAGGGCTATCCCGGGCAGCGATTCTGTCGAATGAAAAGTTCCGAGGCGTCCGGCTGGGACTGGACCCAAATGGACTTACCATTCGAGCGCACAATGCCGAACAGGAGGAAGCCGAAGAATTTCTGCCTGCGGTCTACAATGGCGAGCCCATGGAGATTGGCTTTAACGTTGCCTACCTAATGGAACCTTTAGCCGTTCTTCCGAATGAACAAGTGCGTTTGGAATTCTCCGATGCGAACGGGAGTTGTCTTATGACCGGCATTGAGAATGGCAGGCCTTCGATTCAGAACAAACACGTCATAATGCCCATGCGGTTGTAAGCGGGAATGCCGCTCTGCTCTATCCAGGGGCGCGACTTTCGGCGGTTCAGACGATTTGAGCTTGTGTGCAATCCACACACGAATTGGCTTGTCGGTCCGAATGGCAGTGGTAAGACCTCGATTTTGGAAGGAATTTACCTGCTGGCGCGAGGAAAGTCGTTTCGAACCACACGGAGACAGGTACTGCAGCGGCAGGGGAGCAGTGGTTTCACCATCAAGGCTAAGGTAACCGATCCCTTGAGGGGATATACCCATCTGACCGCGAATACAGGTGCAGACGGGATCCGCTATACCATTCAGGGCGAAGCGGTCCGGAATATGAGTACGTTGGCAGAATTGGTTCCGGTCCAGCTTATGGATCCACAGCTCACACCTTTGGTCGCAGGAACTCCACGCGACCGGCGCCGCTTTCTAGACTGGGGATTGTTCCACGTGGATCCATCGTTTCACCCCCATTGGCGTGACTATAGCCGGGCGCTCGAGCAGCGGAACAGCGCCCTTCGCATGGGCGCAGCAGATGACGTCCTGTCTGGATGGGAAAGGTTGCTGGCAAGGGAGGGCGAGATCATCTCTGCACTCCGAAATGCGCTCCTTGCGGACATCTGCTCGTCTCTCTACCAACGTGCCATCGATTTGAGCGGCCCAGATGACACCGTCCTACGCTATCAGGCTGGTAGCCCGGCTGGACAAAGCTTGGAGGAAGCTCTCCGGCGCAGTCGGGCACGCGATCGACATCTGGGTATCACATCCGTCGGACCCCATCGTGCGGATATTGATATCCGGATTGGCGGTCAACCCGCTCATCAAATTCTTTCCCGTGGCGAAGAAAAGCGCCTCACCTACGCGCTTTTGCTAGCTCAGGTAGACGTCTTTCATCGACGAACAGGTGGGTATCCGATCTTACTGCTGGATGATCCTATTGCTGAGCTGGATCGACAGAGCTGGCGACGACTGATGTCGATCCTGGAATCTCTGCCGGCGCAGCAGTTTGTGACCGCTTTCGAAGACAGCATGCCTCAACGGAAATCGATTTCGGTGTTCCACGTGGAACAACTGGATGCCATGGGAATGGTATGATGGGGACTTTGGACGGTATACCTGCGTATGAGCGCTACAAGCTACGACTCCACCAGTATCAAGGTACTCCGCGGACTCGACGCCGTACGCAAACGTCCCGGTATGTATATCGGAGATACGGATGATGGGTCAGGACTCCATCACATGGTGTTCGAGGTCGTTGATAACGCCATTGATGAGGCCCTCGCTGGGTATTGTTCTGAAATCTTGGTGACGATTGAGAACGACAATGTCGTGTCCGTTGCTGATAATGGCCGCGGGATCCCTGTCGATCTTCACGCCGAAGAAGGCCGATCCGCCGCCGAAGTCATCATGACAGTCCTGCATGCAGGTGGAAAGTTCGATGACAATTCCTACAAAGTATCCGGTGGCTTGCATGGCGTAGGCGTTTCGGTCGTCAACGCGCTTTCCGAAGTTCTGGAGCTCACAATCTACCGAGACGAAAAAATCCACTTTCAGCGCTACCATCTCGGTGAACCGGAAGCTCCACTCAGCGTGGTTGGGTCAACGCGCCAGCGCGGTACAACGATCCGATTCAAGCCCAGCGCCACCATTTTCAATAACATCGAATTTCATTTCGACATCCTGGCGAAACGCCTTCGCGAACTATCGTTTCTGAACTCTGGCGTCCGTATCCAGCTTCGAGACGAGCGCGGAGATGGCCGAGAAGCCGTATTTGAGTATCATGGCGGTATCAAGGCTTTCGTCGAACACCTGAATCAAAAGAAAACCCCGCTTCATCCTCACATTTTCTACTTTTCCGGGGAACGTGACGGCATCGTCGTCGAAGTAGCGATGCAATGGAACGATTCCTACCAGGAAACCATGTTTTGTTTTACCAATAACATCCCTCAGCGCGATGGCGGGACCCACCTCGCAGGCTTCCGCGCTGCCCTGACGCGAACAGTCAATGGCTACATCGAAGATGCCGGGATCAACAAGAAAGAAAAGTTGAGCATAACCGGAGACGATGCACGCGAAGGTCTGACTGCCGTGCTATCGGTGAAAGTACCGGATCCAAAATTCTCTTCACAGACCAAAGACAAGCTGGTGTCCTCCGAAGTGAAGGCGGTCGTCGAATCTTTGCTGGCGGAAAAGCTTCAGGAGTTTTTGCTGGAGCATCCGCACGACGCGAGGGCCGTTATGGGCAAGGTGATGGAAGCTGCCCGGGCGCGCGAAGCTGCCAAGCGCGCCCGCGAAATGACGCGACGTAAAGGCGCGCTCGACATTGCCGGGCTGCCTGGCAAGCTGGCGGACTGCCAGGAGAAAAACCCTGCCCTGTCGGAGATCTTTCTGGTCGAGGGCGACTCGGCCGGCGGCTCGGCAAAGCAAGCCCGTGATCGGCGCACCCAGGCCATCCTGCCACTCAAAGGCAAGATCCTCAACGTCGAAAAGGCCCGCTTCGACAAGATGTTGGGCTCACAGGAAGTCGCAACCCTGATTACCGCGCTCGGTTGCGGGGTGGGACGCGAGGATTTCAATCCCGACAAACTGCGTTATCACCGCATCATCATCATGACCGATGCCGACGTCGACGGCTCCCACATCCGGACCTTGCTGCTAACCTTTTTCTACCGCCAGACTTATGCCTTGGTGGAGCGCGGGCATGTCTATATCGCGCAACCGCCACTTTACAAAGTAAAGAAAGGCAAGCAGGAACAGTACCTGAAAGACGACGAGGCTCTGAATGCCTACTTACTCGACTTAGCGCTTGAGGGCGCGACCATCATGCCCTCACCCGAAACAGCGATGGCTGGCGAACCTTTGGGTCGGCTGGTACGGGTGCATCAGGAAGCGCAGGCAGCCATCAAGCGATTGGCGCGGATCTATGATCCTCATGTCCTATCCGTGTTGGCCGAGTTTGAGCCGATGTTGCCGGTACTCGCCGAAGAAGCAGAGCGCAACAGATGGCGCGAGGGCTTCGAACGCCAGCTCAACGAGATGGCGCCGGGTGCCAACCGCTACATGGTGCCGCCGAGCGATGCTTCCAGCCTCGTTGTCATCCGCCACCGGCATGGTCTGGAACAGGTTTTTCACCTGAGTGTCGATCAGTTGGAAAGTGCGGAATTCCGACCGCTGCACAAGCTGGCACAAAATCTGTCTGGCTGGTGGACAAGCCAGGCCCGCGTCGGACGTGGGGAGAGAACTCAATCCGTTGCGCGGTTTAGTGATGCAGTGGAATGGTTGTTGACCGAGGCCCGTCGCGGTTTGACGATCCAACGTTACAAGGGCCTGGGCGAAATGAACCCGGATCAACTATGGGAAACGACTATGGATCCGGAAACACGGCGACTGCTTCGGGTCACCGTGGAAGATCTGGTAGCCGCAGACGATGTGTTCACCACGCTGATGGGCGACCAGGTAGAACCGCGCCGCGAGTTCATCGAGCGCAATGCGTTGCTGGCCAGCAATCTCGACGTATGAGGACATCCCAACGAGATGGCCGCGCCAATTTTTCTGTTTACCGATTTCGGGGGGCATGGCCCCTACGTTGGCCAGATGAAAGCAGCGATTCACCGCGTCGTGCCGACGCTTAACGTGGTGGATCTGTGTCACGACGTAGCGCCTTTTCAGATCCGCCCGGCGGCTCACCTCCTGGCCGCTCTCCTTCCCTATTTACCAGTCGGGGCGTGTGTCGTCGCTGTAGTCGATCCCGGGGTCGGAACAGCCCGGCGCGGTGTAATGCTCGAGGTAGATGGAATACGCGTGGTCGGCCCAGACAATGGCCTGCTTGCCATCGCTGCACGGCGCGCCAAGCGCGCTGTCTGGCACTATTTGGCTGAGCCGGCGCATGAGATAGCCGTTACGTTCCACGGTCGGGATTGGTTTGGGCCAGTCGCAGCCCGCTTGCAGGACGGTCGCTACTCTCCCTTGATTCCGCTGAGCAGTGAGGATCGTCCGGAAGGGATCGACTGGTCACCGGATTGGAACCATGTCATCTACATCGATGGTTATGGCAACGCCATGACAGGCCTACGCGCCGAAGGCTTGAGTGTGGAACATGTGATTCTCATTCGCCACGAATTCGCGGTTCGCCATGCACGGACCTTCAGCGACGTCCCGCGTGGGACGCCCTTCTGGTATGCCAACTCCTGTGGCTTGGTTGAAATTGCTGTGAATCAGGGTAATGCGGCGCGTCAACTAGGCTTGACGGTGGGACACGCATTCCACATCCGTTCCCAGCCCTGCGTGGCGCCTGAGGCTACTTGAGTCGCTCTCTGACGGCATCTTCAAGAGAGGTCATCCCCGCTGCCTTTCCAAGACTCAGCGCTTCGGCCGCTGACTGACCTTGGATCAGATTGGCGCGCAAGGCGAGGAGCGCACCCACCCGGTTGCCACTGGCGCAATGGATCATCACCGGGCCCGGCTTGGCATGGGCGAGTGCACGATCCAGCCGGCGCGCGTTGTCTTCGGTGAGATCGGCGGCGCCGCCGATGGGAATGCTCACGAAATCCATTCCCAGCGAGTCGACCAGACCAGATTCGTCGATTCCAGCCATTTCCGAGCCTGGACGCAGGCTGATGACTGTTTTATAGCCTGCCGCTGCGGCTGAGCGGAGGTGTTCTTCAGTCGGTTGCCCGCCCGTTAGTAGACCGGGTATGACTTGGCGGGCGTTCGGCAACGGGATCAGTGGGGCGGTTTGGCTCACGAGGTTAGCTCCTGCTTGCAGCGGGGCTTCTGCCCCTGTGTCGATAACAAACAATAAACACGTTAAGCCCGCAAATGCAGCGATCAAGCGGTGACGGAATGCGCGCCGTATGGACACAATATTCTCCTACCAAGGCATCCGTCGGATCCTGTCCAGCATGGAGTCCAGCATAACGCAATTCTCATCGGTGACGGTGCAATTCATGGGTAGCGGCTCGACGACCAGTGGCGCCATCAGAGCCCACTCCCGCCCCATCCTGAGGCCGAAAGCCGTGATGGAAAGATGCCGGAGGCGAATGGGGCGCTCGACCTGCGATCGACACGCAGCCAGCACTGCGGGAATCGGCGTCCATTCGCCGGCGAGGCGCTCTGTGGCCGCCTCAATACCGAGACCGTCACGACAAAGACTCAGGGCCACCTGCGCGATCTGGTGCGCCGAAATCAGCCTTAGTGCCTTGCCGGTGCACTGGGGCAACGGTAGCAATCCACGGCGTATGGTCTGGCGCATGGGCGTGCCGAACCAGCGCTCCAGCACGACCGCAGTAGGTAGCCGAATCACGGCATGCTCGGAGTGGCGGCGCGGAGTCGGCAAACCGGCCGGTGCCAGTTCGAGGGCGCGTTTGGGCATTTCCGGCCAGTAGGCACCAGGAACGCCGGCGAGATCACATGCCGGAGTCGCCAATCTCTGCCCGGGACAGATCAGCAACCAGTCCAGAGGCCTGATCTCCTGCTCCGGCTCGACTGGTGTGGCGGTGGCAAGCAGCAGGTGGACGGCGACACCTCGACGCGCGAGGCGCTTTGCCCAGGCCGAGTCTGGGCGGCGAGTCCACGCCGTCAGCGACATTCCCGCCTCGAGCAACACCTGAATACAGGCTGTGGCCTCGGGGCCGTGAATGCCGATGATGCCCACGCGCTGGGCCGATGGCCGGGGTGGCAAATGACGAGCTGTGTTGCCCAAGGCGCCGCCGATCGAGGCGCTGTTCGCCATGGGGTTATCCACCGAGTAGCCTTTGCTCGGCGCGCTCGAGCTGAGAGGCCGTTCCGAGCAGCACGAGCGTGTCGTTGGCCTTGAGACGGACATCATCGGAGGGATCCTGTCCCGTCACCGAACCACGACGGAGCGCTTGCACGCGAACGCCGATTTGGTCCAGCCCAAGGTCACCTAGGCGATGATTGACGGCATGGGCCGTTTCGGGGAGCACGACGGGGTGGACGACCTCCAGCGGATTACCCCGTGCATCAGCGAGCTTTGATCGTTCACCATGCAGATAGCCGTGCAGGAGCCGGTAGCGCTCATCGCGCGCCTGCTGGATGTGTTCCAGGATGCGATCCGAGGGCACACCAAGCAGCTCCAGGACATGCGATACCAGCATCAGGCTGCTTTCTAGAGTCTCGGGAACGATCCCCGTCGCGCCTGCCGCTTGCAGCGCTTCCCAGTGGCGATCATCTGACGTGCGAACCAGAACGGGCAGGTCGGGTCGTATTGGGCGGACTTCTTCAAGGACGCGCTGGGCATCCTTGTCGTTATTGAACGCGATGACGAGCAGCCGAGCGTGCATCAGCCCGGCTTTGTACAACAGCGACCGCTGGCGCGAATCGCCGAACAGCACGGACTCTCCTGCCGCCAAGGCTTCGCGAACGCGTAGCGTATCACTGTCGATGGCGATGTAGGGGATTTGTTCTCGCTGGAGAAAGCGCGCGATGGCTTGACCGACACGCCCGAACCCGCACAGGATGACATGTGGCTCCTTGTTTGCCTCTGCCAGAAGTGCGGCACCGGCCATTCCGTCCGGGGCGCGCTCCACGCGCCGAGTCCACTGAGGCGCGGCCTTCAGCAGCAGGGGCGTCGCCATCATGCTCAGCATGATGCTCGCAAAGAGCAGCGATTGCTGGGAAGATGAGACCACGCCGTAGGCACCCCCCAAGGTGAGCAAGGCAAAGCCAAATTCGCCCCCCTGCGCCAGCGCGAAAGCGGCCAGCAGTGCAGTGCGTCGGCTTTCCCCCATCCCCAGTGACAGGCCGGTGACCAGCAAGCCCTTGATGGCCATGAAGCCCAGCGTCAACAGCAGCACCCACTGCACTTGGTCCACCAGCTGTACGGGCCGGATCAGCATGCCGACCGCGACGAAAAAGATCCCCAAGAGAACGTCTCTGAATGGCCGGATTTCTGCCTCGATCTGATGGCGGAAATGGCTTTCACCAAGCAACATGCCGGCCATGAAAGCGCCCAAAGCCATCGAAAGACCCATCAATTGGGTCAGCGCAGCGGCGGCCAGAATGACGACCAGAACCGCCAGCACGAACAGCTCTTCGACGCGAGTCCGAGCGACGCCGCTGAACAAGGGGGGCAGAACCCGTGGACCGACGACGAGCAAGGTGCCCAACAGGGTCATTGACTTGGCCACTGTCCACAGCAGGGACGACACCACCGCATCCCCCGATCCGCCAAGTGATGGCAGGATCGCCAAGAAGAACACCGATGCCAGGTCCTGGAACAGGAGGACAGCCACGGCGATCTGACCAAAACGCTGGTGCAGCTGGTGATTGCGGGTCAATTCACGAGTGACGACTGCGGTCGAGGACAGCGCCAGTGCGGCGGCCAGGACACCGCTCGTGGTCCAGGAGATTCCAAGCGACAGCGCGATGCCGCCGAACACGGCCAGGGTGAGTGCCACCTGCCCCAGGCCGATTCCGAGTACCAGACGGCGCATGGCTCGCATTTTAGGTAATGCGAATTCCAGACCGAGTGAGAACAGCAGAAAGACGACGCCGAATTCGGCCAGTTGGGCGACCGATTCAGGGCGCGAAATCCAGCCGAGACCGCCCGGTCCGATCAGTAAGCCGACGAGGATGTAGCCGAGGATCGGGGGGATGCGCAGGGGATAGCACAGCGAAAGGACTACCAGCGAGCTGGCCAGCAGGATGAGCAGCTCAAGGAACAGTCCGTAGGCCATGGAGATCGCGCCGATCGGTGGCTAGGCTTTTCGCGACTATACCACCCCACCCACCTAAATCAGGGATCAGTTGGCGGTTGGCTTGCTTTCCTTGGCGATGAGGTAATCCATCACCTTGAGCGTTTCGGACAGCTTGGCGTCCTTTTCCTGCACATGCTGCTGGAAACCCGGTGATACGATGTATTTTCCGTTGATCACGAACGCGGGCGTCCCTAGCAATAGGATGCCGAATCGTTCCCACTGAGCTTGCGCCTGCTTGAGCTTCGTCCGTACGGCGAAGGAATCGTAGGCGGCGGTAAACGCCTTCTTATCGATACCCTGTCTGGCAACGAAATCCGCCATCCGGGCTTGACTGTCCAGTCGCTCTTTGTCCTGATGAATGGCCTTGAATAAGGGGCCGTTGAGCTTTTCTGCCGCGCCGAGTGTCTCGAGCGCATAGTAGGACTGCCCATAGACACCCCAGCTCCGACGGAAGAAATCGGGGCCATGGGTCACGCGCAGGAAATCGATCCGGTCGGCGCGTGCCTTGACCCAGGATTCCAGGGAAGGCTCGATGTCGTAGCAAATATGGCAGCCGTAGGAGAAGAACTCGGCGACCTCGACCTTGGTGCCGCTGGTGATGCGTTGCGGGTTATCGACGAGGCGATACTGAACCCCTTCCTGGTATCCCGGCTCGGCGGCGGCAACGCCCGCCATCAGCAAGAGGCCGGCGATCAACCACCGTTTGGCGAAGAAACCGAATCTGTGTCGCATGCGCCCGCTCCTGATCAGTGCAGTCCTTCGATGTAAGAGGATACCGCTTCGATCTCCTGATTGCTCATGCGCGTGGCGATGCTCTTCATGATCTGGCTGGCTGGCGTGCCGTTGCGGGCGCCGCTGCGGTAGGCTTCGAGCTGAAGCTTGGTGTAGGCGGCATGCTGGCCCGCAATGCGGGGGTAGCCGGCCGGACCGTTGCCCGAGCCACGCGGCCCATGACAGGCCATGCAGGCCGAAACGCCCGATTCCTTGTTGCCGCCGCGGTAGATCTTGGCGCCCGCCTCCACCAGCGCAGGATCTGCGCCGCCGACCTGGGGCCGTTGCTTGGCGAAGTAGGCTGCCACATCGGCCATGTCTTCTTCACTCAGCCCCATTGCCATGGGGGCCATCAGCGGATTCTGACGCTTGCCTTCCTTGAAGGCCTTGAGCTGCGCCTCGATGTATTGAGGATGCTGCCCGGCGAGCTTGGGCCACTGGCCGTTGGTGCTGTTGCCGTCGAGACCATGGCAGGCGGCGCAGGGTGCTGCTTTTTGCTGTCCCGCTTCCGGGTTGCCAGAAGCAATAGCACTGCCGGCCATGCATAACCCGAGGAGCATGAAGCCCACGGCAATCAGTCTGTTCATGGGAAATGCGCCTCCTGATCTGGCATGCTGAATCGCTTGGAACCTGTAAAGTTGGGTCACCGAATGCTGGATTCAGGCCCATAAGCGCGCAATTCTACAACGTTGTGCCCAAAACCGGTCAACCGAATCAGTCGAGGGAATCCAGGATCTCATGCGGGACTACAACGCAGCCATTTTTCTGAAGAGTGTGGCGCAACTGATGCAATTGCCCGCCGACGATCTGGCCGAGGTGGCTTTCGCCGGGCGCTCCAACGCTGGCAAATCGAGCGCACTAAATGCCATCACGGGACGTCGGGCCCTCGCGCGCACCAGTCGCACGCCAGGACGGACGCAGCTGCTCAATTTCTTCGCCCTTCCCTGCGGCATGCGGCTCGTGGATCTGCCGGGTTATGGCTATGCCGACGTGCCGCTCGCAGTGAGGCAGGAATGGGCGGCCCTTGTGGAGGGTTACCTGCGCGACCGGCAAAGCCTCAAGGGCGTGGTGCTGGTCATGGATGTGCGCCATCCGTTGACGCCGTTCGATCGTCAGATGCTGGACTGGTGCGCAGGATGTGGCCTTGCCTGTCATGTGCTGCTCACCAAGGCGGACAAGCTCGGGCGCGGCGCCGCCGGCAATGCACTGCTCGCCGTGCGGCGCGCGTTGAGCCGGGAAGCGCCGGGCGCAACGGTTCAGCTGTTCTCGGCGGTTTCCCGTCAGGGCGTCGACGAGGCGCGCGAGCAGCTGGAGTCCTGGTTCGGCGATCAGCGCGTCCAGGAATAAAAAAACCGCGATGGCCGAAGGGGGAAGCCATCGCGGTCACAGCGGACTGCGGTCTTGGGGGAAACCAGCGAGCCCGCTTACTCAGGGTAGGAAGAGTATCGTTGCGATACTCGAATACATAGACCGGGCCGTTTTGAGGAAGTTCCGGCGGCGGCGAAAAAACATTCATCCGCGAATGTCGGCGATCACGATCAGTTTTGACAGCGCCGTTAGCTGCCATGGGCCGCGTCCCAGTTCGCGCCGACGCCTGCCTCCACCTCCAACGGCACGGCCAGATCCGCGGCGCCCTGCATGCGCGCCAGCACCCCCTCTCGGACCGACTCGACGGCATCAACGGGGATCTCGAACACCAGTTCGTCATGCACCTGCAGAATCATCCGTGCCGGCACGGCCTCCTCCGTGATCCAGCGATCGATGGCGATCATGGCGCGCTTGATGATGTCCGCTGCCGTGCCCTGCATGGGTGCGTTGATGGCAGTGCGTTCGGCGTACTGGCGCAAGCTCGCGTTGCGGGACTGGATGTCCGGCACGTAAAGCCTTCGGCCGAACACGGTTTCCACATAGCCCTGCTCGCGCGCCCGGGCGCGGGTCTGGTCCATGAAAACGCGCACGCCGGGATAGCGCTCGAAGTACAGATCGACGTAGCGCTGCGCCGCCTCGCGCGCGATGCCGAGCTGACGCGCCAGCCCGAAGGCCGACATGCCGTAGATGAGGCCGAAGTTGATGGCCTTGGCGGCGCGGCGCTGCTCGCCCTGTACTTGGTCCAGCGGCACGCCGAATATCTCCGCCGCTGTGGCGCGGTGCACGTCCTCGCCCTGCGCGAAAGCCTGGCACAGCCGGGCGTCCCCGGACAGATGTGCCATGATGCGCAACTCGATCTGCGAATAGTCCGCCGAGAGCAGCACATGCCCCGGATCGGCGATGAAGGCCTGGCGGATGCGACGGCCCTGCGCGGTGCGCACGGGGATGTTCTGCAGGTTGGGATCGGCGGAGGACAGCCGGCCCGTGGCGGCAACCGCCTGCTGATAGGAGGTATGGATGCGCCCGGTGCGTGGGTCGATCTGCGTCGGCAGCTTGTCGGTGTAGGTCGATTTGAGCTTGGCCAGGCTGCGGTAATCCAGGATCAGTCGTGGCAGCGGGTAGTCGGCGGCGAGTTCCTGCAGCACGTCCTCGGCCGTGGACGGCTGGCCGGTGGGCGTCTTGCGCACGACCGGCAAACCCAGCTTGTCGAAAAGGATTTCCTGGAGCTGCTTGGGGGAATCGAGGTTGAACGGGCTGCCGGCCTCGATCTGCGCTGCCTCGCGCAGACGCGCCATCTCGGCAGACAGCTCCGCGCTCTGGGCGCGCAGCAGCGCGGCATCCACGCGTACCCCGGCGCGTTCCATTCGCCCCAGGACAGGCAACAGGGGCATCTCGAGCGTGGTGTAGATCGCGTTCAGCGCCGGGATCGCCTGTAGCCGCGGCCACATCACCCGGTGCAGCCGCAGCGCGATGTCGGCGTCCTCGGCCGCGTAACGGGTTGCGGTCTCGATGGGTACGGCGGCAAAGGGAATCTGCTTGGCGCCCTTGCCGGTCACCGATTCGTAAGTCATCGTCGCAACCCCGAGTTCGCGCTGCGCCATCGAGTCCAGGTCGTGCCGCGCCGTGCTGTCCAGCACATAGGACTCCAACATCGTGTCGTGGCGGACGCCGCGAAGGCGGATGCCGTGGTTTTCCAGCACTGCGCGGTCGTATTTGAGGTTCTGGCCGAGCTTGGGGCGGGTGTCATCTTCCAGCAAGGGCTTGAGGCGGGCCAGCGTCGCCTCCCGATCGAGCTGGGGCTCGGCTTCGAGTCCTTCGTGCGCAAGCGGGATATAGATCGCTTCCCCCGGATCGACGGCGAAGGAGATCCCGACGATGCGAGCCTCGAGGCTGTTCAGGCTGGTGGTTTCGGTATCCAGCGCGATCAGCTCGGCCGCTTCTAGCCGCGCCAGCCAGCGTTCGAGGTCGGCCGTCTCGCGGATGCAGTGATAACGCGGCTCATCGCCGGGGATGGTGCCCGAAGCCGACGCCGCTTCACCCGCCGTCGCGTTGCCGTCGCGTTTCAGTTCGCGCAGCAGCCCGCCCAGTTCCAGCTCCTGCGCCAGGGTCAACAGGGCCTCGGTATCGGCCGGCCGTGGATGTAGATCATCCAGCGACAGGTCCAGCGCCACATCCGTGCGAATGCGCGCCAGCTCGCGCGATAGCGCCAGCTGTTCAAGATGCTCGCGCAGGGACGCACCGACCTTGCCCGTGATCGTATCGGCTGCGGCCACGAGCGCGTCCAGGCTGCCATAGGCGCCCAGCCATTTGGCCGCCGTCTTGGGCCCCACCTGGGGCACGCCCGGGATGTTGTCGCTGCTGTCGCCGACCAATGCGAGGTAATCGACGATGTGCTCGGGTGGCACGCCGAACTTGGCCACGACCCCGGCGCGGTCGAGCCAGTTGCCGGTCATGGTGTTGACCAGTGCGACATGCGCGTCGACGAGTTGCGCCATGTCCTTGTCGCCGGTAGAGATGACTGTCTCCAGTTGCCGCTCGGACGCCTGCCGCGCAAGGGTGCCGATGACATCGTCCGCCTCCACGCCGGCGACCTCCAGCAGCGGCACGCCCATGGCGCGTATCAGTGCCTTGAGCGGCTCGACCTGGCGGGCCAGATCGTCCGGCATGGCGGGCCGATGCGCCTTGTAGGCTTGGAACAGTTCATCGCGAAAGGTCTTGCCGCGCGCGTCGAACACCACCGCCAGGCGCTGCGGCTGCAACTCCTGAATCAGCTTGCGCAGCATGTTGTAGACGCCCAGCACCGCGCCGGTGGGGCGACCGTCGCGCGTGCTGAGCGGCGGCAGGGCGTGGAAGGCGCGATAGAGATAGCTGGAACCGTCCACCAGGACCAGCGGTACGGGCGAGGCAGGTGGCAGCGTCATGGCCGGCTCAATCCGGCAGCACGCTTTCGCCCGCCCACAGATCGACGACGGACTCGCGCGCGCGTGCCACATGGATGCGGTCACCGTCCACCAACAGTTCCGGTGGGCGGGGCCGTGCATTGTATTGCGACGCCATCACGAAGCCGTAGGCGCCCGCCGAGCGCACGGCGAGCAGATCGCCCTCGGCGATGCGCAGCGGCCGCGCCTTGCCAAGGAAATCAGCGGTTTCGCACACCGGCCCAACCACGTCGTAGACCGCTTCGGGCCGGTCTGGCTGCTCGCGCACTGTCACGATCTCCTGCCAGGCCTGATACAGCGCGGGACGCAGCAGATCGTTCATGCCTGCATCGACGATGGCGAAGTGTCGCTCGCTCTGATTTTTGAGGTATTCGACCCGTGTGAGTAGGATGCCTGCGTTGCCGACGAGCACCCGGCCCGGTTCCAGGATCAGCTCCAGCGCCCGGCCGTGCAATCGTTCGCGCAGCGCTGCGGCATACGCGGCCGGATCCGGCGGTGTTTCGTCCCGGTAGCGGATGCCCAGCCCGCCGCCGACATCCAGATGCTCCAGCGTGATTCCCTGCTCTGCCAGCCGATCGACCAGCTTGAGCACACGATCCAGGGCATCGACGAAAGGCGCGGTCTGGGTGAGCTGCGAACCGATGTGGCAATCCACGCCCACCACCCGAATCCCGGGGGCGTCTGCCGCGCGCGCGTAGGCCGCTTCGGCCTCGCTGATGGCGATACCGAACTTGTTGTCCTTGAGGCCCGTGGCGATGTAGGGATGGGTCTGCGCGTCCACGTCGGGATTGACGCGCAGCGATACCGGCGCCGCGACGCCGTGGGCGCGCGCGATCTGATCCAGGCGCTCGAGTTCGGCGATCGACTCGACATTGAAACAGCGGATGCCGACCGAAAGCGCGTGTTCCAGCTCCGCTGCGCGCTTGCCGACCCCGGAAAACACCACCTTGGCCGGATCGCCGCCGGCTTGCAGCACACGCGCCAGCTCGCCGCCCGAGACGATGTCGAAGCCCGAACCTAAGCGCGCCAGGACGTTGAGCACCGCAAGGTTCGCATTGGCCTTGACGGCATAGCAGATCAGATGCGGCTGATCGCCCAGCGCCTCGGTCATCACGCGGAAATGGCGGGTCAGGGTGGCGCGCGAATAGACATAGGCGGGCGTGCCGTAGGCCGCAGCCAGCGCTTCCAGATCGACGTTCTCGGCATGCAGCCGCCCGTCGCGATAGTGAAAATGATCCATGAGTCGGGGTTTACTCGGTGGGAAGCGGATCGGGCTCAGCGGCCGGCGTCGTCGCCGGCTTTTCGGCCGGTCGCGCCTCGTCTGGTCGGTATAGCTCGCCTTTCTGGCCACAGCCGGCGACCAGAAGCAGGCTCAGGGACAGCAGTACGAGGCGCGCTAGCGACATGAGGACGATCCGCGATGGGGAGCGATCAGGCGGCCAGTATAGTGGCGCGGCCGGCGCTTGCCCATGCGGAGCGGAGCTCAAGCGGCGTAGGTGCGGTCCAGATAGTCGAGGATGTCGGCCGACTCCAGCAGTTGCACGCCGGTGTTGGGGTCCTCCAGATAAGGCACCTGCATGTGGCCGGTACGGGCAAAGTGTGCCGCGCGCTTGCCGCCGGCAACCGGCACATAGGGCGGCGGGTGACGCTGGCGCGCGCGGCCCAGCTCGGCGCGCTGCTCCTTGGCCAGATTGTGCAGCATATAGGGCAGTTCCAGCTCGGTGAGCCGTTCGCGCACCAGCCGACAATAAGGGCTCGCCTCGAAGCTCCACAGATGCAGCGGCTGCGCGGGCGCGCGCGAGGCGCGGACACGGATGCCCTTGCCGGCGCGCACCAGACTGCCCAGGGCGTTGCCAAGCTGCTTGAGCAACGCGCCGCGATAGCCCAGCGGCACCGCGCCGCCAGCGTAGGTACGGAATAGATATTCGACGATGGCCTCGGACTCGTACATCCGCACGCCCGTGTTGGGATCGACGAGATAGGGAAACTGCGCCTTGCCGCCCAGCGTCACGACCTCGGGCCGAAAGCGTGTGCCGCCCTTGGGACAGGGGAGAATCTCGGCGTCCAGGTGCAGCGCGGAGAGCGCCTCGCGCGCGGCGCGACAGAACGGACAGCCTTCCATATCGTAGAGTCGGAGCGGCTGTGCCGGCGGCGGGGTGTGAATGGCTGCAGGCTGCGCCATCATGCCGCGCCCGAGGCCCAGCAGTGTGGACAGGAAAGAAGTGACGACGTCGATCCGATGCAAGGCGGCCATGGCATGCTCCGGTCAGGGAGGAACCCATGATCATCGTAGCCCGGCGCCCACCGGCCGCAAATCGCCGCGCGGATGTCAGCCCAGGCCGAGACCCTCGAAGCGCGCGATCACCGGCGCATGATCGGACGGCCGCTCCCACCCGCGCGGTGTCGGGTCCACGCGGCTTTCCACGCACCGCTCCGCCAGCGCAGCGCTGACCAGGATCAGATCGATGCGCAAGCCGCGCTTGCGGCGAAAAGCCATCATCCGGTAGTCCCACCAGCTGTAGATCCCGCCGCCCTGCTCGCGCAGGCGCAGGCTGTCGGTGAGTCCCAGATCGAGCAGGCGCTGGAGGGCGGCGCGTTCCGGCTCGCTGCACAGCACCTGCCCGGCCCAGGCGGCCGGATCGTGCACGTCCCGGTCATCCGGCGCGATGTTGAAATCCCCGACCACCGCCAGATACGGATGCTCGGCCAGTTCGGCTTGCAGGTAGTCGTGCAGATGCGCCAGCCACTCGAGCTTGTAGACGTACTTGTCGCTGCCCACCGACTGGCCGTTGGGCACATAGAGATTGATCAGCCGCAGCGCCCCGATGGTGCAGGCCAGCACGCGCTGCTGCGGATCCTCGAAGCCAGGCAAGCCGGTGCGCACCGCCGTCATCGGCAGCCGGCTGAGCACCGCCACGCCGTTGTAGGCCGACTGACCGGCGAATACCGCCGCGTAACCGGCCTCCCGCAAGGCGTCGACCGGAAACAGGCCGTCCGTCAGCTTGGTCTCCTGCAGCGCCAGCGCGTCCACGGGGTTGTCCCGCAGCCAGTCGAGCACATGCGGCAGGCGCACTTTCAGCGAATTGACGTTCCAACTGGCGATCTGCATGGGTGTTCCGGATGCGTCGGGCATCGGCCGATGGGAGATGAGCGTGGTCTTCAGCGTCCGCTCACTCTACACCAGTAAGCCCGCTCGCCCCAATGACGACTGCAGCCGTCGTTTGGACCCGCGCTGTTAAAGTCTGAACAACCGCCGAATCTGCGTGATTTTGCGGTGTGATGGGCAATCACGTCGATACACCACCACCTCCTCGCCGGGCAGCAGTTGGTGCGCCTGCATCACATCCGCCACGTTCGCTGCCGTGCATTCGACGTGCTGCACCAGGCCCGAATCCTCATCCACGCCAAGGTGCGCCTTCATCCCGACAGCCCCCTGTTGGCCCTTGCGGGTCTGGTGCATCTGCAGATCCCGCGTGCCGCTGGCGTTCTTGGTCGCACCT
>DATLZY010000046.1:0-47310 GCA_035573755.1 Candidatus Acidiferrales bacterium
GCATCCATGCCACATCATCGAGAACTGCTTTGGGTTGCGGAAGCAGCGCTACCGGGGTTTGGCCAAGAACACGGCGCAACCGTTCTCGCTGCTGGGTCTGGCCGATCTGCTGCTTGCCAAGCGACGATTGTTGGCACTTCAAGGCCAAGCTGCGTCCTGAGGGTGAGAAAAACGGGGCAATCGACCGCCAGCGGGCGAATGATCAGCCAAACAACCCGCAATCGAGCCGAAAATCAGCCCGAATCGCTCGCGGATCGCTTCGCAGCGAGTTCGGTCACCGACAGGCCCATTGCCTTGCGATATTGATGTTCAGTGTGTCCTTAGCTGGAATGGGATCAATCTCGGTCACCCGGCTCGCGCCCCAGCCGTGACCGACCAGGACGAGGGGAAAGGTATCACCGGGCGCGCCGTCTGGCTGAAAGACCGTGAACGCAATGGGGATGGGGATGCCAGATCCGTTGCGCACCGTGATCTCGTGCTCCGAGACCGTGGCGCCTTGGGCGCCGAGGGCTGCCCACCACAAACAGATCGCCATCCAGTTGGGTCTGACGCCCAAAGTGGTAGACCAACGGGCATTTTGCCGATCGCGGTGCGCCATCGATTTCTCCTGCTTGCCTGCCTTCGGCCGCTCTATCCGTGATGGATGACCGATCGACGACAGCGTCCGGATCGTAGACGACCGTGGTCGTCAGCCCAGAAACTCCAGCACCCGCCGATTGAAGGCTTCCGGTTGCTCCAGATGCAGGAAGTGCCCGGCGTGAGGCAACACTTCCTGACGGCTGTCCGGATGAGGGAATGCGAGTTGCCCGCCGCGATACATCTCCGGCCCGATGCAGTCGTCCTCACTTCCCACCAGGACCAGTGCCGGCCAGGGTTTGGCGGAAAACATCAGCCGCAGTTGCGTCAACGGTTCGGGTGCACGGAGCAATCGCAGTGGATTGATCAAGGCGCGGTAATAGTCGGTCGCCTGTTCCAGCCCATGAGGTTGGCGCAGGCAATCGATGACCCGGCCGAGCTGTGGGTGATCGGGGTCGATGCCCGGTGACCAGCGCTGCCACAGGCGGCGGATATAGGCGAGATCATCCCGCCGGATCCGTTCGCAGGCACCGGCAATCTGGAAATAGTACATATAACGCGATCGCACCATCTGGCGCGGGTTGATACGCCGCAAGAAGGTGCGTAGCGGCGGCACGGCCGCCAGCACGACCCGATCGATGCGATAGGTCGGTGGTCGGTCCTCCTGCTGCAGCCCACAAAGCATCTGGGCCAAAATGGAGCCCCAGTCGTGGCCGACGACCGCCAGCCGCTGGCGCGTGGCCACCTGATCCAGAAAGTCACTCAGCATGCGGGCGATTGCCAGAATCGATGCGCCACCCGGCTGGGGCAGCGCCGAATCCCCGTATCCCGGCATGAACGGCACGAGACATCGATAACCCGCTTGAGAGGCCGCCTCGACCAGACTTTCAAACGTGCGAGGGGTGTCGGGAAAACCGTGGAGCAGCAGGAGTGATCGATCCCCGGTTCCGAAGTCGTAATAGGCCAAGGGTCCGGATCGGGTTGACCTGTGCTTCAGGGCGGAATTCCAAGGATCAGACGTCGGCGGGCTCACGATAGGGCATCCGGTGGGTTCAGGTTATGTGACCGATGGACAATGCGTCGCAGCGGCTCGACGGGGCTCAAGCCGCGGGCAGGCAGCGCGCCTGGCCTTGCAAGTGTGACCGACGGCGATTGGCCCACCTCTGAGCCGGCGGCGGAAGCGCCGGCTCAGAGGTGGCGCGGTGGCTCACACGTGCGCGAGTAGTTCGGCCGGGGCGTCGGGCGGCAGGTGCCCATCGAGTGCATCGCCGGGCCGGATCGGCGGCACGGGCCGCCCCTGTTGCTCATAGTAGCGCCGGCCCGCGGCCATCAATTCGGGAACCCCACTGCGGAGGTTTTCCCGAGCGGCGAGTTCACGTTCGGCCGGCGTGGCAAACCGTTCATCCCACTCGAGTAGGCGCGGGGTGATGACGCGATTCCACCACGACGGGAACATCGCGACGAACCCAGTGGCCAGATAGCCCCAGGGCGTACTCATCGCGCGCCCCATGTGGGCCATGGGCTGCAACTCGTATTCTTCGACCTGGGCGTCGGAGTGGTGGTGAGAATGGCGCGAGATGGCCGATACCAGCCAGTAGGTCATGCGATGGGCATCATCCCAAGCATGACGCGGCTGGAAGGGTTGCGTTGGCACTCGGACCAGGCCCTGATGTTCGATGTAGTTGGCCACCTCCAGTCCGGTATGGGCCAGGATCCCGATGATGAGGAAAGCCAGCACCCCGGCAAGCCCGGCGGCATGGAAGAACATGGCGGCCACCAGCAGTTCGATGGCCCAGCCCTGCAACGCGCCGTTGCGCCAGCTCCACACCGGCTGACCCATCTTTTCGAGGCGTTTTTTTTCCAGTGCCCAGGTCATGCGGTACTGACCGATCACCGAGCGCAACCGGAATTTCCAGAAGCTCTCGCCGCGGCGGGCCCAGGACGGATCGGCCGGCGTGCCGACGAGGTTGTGGTGTCCGTAGGGATGGCGGATGGTGAAGTAGCTGAACATGCCGAACGCCGACCCAATGCGGGCGGCGATGACCGATTTGAGATCGTAAGTGCGATGACCCAGATTGTGCCCGGTCACCACGCCGGCGAGGGTCCCGGCGCCGGCGGCAAGTGCCAGTCCACCCAGCAGCGAGCCGAAGTTGTCATGGGCTGCGTGCGCTGCGATTGCATCGAAGCCGGTCAGCGACTGGATCGCTGCGCCGATGCCGAACAGATCGACGCCGTTGGGCAGGCCGAGCATCCATGCGAATGCAATGACCACGCTCATCAATACCGGCTGGCTGAGGACTTCCATCCAGATCAGCAGGTTGGGGTAGCGCCAGGTGCCTTCGTAGTGGCGCGTGTCTTCGCCGAAAAACAGATCGCCTACGATCACATAGAGCACCAGTGCCAGCGCATAGACCAACAGCCCAGAGCCGCCCACGATGAAAAGCGGAAGGGATAGACCCAGCAGAAGGGGAAACTGAAAGAACTTGACGTAGTCCCATATGGAACGAATGGCATTCATGTCGTCGTCTCCTCGAAAGTTCAGCTATCTCAGTCCTCTTCGGGACCGTTTCCCTAAGATGGCATCTCCATACCGCTCGTTCAATCAGCTGCGACGATTGGTCGCATGCCGCCTTGCACCATGTTTCCGATCTGGCTCTGACTACCCCTGTTCGTTGAAGGCGTTCAGGGGGGCGCCCAAGACGCTTGACGCGGCCATCCGGTGCAAGACCGTGCGGCCGGGTACTCCCACCACCCTCGCGCTCTGTCGCTGAAGCAGCAGATTGCAGGCTGATCGCCACGGCGATTCGCTTCTGCCGTTGATCAACGGCGCCTCTCATTGTCTTTCCAGGCAGGCGCGGGCATGATCCGCCGTTTGCGCTGCCATTCATGGAGTTGCTGAATCTTGGAGCCGACTCAACTCACCTGGATCGCCAACTTCATCTGGGGCATCGCCGACGATGTCCTGCGGGACCTCTACGTCCGCGGCAAGTACCGCGATGTCATCCTGCCGATGACCGTGCTGCGCCGGCTCGACGCCGTGCTCGAACCCACCAAGCGGGCGGTGCTCGACATGAAGGCCGCGCTCGACAAGGCGGGGATTAGCCATCAGGACCCGGCGCTGCGCCAGGCCGCCGGGCAGGCGTTCTACAACACATCGCCGTTCCTGCTGCGTGATCTGCGATCCCGCGCCAGCCAGCAGCAGCTCAGAGCCGACTTCGAGGCTTACCTCGACGGCTTTTCGCCGAACGTGCAGGAGATCCTCGACAACTTCGAGTTCCGCAACCAGATTCCGCGCCTGTCCCGCGCCGATGCGCTCGGCACGCTGATCGAGAAATTCCTCTCGCCGGACATCAACCTCGGCCCGAACCCCGTGCTGGGTGGCGACGGCTCGATCAAGCAGCCCGGTCTCGACAACCACGGCATGGGCACGGTGTTCGAGGAACTGGTGCGTCGCTTCAACGAGGAGAACAACGAGGAAGCCGGCGAGCACTGGACGCCGCGCGACGCCGTCAAGCTGATGGCAAAACTCATCTTCCTGCCCATCGCCGACCAAATCGAGTCGGGAACCTACCTGCTCTACGACGGCGCCTGCGGCACCGGCGGCATGCTCACCGTGGCCGAGGAGACGCTCCAGCAGCTCGCCGCCGAGCACGGCAAGCAGGTCTCGACGCACCTGTACGGCCAGGAGATCAACGCCGAGACCTACGCCATCTGCAAGGCCGACCTGCTACTCAAGGGCGAAGGCGAGGCGGCGGACAACATCGTCGGCGGTCCGGAGCATTCCACGCTCGCCAATGACGCCTTCCCCAGCCGCGAGTTCGACTTCATGCTCTCGAACCCGCCCTATGGAAAAAGCTGGAAGAGCGACCTCGAACGCCTGGGCGGCAAGGGCGGCGTGCGCGACCCGCGTTTCGTGATCGAACACGCCGGCGACCCCGAGTACTCGCTCATCACCCGCTCGAGCGACGGCCAGATGCTGTTCCTGGCCAATATGCTGAGCAAGATGAAGCGGAGTACGAAGCTCGGCAGCCGCATCGCCGAGGTGCACAACGGCAGCTCACTCTTCACCGGCGACGCCGGCCAGGGCGAGAGCAACATCCGCCGCTGGATCATCGAAAACGACTGGCTGGAGGCCATCGTCGCGTTGCCGCTGAACCTGTTCTACAACACCGGCATCGCGACCTACGTCTGGGTGCTCACCAACCGCAAGCCCGCGCACCGCCGGGGCAAGGTGCAGCTCATCGACGCCACGCAGTGGTTCAGGCCGCTGCGCAAAAACCTCGGCAAGAAGAACTGCGAACTGTCCGACGACGACATCGCGCGCATCTGCGAGGTGTTCCTCAAGTTCGAGGAGACCGAGCAATCCAAGATCTTCCCCAACGCCGCCTTCGGCTACTGGAAGGTGACGGTCGAGCGCCCGCTGCGCCTGAAGGGCATCGACGCCGGGCGGGCATACACGCCCAAGGAAATCAAGGCGCTGAAGGAGACCGCCGAGCGCGCGGATGACGCGCCGCCGGTGATCAGGAAGATCCACAATAAGGACACGTCTGCCGACCCGCTGCGCGGCCTGTTCGAGGCGACGATCGCCGGCAAGCCGGCCGTGATCGAGTACGAGCCCGACCCGGATCTGCGCGACACCGAACAGGTGCCGCTGCTGGAAGACGGCGGCATCGAGGCCTTCCTCCGCTGCGAAGTGCTGCCCCACGCCCCGGACGCCTGGTACCTGCCGGACAGCGTCAAGGTCGGCTACGAAATCAGCTTCACGCGCTACTTCTACAGGCCCAAGCCGCTGCGCACGCTGGCCGAAATCCGCGCGGACATCCTGGCGCTGGAGCGGGAGACGGAGGGATTGCTGGGCGAGATCCTCGGAGCGAGCGGCAGATGATCGGAGGCCTCAAGCCTTATCCGCGGAAGACGGATTCCGGCGTGCCGTGGCTGGGGGAGCTGCCCGTATACCCGGCCCGTCATTCCCGCGTAAGCGGGAATCCACAGAGCGCCCAATGAAACAGCCCGCCGTCTACATTCTGGCCAGCCGCCGCAATGGAACCTTATACACCGGGGTGACCAGCGATTTGGTCAAGCGTATCTGGGAGCACCGCAACAACCTCGTCGAGGGATTCACAAAGCGCTACGGCGTGCATCACCTCGTCTACTTTGAGTTGCATGACGACATGTACCAGGCCATCCAGCGGGAAAAGCAGATCAAGAAATGGAACCGGGCATGGAAGATCGAACTGATCGAAAACAAGAACCCGCAATGGCGGGATCTGTGGCCGTCGTTGATCGGCAGTCAGGAACTGGATTCCCGCTTGCGCGGGAATGACAGCCTGGAGTGCCAGCGATGATGGGAGGATTGAAGCCCTATCCGCGGATGAAGGATTCCGGCGTGGCGTGGTTGGGGGAGGTGCCGGAGCACTGGAGTACGGAGCGCACAAAGTGGCTGTTCCGCAAAATGGATAGACCCGTAAAGGAGTCCGATGAGGTCGTGACCTGCTTTCGTGATGGCATCGTCACACTCCGCAAGAACCGTCGTGTACGGGGCTTCACCGAGTCACTGAAAGAGATCGGCTACCAGGGCATCCGTCGCGGCGATCTCGTGATCCATGCGATGGACGCTTTTGCTGGAGCCATCGGTGTCGCTGACGCTGACGGCAAGGGCACTCCGGTTTACTCCGTGTGTGAACCGAGGCCGATGGCAAATTCCCACTACTACGCGTATGCGGTACGTGAGATGGCACGGAGCCAGTGGATCCAAGCCTTGGCGAAGGGTATCCGGGAGCGATCAACTGACTTTCGCTTCGAGGAATTTGGTTCTCAGCTCGTGCCACTGCCGCCGCAGGCCGAACAAACGGCCATCGTGCGCTTTCTCGACCACGCGGATAGGCGGATTCGGCGGTACATCCGCGCCAAGCAGAAGCTGATCAAGCTGCTGGAGGAGCAAAAGCAGGCCATCATCCACCAGGCCGTCACCGGCCGCATCGACGTGCGCACCGGCCAGCCCTATCCCGCCTACAAAGACTCCGGCGTCGAGTGGTTAGGGGATGTGCCGGCGCATTGGGAGGTGAAGA
This sequence comes from Candidatus Acidiferrales bacterium, assembly GCA_035573755.1. Taxonomy (GTDB): domain Bacteria; phylum Pseudomonadota; class Gammaproteobacteria; order UBA5335; family UBA5335; genus Macondimonas. The sequence continues at coordinate 6,645 of DATLZY010000046.1, forward strand.
AGCTCAGGCAGTGTGGGTCTATTTTGGGTGGATTGACGCCGAGTATGGCAGATCGCTCGCTTTGGGATGGCGACGTTCCTTGGGTTACGCCAAAGGATATGAAGCGCTTCACGATTGAGGGCGCCTCGATGAATGTTGCGACCAGGGCGCTTGAAGCCACCTCATTACGGCTTATTCCATCAGGATCGGTGCTTCTTGTTGTTCGGGGAATGATCCTCGCCCGACGAGTACCCATTGCTCGGACGGTTCAGCCCGTCACGATCAATCAGGACATGAAAGCGATCGTGCCTGCGGCTGACATCGACGCCGGATATTTGGCGTATCGCATGGATTCGGCGCAAGCTGCCTTCGTACCGATGATTGATGAAGCTGGGCACGGAACGAAACGCTTTCCCACGGAGCGATGGAAGGACATCGTGTTCGCCATTCCTCCCGTAACCGAACAGAGGCAAATCGTCAATCATCTCGATGAGGTGACCGCACAACTTGCCGGCGCAGCGGACAACGCCCAGCGCGAAATCTCCCTCCTCCACGAATACCGCACCCGCCTGATCGCCGACGTGGTCACCGGCAAGCTGGACGTGCGCGAGGCGGCGGCGCGGCTGCCGGCCGAAGACGACGATCTGCCGCCCGACGCCGCGGACGACGACTCCGCCCCGGACGAGCTGGCCGACGACCTCGACGCCGTGCCGGAGGATGCCGAGGCATGACGGTCGATACAGGCCAGGTGCTGCCTGCGCAGGCCGATGCCCCTTGATCTCGGGCGCTTTGCTTTGTTTCGGGTGCATCCCCGTTTGGCTATGATCGATCCCACCATGCGCACGATATCGCCCAGGCTCAACCCGCACGCTCGCGCGCCCGCACACGGGCTTGCCGGCCGTGGCTGGATGGAATGAGCCGATGAGCGGTGGGCGGCTGGAAATCGCACTGCGCCCGGATGTGCTGCGCTGGGCGCGCGAACGCGCGGGGCTGGAGCCGGATGTACTCGCCGGGAAGCTGGGCGTGAAGCCGGAGCGCGTGCGCGAGTGGGAGCGCTCGGGCCGGATCAGCCTTGCCCAGGCGGACAAGCTGGCCCACCACACCCACACGCCGCTTGGTTTTCTGTACCTGCCGGAGCCGGTGGACGACCGTTTGCCGATCCCCGACCTGCGCACTGTGGGCGATCGCCCACCGCAACGGCCGAGCCCGGAACTGCTGGACACGATTCAGGCCATGCAGCGCCGGCAGGCCTGGATGCGCGACGAGCTGATCGAGCAGGGCAGCGAGCCGCTGGCGTTCGTCGGCAGCTTGGGTCTGGACCAGGCGCCCGAGCGGGCGGCCGATGCAGTGCGCGAGGTGCTGGGGCTCGAACCGCACTGGGCGCAGGCGGAGCCGTCGTGGACCGATGCGCTGCGGCGGCTGCGCGATCAGGCGGAGCAGGCGGGCGTGCTGGTGGTGTTCAACGGCGTGGTCGGCAACAACACGCACCGGCCGCTTGACCCGGAGGAGTTTCGCGGGTTCGCGTTGGTGGACGATTACGCGCCGCTGGTGTTCGTCAACGGCGCGGACTTCAAGGCGGCGCAGATTTTCACGCTGGTGCACGAGCTGGCCCACCTGTGGTGCGGCGCGGGCGGGGTGTCCAATTTCGAGGCGCTGCAGCCGGCGCCCGACAAGGTGGAGCAGTTCTGTAACCGCGTCGCGGCCGAGTTTCTCGTGCCGGCAACCGAGCTGCGGGCGGTGTGGAGGCAGGTGCCGGAAGGCGACGACCGCTTTCAGTTTCTGGCGCGCCGGTTTCGGGTCAGCAGCATCGTGGCGGCGCGCCGGGCGCTGGATTTGGCGCTCATCGACCGCAGCGCGTTCTTTGCCTTTTACCGCGCCTGGCAAACGCACGAACGGCGCGTACGGCAGCGCGGCGAGGGTGGCGGCAGCTTCTGGAACAACCAAAACGTGCGCATCGGCAGGCGCTTTGGGGCGGCGGTGGTAAGGGCGGTGAAGGAAGGGCGCCTGCTGTATCGGGATGCCTACGCGCTGACCGGGTTGAAGGGCGCCACCTTCGACCAGTTCGCCCGGCAGATGGGGCGTGACCCGTGAACGCCCAGCCGCAGGCCGCGTATGTGCTCGACACCAATGTCTTCGTGGAGGCGTATCGCCGGTATTACGCCCTGGATCTCTGCCCCGGTTTCTGGGACTGCCTGGCGCACCATTGCCAGACACCGCGTTTGCTGAGCATCGATCGCGTGAAAGACGAAATCACCGGCGGCGATGCCTTGGCGGTCTGGGCCGAGCAGGCGCCGCATGCCTTGTTCGTTTCGACGGCGCAGCAGGCGGTGGTTAGCCGGTACGCCGAGGTGATGACGTGGGTTCACGAGAACCCGCGGTTCCGGCCGGAAGCGAAGGCGGAATTTGCGCGCGGCGCCGACGGCTGGGTGATTGCTTATGCCGAGGTGTATGGGCTGACGCTCGTCACGCATGAAGCGTTCGATCCCAACGCCCGAAAGCGGGTGCCGATCCCGAATGTGTGCCGGCACTTTGGCGTGCCCACCGAAGACACGTTCTCCATGCTGAGGAGGCTGGAAGTTCAGTTTCGCTGGGCATCGTCATGACCACCGACACCACCGAACGCGGTCTCGAACGCCTGATCTGCACGGCGTTGACCGGCGCGCCCTGCGATGCGGGCACGGTGCCGGCGGCGCAGGTGCGCGAGCGGCCGGCCGAGTACGGGGCGGGCTGGATCGGCGGCCGGCCGGAGGATTACGACCGCGAGTACTGCGTGGACCTCGCGCAGCTCTCGGCCTTTCTGCGCGAGACGCAGCCGCAGGTGTGCGAGGCGCTCGATCTCGACCAGGACGGCCCAACGCGGCGCAAGTTCCTGGCACGCCTTCAAGGCGAAGTCAGCAAGCGCGGCACCATCGACGTGCTGCGCCACGGGCTCAAGCATGGGCCGCACCACATCGATCTGTTCTACGGTACGCCCTCGCCGGGCAATGCGAAGGCCGCCGAGCGCTACGCTGCCAACCGCTTCAGCGTCACGCGGCAACTGCGCTACAGCCGCGACGAGACGCAGCGCGCGCTCGACCTGGGGCTGTTCATCAACGGCCTGCCGGTCGCCACCTTCGAGCTGAAGAACAGTCTGACCAAGCAGACGGTGGAAGACGCCGTCCAGCAGTACCAGCGCGACCGCGATCCGCGCGAGAAGCTGTTCGAGTTCGGGCGCTGCGTGGTGCACTTCGCCGTGGACGACCACGAGGTGCGCTTCTGCGCGCACCTGAAGGGCAAGGGCTCGTGGTTCCTGCCGTTCAACCAGGGCTGGAACGACGGCGCCGGCAACCCGCCCAACCCGAACGGCCTCAAGACCGACTACCTGTGGCGGCGCATTCTCACCCGTGCGGGCCTGACGGACATCCTCGAAAACTACGCGCAGGTCGTCGAGACCCGGGACGAGAAGACCGGCAAGAGACGGCGGCTCCAAATCTGGCCGCGCTATCACCAGCTCGACGTGGTGCGCCGGCTGCTGGCCGACGCGCAGGCCAACGGCGCGGGCCGGCGGTATCTGATCCAGCATTCGGCGGGCAGCGGCAAGTCGAACTCCATCGCCTGGCTGGCGCACCAGCTCATCGGCCTGACCCGGAGCGGTGCGGCGGTATTCGACTCGATCATCGTCGTGACCGACCGGCGCATCCTCGACCAGCAGATCCGCGACACGATCAGGCAGTTCGCGCATGTGGGCGCCACCGTCGGGCACGCCGAGCACTCGGGCGACCTGCGGCGCTTCATCGCCGAGGGCAAGAAGATCATCATCTCCACGGTGCAGAAGTTCCCGTTCATCCTCGACGAGATCGGGGCCGAGCACCGTGGGCGCAGGTTCGCCATCGTCATCGACGAGGCGCATTCGAGCCAGGGCGGACGCACGTCGGCGGCGGTGTCGATGGCGCTCTCGGCGGCCGGAACCGAGGATGACGACGAGACGCTGGAAGACAGGATCAACCGGCTGATGGAGGCCAGGAGGCTGTTGCCCAACGCCAGCTACTTCGCTTTCACCGCCACGCCCAAGCACAAGACGCTGGAGATCTTCGGCGAGCCCGACCCGCAGCCCGACGGCACGGTGAAGCACCGGCCGTTCCACAGCTACACCATGAAGCAGGCAATCCAGGAGGGTTTCATCCTGGATGTGCTGAAGCACTACACGCCGGTGGAGAGCTACTACAAGCTCGTCAAGAAGGTCGAGGGCGACCCGGAGTTCGACACCAAGCGGGCGAAGAAGAAGCTGCGCCGCTACGTGGAAAGCCACGACCACGCGATCAGGCTCAAGGCCGAGATCATGGTGGACCACTTCCACGAGCAGGTGCTTCAGCTTTCCAAGATCGGCGGCGAGGCGCGCGCGATGGTGGTCACCAGCGGCATCGAGCGTGCGATCCAGTACTTCCACGCCATCCGCGAGGATCTCGCCGAGCGCAAGAGCCGCTATCAGGCGATCGTCGCCTTCTCCGGCGAGCACGAGTATGGGGGTGCGAAGGTCACCGAGGCATCGCTGAACGGCTTCCCGTCGAGCCAGATCGCCGACAAGATTCAGCAGGACCCATACCGGTTCCTGATCTGCGCCGACAAGTTCCAGACCGGCTACGACGAGCCGCTGCTGCACACGATGTACGTGGACAAGCAGCTCTCCGGCATCAAAGCGGTGCAGACGCTGTCGCGCCTGAACCGCGCGCATCCGAAGAAGCACGACGTGTTCGTGCTCGACTTCATGAACGACGCCGACACCATCCAGGCGGCCTTTGCCGACTACTACCGCACGACGATCCTCGCCGAGGAAACCGACCCCAACAGGCTGCACGACCTCAAGAGCGCGCTCTATGGCTACCAGGTCTATGCCGAGGCGCAGGTGGACGAATTCGCGGCGCTGTACCTGACCGGCGCGGACCGTGACCGGCTCGACCCTATCCTAGACGCCTGCGTCGCCGACTACCGGGAGCAGCTCGACGAGGACGGGCAGGTGGACTTCAAAGGGAAGGCGAAGGCCTTCCTGCGAACCTATGGGTTCCTCTCGTCGATCCTGCCTTACACCAACGCCGACTGGGAGAAGCTGTCGATCTTCCTGACTTTCCTGGTGCCCAAGCTGCCGGCGCCGGTGGAGGAGGACCTGTCGAAGGGCATTCTGGACGCCATCGACATGGACAGTTACCGGGTCGAGAAGCAGGCGGCGGCCAGGATCCAGCTACCCGACGAAGATGCGGAAATCGAGCCTGTGCCGACGACGGGCGGCGGCCGCAAGCCGGAACCCGAACTGGATCGGCTCTCGAACATCCTGAAGACGTTCAACGACCAGTTCGGCAACATCGAGTGGTCCGATGCCGACCGCGTGCACAAGCTGATCACCGAGGACATCCCGAACCGGGTGGCGGCCGATGCGGCGTATCGGAACGCCATGCGTAACAATGACCGGCAGAACGCGCGCATCGAGCACGACAAGGCGCTGGCGCGAGTCATGACCGCGGTGCTGAAGGACGACACGCAGCTGTTCAAGCAGTTCATGGACAACGCGTCATTCCGGCGGTGGCTGACGGATACGGTGTTCGGGCTGACGTACCATGGACAGCCGGTGGCGATTTCCCAAAGCGCGTCGTCGCCAGATGGCATGTGATTCACATCCGGCGTCCGAAATCCCGGCCGTCGCGTACCGCCATACGACGCCTCGCCGTTCACCTTGAACACACCTCCGCCGGAGATGCCGATGCCGTACGTTTTTCCGCCCGCGCCCGCCGTCACGATCCCGATCCGATCGGGCGGGCTGTTTCCGGTGCGGCAGATCTATTGCGTGGGGCGCAATTACGCCGCGCATGCGCGCGAGATGGGCGGGAACCCTGAACGCGAGCCGCCGTTTTTCTTCATGAAGCCGGCCTGGTCGGTCGCGTCGAGCGGCGCGGTGCTGACCTATCCGCCCGCGACCACGGATCTGCAGCCGGAGGTGGAGCTGGTGGTGGCGCTGGGCGCTGGCGGGCGGAGCATTCCCGAAGCCGAGGCGAGCGCCTGCATCTTCGGCTACGCCGTGGGCCTCGACATGACCCGGCGCGACCTGCAGCAGGCGGCCAAGACGCACGGTCGGCCCTGGGATCTGGGGAAAAGCTTCGAGGGCGCCGCCCCGATCGGCACGCTGACGCCGGTTGCGACGTGCGGCCCGCTCGCGTCCGGTCCGATCAACCTTCAGGTGAACGGCGCGCTGCGTCAGTCTGGCGATCTGGGGCAGATGATCTGGACGGTGCCGCAGATCATCGCCGCCCTGTCGCACCTGGTCGCGCTGCATCCGGGCGATCTCATCTTTACCGGCACGCCGGCTGGCGTGGCCCCCGTGGTGCCCGGGGATCGGCTGGAGGCGAGCATTGCGGGGCTCGAGCTGCTTACGGTCCGTATCGCCTGATCGCAGGGCTGTGCGCAGCGTGCCGGTTCTCCGGCGATCCGCTGAATCTGCAGCCGATTCGTTGACGCCACGCAGCCTGCGCCAAGGCAGGTCGACCCCAAGGCCGCGTGTCTGCGGTACCATAACCGCCTTGCCGCTGGTGTGTGAGCGAGAAGGGCAGCGCGGGATGGCGTCGAGATGATCTTGATGATCGACAACTACGATTCCTTCACTTACAACTTGGTCCAGTATCTGGGCGAGCTGGGTTGTGAGGTGGCGGTGCACCGTAACGATCAGATCACGCTGGAGCAGATCGCGGCGCTCGCGCCGAGCCACATCGTGATCTCCCCGGGTCCCTGCACGCCCAACGAGGCCGGCGTCTCGGTGCCGCTCATCCACCGCTTCGCCGACCATATTCCGATCCTCGGCGTCTGTCTCGGGCATCAGAGCATCGGCCAGGCCTTCGGTGCCCGTGTCGTGCACGCCAAGCGGTTGATGCACGGCAAGACCTCCGAGGTTTACCACACCGGGCAGGGCGTGTTCCGTGGCTTGCCCAGCCCCTTCACGGCGACTCGCTACCATTCGTTGGTGGTCGATCCGGACAGTTTGCCGCCATGCCTCGAGGTGACCGCTTGGACGCTCGAGGTCGACGGCTCGCGCGAGGAAATCATGGGGCTCAGGCATCGCACGCTCGCGGTCGAGGGCGTGCAGTTCCATCCCGAGTCCATCCTCACAGAGCACGGTCACGACCTGTTGCGCAATTTCCTCGAAGCGCCGGCGCCGGCGCGTGCGGCCTGAGGCGCAGCGAACGTGGACCTGCCCCAGGCCATCACGCGGCTGATCGAGCACAGCGATCTCGACGACGCGGAAATGACCGCCGTGATGCATGCGGTCATGTCGGGGCAGGCGACGCCGGCACAGATCGGCGGCTTCCTCGTTGCCCTGCGCATGAAGGGCGAGACGGTGACCGAGATCGCGGCCGCTGCGCGGGTCATGCGCGAGTTGGCGACACCGGTGCCGGTCGCCGATCACAGCTACCTGGTCGACACCTGCGGCACAGGCGGGGACGGTCGGGGGCTGTTCAACGTCTCGACGACAGCGGCCTTCGTGGTGGCGGCCGCCGGCGGGCGGGTGGCCAAGCACGGCAACCGCTCGGTCTCGAGCCGCAGCGGCAGCGCGGATGTGCTGGAAGCCGCCGGGGTGCGCCTCGATCTGGCGCCGGAGGCGGTGGCGCACTGCATCGACGCGCTGGGCGTGGGCTTTCTGTTTGCGCCGGCCCACCACGGCGCCATGCGCCACGCCGTGGGTCCGCGCCGCGAACTGGGTGTGCGCACCTTGTTCAACCTGCTGGGACCGCTGACCAATCCGGCGCGGGCGCCGAATCAGCTCGTGGGCGTGTTCGATCCCGCATGGGTGGAGCCCATGGCGCAGGTGTTGGGCGCGCTGGGCAGCCGTCATGTCATGGTGGTGCATGCCGAGGACGGGCTCGATGAGATCAGCATTCAGGCGCCGACACGGGTCGCCGAGCTGCGCGCGGGCGAGGTCGTCAACCACGTCCTGACGCCGGAGGATTTCGGCGTGCCGCGCCAGTCGCTGGACAGCCTCGAAATCGGCTCGCCCGATGACAGCCTCACCCTGATGCGCGAGGTATTGGGCGGCGCGGTGGGCGCCGCCCGGGACATCGTGCTCGTCAACGCGGCTGCGGCCTTGTACGTCGCCGGTCGGGCGGCGGATGTGCGCGCCGGCATGGCCTTGGCGGCGCGGGCGATCGACTCCGGCGAGGCTGGCCGGCGTCTGGACGCGCTGGTGCGGTGTTCGCAGGAACTCGCGGCATGACGCACCCCGAGACACAAGACGACATCCTCGACCGGATCCTCGCGCGCAAGCGGGAAGAGGTGGCCGAGCGCAGCGCCCGCTTGCCGCTCGGCGAATTGCAGGCCCGCGCGCAGGGCTGCGCGCCCGCGCGCGATTTCACGGCGGCCTTGCAGACGCGCATTCTGCGCGGCGAGCCGGCCGTCATCGCCGAGATCAAGCGCGCTTCCCCCAGCAAGGGCTTGCTGCGCGCCGATTTTGATCCGGCCGCGATCGCCCGCAGCTATGAGGCCGGCGGGGCGGCGTGCCTGTCGGTGCTGACCGATCGCGATTTCTTTCAGGGCGCAACGGCCTTTTTGCTCGCCGCGCGGGCGGCCTGCGCCTTGCCGGTCCTGCGCAAGGATTTCATGATCGATCCCTACCAGATCTGGGAATCGCGCCAGATGGGCGCCGACTGCATTCTGCTCATCGTGGCGGCACTGAGCGATGCGATGCTGGCCGAACTGGAAGCGTTGGCGCGCGGGCTGGGACTGGCCGTGCTGGTCGAGGTGCACGACGCGGCTGAACTGGAGCGCGCCCTGCGCCTGCCGGCCTCCGTGCTGATCGGGATCAACAATCGCAACCTGCACACCTTCGAGACCCGCCTCGAGACCACCTGGACACTGATGGCGCAGGTGCCGCCGGGGCGGCTCATCGTCACCGAAAGCGGGATCCACACGGCGGCGGACGTGGCGGCCATGCGGGCCCGCGGCATACATGCCTTCCTGGTCGGGGAAGCCTTCATGCGGGCGCCGGACCCCGGCGTTCGCCTGCGGGAATTGTTCGATACGACGACTGCTCACGAGGAACTGCCATGAAAGCTCGGGTCAAGTGGGTCGAGGACGTGACTTTCCTCGGCGAGTCGGGGAGCGGCCATGCCGTCGTGATGGACGGACCGCCGGAGGCGGGTGGCCGTAATCTGGGCGTGCGGCCCATGGAAATGCTGCTGATCGGCATGGGCGGCTGCGCCAGCTTCGACGTGGTGCAGATCCTGCGCAAGAGTCGCCAGCGCATCACCGATTGCGTGGCCGAACTCACGGCAGAACGGGCCGAGACCGATCCCAAGGTCTTTACCCGCATTCATATTTCCTTCATCGTCACCGGGCATGATCTGGGCGAGGCGCAGGTCAGCCGGGCCGTGTCCTTGTCCGCCGAGAAATACTGTTCGGCCTCGATCATGCTGGGCAAGACGGCCGAGATCACGCACAGCTTCGAGATCCGGGCGGCTGGACAGGGCTGATTCCGGGTCGCGAGACAAAAGCCGTGTTCCGCCATATAATATGTGCCCCCTGAAGCGATCCGAGGCCGGATCCCTTCGGGTTTTTTTCTTCTGGCGCTCTCCGACTGGAACTCGGGGGAGGCGTGGGACTCTCCGGGTATCCCTTCCCGGATCTGGAGGATCTTGCATTGCTGCAACCGACCAACAAGATCAAGCTGCACGGCTTCAACAATCTGACCAAGTCGCTCAGCTTCAACATCTATGACGTCTGTTATGCGCGCACCGACACGCAGACCGAGCGCTACATCCAGTACATCGACGAGGCTTACAACGCCGAGCGACTGACCAGCATCCTCACCGATGTGGCCAACATCATCGGCGCCAATATCCTCAACATCGCCCGCCAGGATTACGATCCGCAGGGTGCGAGCGTCACCATGCTGATTTCGGAAGGCCCGGTCGATCCGGAGGAGTCCGACAACAGCGAGTCGCCCGGCCCCTTGCCGGAGACCGTGCTGGCGCATCTGGACAAGAGCCATATCACGGTCCACACCTATCCCGAGAGCCATCCGCACAACAACATCAGCACCTTCCGGGCAGACATCGATGTGTCGACCTGTGGCGTGATCTCACCGCTCAAGGCCTTGAATTACCTGCTGCACAGCTTCGAGTCGGACATCGTCACCATCGATTACCGCGTGCGCGGCTTCACCCGCGACGTGCGCGGACGCAAGCACTTCATCGATCACTCCATCAACTCGGTGCAGAACTACCTGACGCGCGACACGCTCTCGCGCTACCAGATGATGGATGTGAACGTCTATCAGGAGAACATCTTCCACACCAAGATGATCCTGCGCGATTTCCGTCTGGACGACTACCTGTTCGGGGAGACCGAGGCGGAACTCGATCCCAAGGAGCGCAAGGCCATCCGCAAGCAGTTGCGCCATGAGATGCTGGAGATCTTCTATGGCCGCAACATGCGCAAGGTGAACGAGTGGGGTGGCGAGCCCGAGGTCCAGCGCGCCCGCGGGCGGGGGGCTCAGAAGTAATAGGCGGTGCGGGTCATCACGCGGGACACGGCGTGCATGACCCAGCGCACGGGCGCGGGCAGGTTGCGCGCCCCGGCGCGGCGGGCGGTATCGCCGTGGTGGAATTCGTCCCGCTCCATCTGATCGAGGATGGCCCGGCTCCTGGCATCGGTGGACGGCAGGCGGTCGAGGTGATCGCGGATGTGATCGATCACCTGATTCTCCGTTTCGACCACGAAGCCCAGGCTCCAGCGATCCCCGGCCAGTCCCGCGATCGATCCGATGGCCAATGAGCCGAGATACCAGAAGGGCGCGAGACGGCTGGGTCGATCCTTGAGTTCCGCCAGGCGACGCTGGCACCAGATCAGGTGCGCATGTTCCTCGCGCGCGGCTTGGCGCAGGATATCCGCCACCCGCGGGTCGCGACTGAACAGCGCCTGGCCCTGATAGAGCGCCTGAGCGCTGATCTCGCCGGCATGATTGACGCGCATCAGCCGCGCCGCCTCGCGCTGCTCCTTGGCCGCGAGCATCGGCTCGGGAATGCCATCATCGGGATGGGCGCCGATGGGTTCGTGCGGGTCGGCCATGAGCGTGCGCATGGCCTGCTGGACATCCATCAGGATGCGATCGGTCCAGCGATAACGTCGATTGTCCATGAAACCGAATCTAGCGGTGCCGGGCCGGCGAGGCAAGCCACAGTCTCGTCGGGACCGATGTGGATCATGTTCGTAGCGGGCCACATGAACGGGCGGATCACGGTAGGATGGGCGCGGCGCTCTGGTCGAGGATAAACATATGAGTTTTTATCGCTACCACGTCTTTTTCTGCACCAACCTGCGCCCGCCCGACGCGCCGCGGCCGAGTTGCGGCGGCTGCGGCTCGGAAAAGCTGAGGGAGTACGCCAAGCGGCGCGTGGCCGAGCTCCATCTGGCCGGTCCGGGTGGCGTGCGCATCAACCAGGCCGGCTGTATGGAGCGCTGCGAGCAAGGACCCACCGTCGTGGTGTACCCGGAAGGGACATGGTATCGCTGCCGGACCATTGAGGACGTCGATGCCATCGTCGAACAACATCTCCAGCAGGGTCGGCCTGTGGATCGGTTGCGCCTGTGAGCGCATCTTGTCATCGGCGGCGGCAAAGGGTAAGATTTCGAACCTTTACGGGGTTTCGGCGCCGCATTGTGTTCGTCGCTCCCGTTTGATGAGTCGAGCATTGCCTGGAGCGGCTTCGTCGTGAAAACGTTTTTTGCAAAATCTGAAACCGTGAAGCAGGACTGGTACCTGATCGACGCCGAAGGCAAGACCTTGGGTCGTCTGGCGACAGCGATCGCCGATCGCCTGCGGGGCAAGCACAAGCCCGAGTTCACCCCGCATGTCGACACGGGGGATTACATTGTCGTCGTCAATGCGGGAAAGATTCGCGTCACCGGCAACAAGCTGAAAGACAAGACTTATCATCGCCATACCGGCTACATCGGCAACATGAAATCCACCACGCTGGAAAAGCTGCTCGCCGAGCATCCCCAGCGCGCGCTGGAAATCGCCGTGCGCGGCATGATGCCCAAGAATCGCCTGAGCCGCGCGATGATGAAGAAACTGCGGATCTTCGCCGGCGGCGAGCATATCCATGCAGCCCAGCAACCCAAGCCGCTGGATCTTTGATCCCTGGCATCCATTGAGTGGAACGGACTTTCATGGCTGAGCAGAAATACTACGGTGTCGGTCGTCGCAAGAGCGCCAGCGCGCGCGTTTATCTGGCGCGCGGCGCCGGCCGAATCGAAGTCAACGGCAAGAGTCTCGAGGAATACTTCGGTCGCGACACCTCGCGCATGGTGACCCGTCAGGCCATCGAACTGATGGGCGTGTCCGATCAGTTCGATATCCGCGTGCGCGTCGAAGGCGGCGGCATGAGCGGCCAGGCGGGCGCGATCCGGCTCGGCATCAGCCGTGCGCTGGTGGCCTACGACGAGGCCAACAAGCCGCAGTTGCGCCGGGCCGGTTTTCTGACCCGCGATGCACGCGAAGTCGAGCGCAAGAAAGTCGGTCTGCACAAGGCCCGTCGCGCGCCGCAATACTCCAAGCGTTGATGCGGGGCGGAGCGGGCTTGCGACCCTGAGCTTCTTCGTCATTGGGGGATCGTCTAGCGGCAGGACTACGGACTCTGACTCCGTCAACCTAGGTTCGAATCCTAGTCCCCCAGCCAATTCGAAAAGCCCGGCCTCGTGCCGGGTTTTTTTCGTCTTAGATTCTGCGGAAAAGATGCACGCCAAACAGGCGCCCTTCATCTGTCCAGCATTGTTGCGGATGGAATCCCGCCTGCGTTGCCAATAGCCGAAACTCATCGGCGGCGTACTTGTACGAGTTCTCGGTGTGGATGGTCTCGCCGGCCGCGAAGCTGACCTCCTGCCCGCCGATCCCCACGCGCTGCGCGCACGTGCTCTCAAGATGCATCTCGATGCGCCCGGCAGGCTCGTTGTAGAACGCCCGGTGCGCGAAGGCGTCGAGGTCGAAGTCGGCGCCAAGTTCCCGGTTGCAGCGCGCCAGCAGGTTGAGATTGAAGGCCGCCGTCACACCCGCCGCGTCGTTGTAGGCGGCGTTCAGGATGGCAGGGTCTTTCTTGAGATCGACACCGATCAGGAAGCCGTCGTCCGGGGCCAGTTGCTGGGCGACGTTCTTCAGGAACCGCAGCGCCTCCAGCGGCGCGAAGTTGCCGATGCTGGAACCCGGAAAGAACGCGAGCCGCCGCTGGCCGCCGCGCGCCACGGCGGGCAGGCGCAGCGGGCGGGTGTAGTCCGCGCACACGGCCATCAGATGCAGCGCCGGGTAGTCCCGCGCCAGCGTGTGGCAGGCGCTGAGCATGTGCTCGCGGGAGATGTCGATCGGCATGTAGACGTCGGGCGCCAGAGCGTCCAGCAGCAGGCGCGTCTTGCGGCTGCTGCCGCTGCCGTACTCGACCAGCACGCCGCCGCGGCCGGCGAGGTCCGCTATTTCACTGGCGGCGAACGTGAGGATGCCAAGCTCGGTGCGTGTCGGGTAGTACTCGGGTGTGTCGCAGATGGCATCGAACAGCGCCGAGCCGGCCTCGTCGTAGAAGAACTTGCACGGCAGCGTCTTGTGGACGCGGCCGAGGCCGTCCAGCACGGCGGCGAGAAAATCGTCCTGCGGCGGCGCGAGATCATGCAGGCGCAGTTTGGCGAGCGTGTTCATGCGTTGTCTGCCAGTCGAAGGCCGGCGCACACCCAGCGCGCGTCCGGTGGGAAGAAGTTCCGATACGTGGGTCGGGTATGTCCGACTGGTGTCAAGCAGCAGCCACCGCGCAGCACCATCTGGCCGGACATGAACTTGCCGTTGTACTCGCCGACCGCGCCGGCCGCCGGCCGGTAGCGCGGGTAGGGCAGGTAGGCGCTGGCGGTCCATTCCCAGACGTCGCCGAACAGTTGCTGTAAGCCCGCGCCGCCGGCAGCCGGGGTGGGTTCGAGGTGGTCCGCTTCGAGGAAGTTGCCGCGCGCCGCATCGGCGCCCGCCTGCACAGCCGCGGCCTCCCACTCGAACTCGGTCGGCAGGCGGCGGCCGGCGAAGCGGGCAAAGGCGTCGGCCTCGTAGAAACTGAGGTGGCTCACCGGGGCCGCCGGATCGAGCGGTCGCAGGCCACCCAGCGTGAACACCCGCCAGTCGTCGCCGTCGGCGTGCCAGTACAGCGGTGCCTGCCAGCCGCGCGTCTGCACGGTGGCCCAGCCGTCGGACAGCCACCATTCCGGCGTGCGGTAGCCGCCGGCGCGGATGAACTCCAGATACTCGCCGCAGCTCACCAAGCGGTCGGCGAGGCGGTACGGCTCCAGCAGTACGCGGTGGCGCGGGGACTCGTTGTCGAAGGCAAAGCCGTCGCCGTTGTGGCCGATCTCGACCACCCCGCCGGCCTGCGGCAAAAACCGCGTCGATTCGCATGCGGCGGCGGGATGGGCGGCGAGGTCGTCGCGATAGGCGGGGTAGAGCGGGTTGCAGTGCAGGTTGTACTTCAGGTCCATCAGCAGCAATTCCTGATGCTGCTGTTCGTGGTTGAGGCCAAGTTCGATGAGCGGCAGAACGATCGCGAGCAGCTCGGGTGTCGCATTCCCAAGCCACGTGACCAGGTGCTGATCAACATGCGCGCGGTAAGCGAGCACCTCGGCGGTGGTCGGCCGCGACAGCAGGCCGCGCTGCGCGCGCGGGTGGAACGCGCCGACCTGGTTGTAATAGGAGTTGAACAGAAAGACATAGCGCGGGTGAAACGCCCGGTAGCCAGGGGCGTGCGGCGCCAGCACGAAGGTCTCGAAAAACCACGTGGTGTGGGCCAGGTGCCACTTGGGCGGGCTCACGTCGGGCATGGCCTGAATCACCATGTCCTCGGCGTCGAGCGGGGCGCACAGGCGTTCCGTCGTCGCGCGGATGCGGCCAAAAGCGGCTGACAAGTCGGCTGTGATGGGCGCAGGCCAAGTACGAAGCGGCTCAGGACGCATCATCGGCGGGTCTCCTGTTCGGTCGACCGCGATCGGACTGCCGGTGGAATCACATAGGGTTCAGGTTCAGGCTATGCCATCCGTGGGACAAATCAAACCGCGGCAAGTTTGCGGAAAGCAAAATCTGATGTCGATGCAGACGTGTCGCGAAGCTCGAATCGACGGGCTTCAGCGGGGGATGGGCACCATGGGGCTGGCCAGATGAGAATGAGCAGCGATCTGTTCATGCGACCCGGGCCGACTCGGAACGTGATCGGCCGCAGGTGCGAAAATGAGTTCAGGGACGACGACTTCCCACCGGGTACATTGAAGACGATGCCGATGAGCCTCGTCGCAGTCCTCTTCCCGGCGGACCAGAACGGCAACCACCCGGGCGCTGCGGCGCTCCATCCCTTCAGGTAGCTGATATTTTCTCGCCAGCTTCCCTATGGTGCGGCCCTGCCTGTCTTTCAGCAGCCTCTTTTCGGACCGGACGTCCAGAGACAGGGCATCGTCAGGTTGCAGGGCGGCGATGGCCGCGTGGATGGCGTCGTCGGCCGACCGCCGGCCGGCATAGCCCAGATCGACATCGGCGAGCGTCAGCGGCTCGTGCCGCCACGCCAGATCGGGCGCCGGCGAGGGCAGGATGGCCGGTTCGCGCCACTGCAGAGCTCTTGATGGCGGCAGGTCATCGAGAAACCGATGCTTTCTGCCCTCCATGCGTGCCAGGGTAAGCGTCTGGCGCGCCCGGGTCATGGCGACGTAATACAGCCGCCGTGCCGCATCGCCGTCCTCATGCGCGCTCGTCTTGTCCCAACCGCCGTCCAGTACGACCACATGATCGAATTCGAGACCCTTGGCACGGTGCGCAGTGGTGAGCAGCAAGCCGCTCTGGCGTCGCCGGACCTGCCGACCCCAATCCGCTAGCCAGTCCATGAGATGCTGGACAGGCAGGGCCGTGCCCGCGGTTTCGAGGCCGTGCGCCTGCACCGCCTCGGCGAGCAGGGACCACCACGGGTTGGATGATTGGGTCGCGATCCAGCCCAGCGTGGTCGCGGTATCGATCTCCTTGCGATCATCGCGCCGCAGCCAGTCCAGCAGGGCTTGGGTTTCGCGCAAGCGCCAAAAGGCAAACGTATCTTCGTTCGCCATCTGGATCGGGACGCCCTTGCGCTCACAGTAACTGCGCACAGGCTGCAGATATCGCCATTCGCGGGCGATCACCGCGCAGCGCGCCCAGTTCCAGTCCGGGGCGAGCGTTGCCAGGCGTTGCAGTTCCGCCATGATCGCCAGCGCCTGCAGGCACGGGTCGTTTCCGGCCGGCAGCACCTGCACCCGGCCTTGGCCGACCGCATCGCGTAGCTCCCAGTCGCCGCCGGGCGGCGCCTGCCGACGGGCGCGATCGACATGGATGGGGTGGTCAGGCCATGCCAGGCCAGCAGCAAGTCGGGGTTTTCCTGTTGGCATTGCCGCAGAGCTGCGCGCTGATCGCGAAACAGATCTAGCGTCAGCCGCGCGTCCTGCTCGGGGTCGTTCACCCGATCCCCCTGCAGCGGGCCGTCCTGGTAGTGCTTGACCAGGTGGTGATAGGGATTTCGCGGAAACGCCAGCGGGTTCAAGCGCAGCGTGTCTACCGCAGGCAGGTGCAGCAGGCCCAGGTCCGGCTTTGCGGCGGCGAGATGCGGCAGGTCGTGGGCGATCACGTTGTGGCCCAGCACGAAGGCTGCGCCTTCGGCCAAGGCATCGAGCTTTGCCAGTGCGGCAGCCAGATCGCCGCCGTCGTATCGCAGCGATGTGCCGGTGTCAGCCCGGATCGCGGCGAATTGACGGATGCGCCGACTCTGGGGGCCGACTTCCAGATCGATGCAGAGGCAGCGCGGCTTGAAGTGCTCCGGTGCTGCCGGTCCGTCTTGCGCATTCATTGCGGCTTCGCGCCCACGCTACGACCTCAGGGGTTCCTGTCAGTGTTGCTTTCATCGGCGCGGCGTCAGCGAACTGTTGTGGGCGGGAGCGGCAGGCGTGCCACGCTGTCCAGGAAATGCGCAAAAAGAGTGCCGAGCAGGGGCATCTGGCCGGTGAGGGCGTGATCGTCGTCGAGGACGAACAACTCGGCCCGATGTTCGCGGGCAAAGCGGATACCGACTTCCACCGGCACCACCGTGTCGCGCCAGCCGTGCACCACGGCGCGACAGGGCGCCTTTACAGGGGCTTCCAGCGTGTAGCCGGCGAAGTAGAGGGCGGGAGCCATGAGAAACAGGCCGCTGGCGTGCAGTGCGTTGCTGGCCGCGGCGCTGACATAGCCGCCCATGCTGCTGCCGGCCAGGACCAGATGCCCCGTCGGGCGCGGCGCCAAGGCCAGCAAATGGGCGAGGCGAGCCTGCGGATCGGTGGTGTGCGTGTAGTCCGGGCTCAGGACCGTCCATCCGGCCGCGCGGGCGATTTCGGCCAGCGCCGTGATCTTGGTGCCCCACGGCCCGCTGTCGCGGCCATGGGCGAAAACGACTTGATGTTGCGTCATGAACGGCTCCGGTAAGGCAACGAGAGACGGTGCGACACTTTGACGCATGTCCATGTGCCGTGCGATTGCTTATCCTTGAACAGCCAGTCTAGGAGATGGCTGACAGACTTTTCGGATATTGAACGATTGTTAAATCAAAAGGTCGAAAATTTCAGGATCGATAAAAGCCTTCAGTAACGAATCACGAAGCGAGGAGAGCGCCATGCACGCGTTGCAAGCCATCTGGAAATACGGTCGATTTTTTCTTTTTCCGGCGATGTCACTGATCGCCTTGGGTCTGTTTTTCGTGGGAGGTCCTGTGATCACGGCCTTTGCCGTGTTCATGGCAGCTTTCATCCTTTTGGGTGATCTTTTCTTCGGCAAGGATGAGGGGACCTACACCTACGAGCAAGCCTGGGTTTTCTACCCGCTGCAATACGCATCCCAAATCGTCTGCGCCCTGACGGTGATGATGTTTGCCTGGCTGCTCGGCTATTACGTCACGGGCAACGATCCCTTCGGGTTCGGCGGTTTCGTGCAATCGCTGACCGGCTATGACCTGCTGGCTGCCAACGCCGACAACACGGTCTGGGAAATGCTGGCGGCCTTGGGGCTGGCGGCGATCGCGGCGATCAATGCCTCGATCATCGTCGGACATGAGCTGACCCATCGTACCGAAAACCCGGTGGCGGTGTTCATGGGCCGTTTCGGTGAGGCCTTCGGCATGTTCACGCTGTTCTCGATCCGCCATCCCTACGGTCATCACAACCTCGTTTGCACGCCGGCCGACCCGGCCACCAGCATCCGCGGCGAGAACTACTACCACTTCCTGGTGCGCTCCACGCTGGGGCAGTACAAGATGACCTGGGACCTGGAGAAGGAACGCCTGAACCGCATGGGTCAGAACCACATCAGCTACAAGAACCGCGCGATCCGCGGCTGGCTGATGGAGGCGGCGGTAGCGCTGTTCTTCATGGCAGCGGCGGGTTTCGTCGGTCTGCTGGGCTACCTCGCCATCGGTTTCATCGCACGCAACGCACTGGAGCTCGCCAACTACATGGAGCACCACGGCTTGGTGCGCGTGCCAAGCGAACCCATGCAGGTGCGTCATGCCTGGAACTGCAACCACCGCATGTCCAACTGGTTCCTGTGCGCCATCAACCGTCACGCTCATCATCATGCCGATGCCAGCGTCGAGTTCTGGAACCTGAAGCCCCTGGTGCATGAAGCGCCGCATTCGCCTGCCGGCTACACGACGACCTTCTTCTACGCCCTGATTCCGCCGCTCTGGTTCAAGAAGATCAGCCCGCTGCTGCTGGAATGGGATCGCACCATGGCCACCGAGGCCGAGCGCCGGCTGGCGGCCGAGCAGAACGTGAAGAGCGGCGTGTCGTATCTCGAAAACGAAACCTACGGCTATAGCCGCGAGGAACTGCTGCGCGGCAGCCAGCCCCCGCCAAATTGCAGCTTGCTGCCGGCTTGAGCCGCGAACGATCGGGTGATCGCATGCCCGATCGGCACAAAAAACGGCACACCCGTACTGCGGGTGTGCCGATCGTCGTGCACCGAGAAACTCGAAGGGCGTTCAGCTCAGGAAGCGCACGGCCCGCTGCAGATAGCCATAGGCTTTGGCGGGGTAGGGCTTGCGCATGAACTGGGCCGGGGAGAAGCGCCGGCTCTGGAACTGCACCGATTTCTTGTGGGAAAACTCGGAGAAGCCCCAGAATCCGTGGTAGGCACCTGTGCCGCTTTCGCCCGTACCGCCGAAAGGCATGTTGAAGTTGGCCAGGTGCACGACGGTGTCGTTGACGCAAGCCCCGCCGGAGATGGTGTCGGCCATGACCCGTTCGGCGCGCGCGCGGTCCTCGTCGAAGTAATACAGGGCCAGCGGACGCGGCCGGTCCTTGATGAAGTTCAGGGCTTCGTCCAGGCTGTCCACTGCCCGGATGGGCAGGATGGGCCCGAAGATTTCCTCCTGCATCACGCGCATGTCGTCGGTGACGTCGGTGATGACGGTCGGCACGATGATGCGCTTGCCCGGGGGAATGGTTTCGCGGGCTGGGTTGATCTCGATGACGGTGGCACCCTTGGTGCGGGCGTCCTCGATCATGGCCTGCAGGCGGTGGTAGTGGCGATCGTTGATGATCCAGGTGACGTCCGGGTTGTCGGCGAGCGTTGGATAGCGCTGGCTGACCGCCTGGGTCCAAGCGTCGATGAAAGCCTGCTGGCGGTGGCGCGAAATCAGTACATAGTCGGGCGCGATGCAGGTTTGCCCGGCGTTGACGCCCTTCCCGAGCAGGATGCGGTTGGCGGCCTTGTCGAGCGGATAGTTGTCGGTGATGATGGTGGGGGATTTGCCGCCCAGTTCGAGCGTGACCGGCGTCAGGTTGCGCGCCGCAGCCATCATCACGCGCCGGCCGATCTCGGTGTTGCCGGTGTACATCAGATGATCGAAGGGCAGGGCGGAAAAATCGATGGCAGCCTGCACATCGCCCGTGATCACGGCGACGTAGGATTCATCGAAGATTTCCCCCAGCATGCGTTTCAGCACATCCGCCGTGCGCGGGGTCATGTCCGGCGGCTTGATCATGACGTGGTTGCCGGCGGCCAGCGCGCCGATGAGCGGCGAGAGCACCAGCATCACCGGGTAGTTCCAGGCGCCCATGATGCCGACGACGCCCTTGGGCTGGTAGTAGATCCGCCCGCCGGGCAGGCCCGACAGCAGCGGCGGGCGCTTGGGCTTGGCCCAGCCCTTGATCTTGCCCTTGGTGAGGCGGATTTCGGCGAGGGCGCCCAGAACTTCGCTGGCGATGGTTTCGTGCGGCGAGCGGTGGCCGAAGTCGGCCTGCACGGCTTGTACGAGTTCATCGGCGTGAGCGCCGACGCTGCGGGCCAGCGCTTCGAGTGCGGCGACGCGCCGGGTGACGTCCGGAAAGCCCTGCGCGCGCAGGGCTTGGCGCTGCTTGTCCAGGATGGCCTGATAAGGATTCGGCTGGGCATCGACTTCCGCGAGACGCGGCGGGCGGATCGAGGTGGGTTGCGGGGTGCTCATGGTGTCTCCTCCGTTGCTGTTTTCTGGCGGTCGCGATCGCGTCGAGGGCGAGAGCCAGGCAATGCCGATGACGCGTTCCGTCCTATCTGGCCTAGTACATCTGGCTCTCTATTTCAACTATTTGGCGTCCGGGAGTTGCCGGTTCCGGAGCAACGCCCGGACGCGCGATGGAGCGCGAAGACGGATGCGAATTCGTTTGCCTTTTTCGAAGGAGGGCGCGGCAATAGCCGATGGTCTCGGGTCATCGGGTCTGCTAGGCTGACCGTTCACTGCCTGTCAAGGCCCAAACCCTTGAGCTTTCGGAACTTCCGTGCCTTCGAGACTCGATTCCACGCGCCCCTATTGGTTGCAAGCGCCTCTGGCCGATGAATTGTCCCTCGCGCCGTCTGCGCCTGAAGATGCTCGTCCCTGGTGGCGGCAGGCGGCTGAACGGGGATGGTTCGCGCTGGCCTTGCCTGTCGCTTGGGGTGGTCGCGGCGGCGACCGGGCGGATCTGTGGGCGCTCGCCGAGCGGCTGGGGCAGGCGGGAGTGCCGGCCCCAGCCGCGGTCCCGGGGATCTTCGAGTCCTTGGTCGTGCACCATTACTTCGGTCGTGCCGATGCGCCGGAAGATGTCCGCCGGGCCTTGCTGAACGGCGAGGCGCTCGCAGCGGTCGCCACTTCCGAGCCCGAGATCGGTGCCAACCCCAAGCATCTGGCCACCCGCGCGGTGCGGGCGGGGAGCGGTTGGCAGCTTTCGGGCACCAAGGCGCCGGTCACCCATGGCCTCGAGGCTTCGGTGTTCCTGGTCTTGGCGATCACCGGCGAGCAGGATGGCCGGCGCCAGTTTTCGGTGTTCGCCGTGCCGCGCAACGCGAACGGGGTGAGCATCGAGTCCTTGTCCGGCCCGATGGCAGGACATGCCCGCGTGTGCTTCGATGGCGTCGAAGTCCCGTCGTCGGCGCTGATCGGCGCACAGGGCGAGGCCCTCGATGCGCTGGCCCGCCCGTTCCGCTTGCAGGAGCAGGCGCTTCTGCTCGCCTATGCCTTGGGGGTGGCGGAGCGCCTGGGCGATGTCTTCGCGATGCAGCCGGGCGCCGAGCCGGCGCGGGTCGGCGCCGCCATGGCGCCTGTGGCGGCACTGGGGGCGATCCTCGCCCATCTGGCGCGAACCGACGCCGTGGATGCGCGCTTCGAGGCCGGGCTCACGGGCGCCCTCGAGCAGCTTGAAGCGGCGCAGCGCCTGCTGTTGCCGGAACTCAAGGGCGTGGTGGCGGCGCGTGAGCCGGCCGCCGCGCTGCAGCACATGGCCTTTTTCCTGCTGCGCGCCCGGTCGCGCGCCCATGACCGGCTGGGCCGGTCCTTGATCCGACAAAATCAGCACACAGGGAGTGTGAACGCGTGAATTCGGAACGTTTCGCCAGCGTCGATGCCATCATCGCGGACTTCGCCGAGATGGACTACATCTGCAGCCGTCGCATCGCGACCTGTTTGTTCGTGGCCCATCATCTGGGGCGGCCCATCCTGGTGGAAGGTCCTGCCGGCGTCGGCAAGACCGAGTTGGCCAAGACCGTGGCCCGCTACCTGGATCAGCCGCTGGTGCGCCTGCAGTGCTACGAGGGGCTCGACGAATCCAAGGCCATCTATGAGTGGAAATACGGCAAGCAGCTGCTCTACATCCAGTTGCTGAAAGAAAAGCTGCACGAGGTGATGGGCGATGCGACGACGCTGGAAGATGCAACCGCCCGTCTGCATGCGCATGAGGATGTGTTTTTCTCCGAACACTTCCTCGAGCCGCGCCCGCTGCTCAAAGCCCTGCAGGAACCCGAGGGCTGCGTCCTGCTAGTCGACGAGGTCGACAAGTCCGACCAGGAATTCGAGGCGCTGCTGCTCGAGATCCTGTCGGATTTTCAGGTCACGGTGCCGGAAATCGGCACGATTACGGCCCAGCGGCGACCCTTTGTCCTGCTGACCAGCAACAACACGCGCGAGATGAGTGACGCGCTCAAGCGGCGCTGCCTGCATCTGTACATCCCCTATCCCGACGCGGCGCTGGAGCGGCGCATCGTGGCCGTGCGCGTGCCGGGCATCGACGCGGCGCTGCGCGATCAGCTGGTGGCCTTCATCCAGCGCATCCGCCGCGTGGACCTGAAGAAACATCCCTCGGTCAGCGAAACGGTGGACTGGGCGCGTGTGCTGGTGCTGATGCACGCCGATGCATTGGAAGAAACCCTGGTGCGGGAATCCCTGAGCGTGTTCCTGAAGTTCGAGGAGGACATCCGCCGCGTCGAACAGGAGATGACCACGCTGCTCCACGAGTCGCGCGCAGAACTGGCGGGTTGAGCGCATGGACCGGGTGCTGACCGATTTCATCCAGGCGGTGCGCGGCGCGCAGGTGCGGGTGTCCGTGGCCGAGGCGCTGGAGGCACACGAGGTGGTGCGGGTGCTCGGCTATGACGACCGCGAAGCGCTGCGCGAAGGATTGGGCGTGACACTCGCCAAGACGATCGATGAGAAATCGCGATTCTTTGCCGCCTTCGACCGTTATTTCACCGCCGAGGTTTTTGCCGATGCGGGCCATCAGGATTATCTGGGGGGCGATGAGGAGGCGCTCGCGTCCGAAGGGGGAAACGAGTCCTCCACGCTGGTGGAGCAGCTCCTGCGCGGGGATCGGGCCGGGCTCATGTCGGCCCTGCGCGAGGCGGTACGCGAGGTGGGGGTGAGCGAAATGACGCTGTTCACCCAGCGCGGCGTGGTCATGCAGCGGCTCACCGCCCGCATGGGGCTCGACCGGCTCGATCAGGAACTGGCCGGGCTGGAGCGTAGCGGGCAGGGCGGCTCGGATCGCGCCCGACGGCTGCGCGAGGGGCGTGCCTATCTCATCGATCAGATGAAGACCTTCGTCCAGCAGCAGGTGGCGCTGTACACCGGCGCTTCCGGCGAGGCCTTGCGGGAACAGGCGCTGGCCGAGCGGCGGCTCGACAAGCTGGAGGAAGAGGACATCGCCCGCATGACGGAGCTGACCCAGCGTCTGGCGCGGCGTCTGGCACGCCAGCATGCGCGGCGGGCGCGGCGGGCGCGGCGCGGCCAGCTCGACGTGCGCCGCACCCTGCGTCGCAACATGGGCTTCGACGGCGAGCTGTTCAACATCCACTGGCGGCGGGTACGCATCGACAAGCCGCGGGTGGTGGTGATCTGCGACGTGAGTCGCTCGGTGTCCGACTACACACGCTTCTTGCTGCTGTTCTTGCACTCGCTGAGCGAGGTGATGGATCGCATCCGCAGCTTCACCTTTTGCGCTGATGTGGCTGAGGTCACCGCCATTTTCGACGAGCAGCCCGTGGGCAGCGCACTCGAGGCGGCGCAAGCGGCGGCGCCCATCGGCCCCACTGACTATGGGCGCACGCTCGCGCATCTGGTGGAGCGGCATCTGGATGCGTTCACGCCGCGCACGACGGTCCTGTTCCTCGGCGATGCGCGCAACAACCTCAGCGATCCGCGCGCCGACCTGCTCAAGCTCATCGCGCAGCGCAGCCGGCATCTGATCTGGCTCAATCCCGAGCCCTTCGTGACCTGGAACACCGGCGATTCGATCATCGCGACTTATCAGCCGCTCTGCCACACGGTGCGGGAGTGTTCGAATCTCAAGCAACTGGAAGCAGCGGTCAACCAGATGCTGCGCCTCACGACCCGGGCCGCCTGAGCTTGAGGCGCCGGGCGTGGCCTTCTAGAATCTGCGCTTTGCCGCGTTTGGCCCTCGGCTTGGCTTCCCGCTTGAATCCCCCCCGGATGATGTCTTTGCGCCCGATCAAGCAGGCTTTCCACGACCGTTACATGGCGCTGGCGCTGGCGCAATTGGGGTTGAGCGCGCTGGCTGTGCTGTGTGCCACCGTCTTGCGCTTCATCCACGTCGGGCGGCCCGGTGTCGAGAGCATCGCCCCGCTTGCACCCAAGGTGGCCATGTTCTCGCTGGTCCTGGTGACCGCGATGTACGCGCTGGGGATGTACCAGCGCTTTGCACCGATGTGCGCCGAGGAAATGGCGGTGCGTGTGCTGGCGGCCTGTGGCCTGACTTGGGCCGGGCTGGCCTTGCTGTACTACCTGGTGCCGGGCCTTTATCTGGGCCGCGGCATCATGGCCCTGACCCTGCTGTTTGCAGCTCCGGTGCTCCTGACCACGCAGATCCTGTTCCAGCGCTGGGGCGAGGCGGCGCCCATCAAGCCGCGGGTGCTGATCGTCGGCGCGGGGCGGCGTGCAGCGGATCTGTTCGCCCGACTCGGTGTGCCGCGCGGTTCGCAGGTGGTGGGCTTCATGCCGCTGGCCTCGGACCCGATTGCCGCAGGGCTGCCGGGGCCGATCGTGCGCACGGCGCCCGAGCGGCTGCATGAACTGGCGCGCCGGCTCCACCTCGATGAAATCGTCGTGGCGCCCGATGAGCGGCGCGGCCAGTTGCCGCTCGAGGCTTTGCTGGAGTGCCGCGCCTTGGGGATCCGGGTGACCGATGCGGTCGGCTTTGCCGAGCGCGAGACCGGCAAAGTGTTGATTGACTTGTTGCAGCCCGCGGCGCTCATTTATTCCGCCGGAGGGTTTGGCAGTTCTCTGTATCCCTACGGCAAGCGGATTTTCGATACCGTTGCGGCGGCCTTGCTGCTGGTGCTCGCGGCCCCGGCCATGCTTCTGGCCGCATTGGCCATCCGCATCGAAGACGGGCTGCACGCCCCGGTTTTTTATCGTCAAGTTCGCACCGGCAAGGGCGGACGGCCGTTCGCGATCTGGAAATTCCGCAGCATGCGGGTGGACGCCGAGCAGGCCGGTGCCCCGGTCTGGGCGCAGGCGGATGATCCCAGGATCACCCGGGTCGGACGCACGCTGCGCAAATACCGCATCGACGAACTGCCTCAGCTATTCAACGTCTTGCGTGGTGAGATGAGTTTGGTGGGGCCGCGTCCAGAACGACCAGTGTTCGTTTCCGAGCTGGCCCGGAACATTCCATTCTATGATGTGCGCCATCGCATCACGCCGGGATTGACCGGTTGGGCCCAGCTCAACTACCGCTATGGCGATACTGAGGCCGACGCGCGCGAGAAGCTGCAGTACGACTTGTATTATCTGAAGCACCAGAGCCTGATTTTCGATCTGATGATCTGCCTGCTCACCGTCGAGGTGGTGCTGTTCGGCAAGGGCGCCCGGTGAGGCAGGAGGGCCTATGCGCGAGCGATTTCTGACCTTCGGGGCGCCGCTGATCGGTGAGGCGGAAATCGCCGAAGTGGTCGACAGCCTGCGCAGCGGCTGGCTGGGCACGGGTCCCAAGACGGCCCGCTTCGAGCGCGATTTCGCCGCCTACAAGGGCGTCGACCAGGCGGTGGCGGTCAACTCCTGTACCGCCGCTCTGCATTTGAGCTTGCTCGCGGCGGGCTTGGGGCCGGGCGATGAGGTCATCACCACGCCGCTGACTTTCTGTGCGACGGTGAACGCCATCCTCCACGCCGGCGCGACGCCTGTGCTGGCCGATGTGGATCCCGTGACCTTCAACCTTGATCCAGCAGCGGTCGCGGCGCGCATCACGCCGCGCACGCGCGCCATCCTGCCGGTGCATTTCGCCGGCCGACCCTGCGACATGGACGCGCTCATGGCGCTGGCGGAGCAACACGACCTGCGGGTGATCGAGGACTGCGCCCACGCCATCGAGAGCATCTACGCCGGCCAGGGTGTCGGCACCTTCGGCGACTTCGGCTGCTTCAGCTTCTACGTCACCAAGAACGTAGTCACCGGCGAGGGCGGCATGATCCTGACCCGTCGGACCGAGGATGCGGCGCGCCTCAAGACGCTTGCGCTGCACGGCATGAGCCACGATGCCTGGCGGCGCTTCTCGGACAGCGGGTACCGCCACTATCAGGTGATCGAGTGCGGGTTCAAATACAACATGATGGACCTGCAGGCGGCGATCGGTCTGCATCAGTTGGCGCGGGTGGAAGCGTCGTGGCAACGCCGGCGCGTGATCTGGGCGCGCTACCAGGACGCCTTTGCCGGCCTGCCGGTGACGCGACCGGCCGAGCCCGATCCCCGCAGCCGGCATGCCCATCATCTCTACACACTGTTGATCGACGAGCGGCGCTGCGGCTGCACGCGTGATGAGTTTCTCGCGCACATGACGACGCAGCGCATCGGGGTGGGCGTGCACTACCTCAGCCTACCTGAGCACCCCTATTATCAGGACCGCTTGGGGTGGCGCCCGGAGGATACCCCGAACGCGATGCGCATCGGCCGTCAGACGGTGAGTCTGCCCCTGTCGCCGGCCTTGACCGATGCCGACGTCGAAGACGTCATCGCGGCGGTTCGATTGGGCATTTCGGCGTGAAAGCCTGGTTGTTGCAGCGCTTGCCGGTCACGTGGCGGCACGCCGCGCGCGCGCGGCTCAACGCCTGGCAGCGCGAGCGCAAGGCGCCGCGCATGTTGCGTGGCTATCGGGATGCCACGGGGCAATGGCGGCCCTGGGTGCGCATGAGCGACACGACGGTCATCCAGCATTCCGAACGCCTGATCCTCGAAGATCGCTGTTTCATCTGGCACCACAGCATTCTGGACGCCACGGGTGGACTCGAGATCGGCGAGGGCTGCCACATTGGCGCCTGGGTGGGGATCTTCACGCACAGTTCCCACTTTGCTTTGCGGATCTACGGCCGCCACTACCTGGATGTCCCGCAGGACAAACGGATCGGATTCCGCACGGCGCCGGTCGTCGTCGGTCGTTACGTCGCGATCGGTGCCAGCAGCCTCATCATGCCCGGCGTTACCATCGGCGACGGTGCCGGCATCATGGCGGGATCGATCGTGCAATCGAATGTCGCGCCCTTTGCGCTCGTGGGCGGAAACCCGGCGCGGGTGCTGGGCGACATGCGCCGCTTCGATGCTCGCCTGTTGCGACAGCATCCGGAATTGCGGCCCTGGTATGAGGAGTGGCAACGAGGCGATCAGGTCGTTCGGTCGGGTGTGGTGCCTGAGTCCCTCGACGGGTCAGGGGATCGGGCAAGGCCGGACGGTTGCTGGACCGAGTGAGGCGCCGGCCGTGGCGACAGGAGGCCAAGCCGGCGCTGGGGATTACTTGCCGCTCAGTTCCGGTGCGGGCACGAAGGTGTAGGTTTTGTGGACATTCGTCAGGTCGCTGCGTGGGAATCCGGCGTAGAGGTCCACTTTCAAGGTCTTTCCGCTGGCAGGCGTGAGGATCATGATGCCTTTGGCATTCGCGTCTCCGAAATAGGCGCCCACCGCGTCGGCATCCTTTTCCAGATTGGCACGCTCGTCGGGTGCGAATGCCATGGCCTCGACCCCGCCCCAATAGCAATCGCCTTTCTGGCAGCGGCCGTAGGCGCGCACCATGGGCTTGCCTTTGTCCAGCTTGACCTGGATGTATTTGACGGCCCCGTTCGAGTCCTGATTTTTCCAATAACCGAGGAAGTCGTCT
Source organism: Candidatus Acidiferrales bacterium (assembly GCA_035573755.1). Classification (GTDB taxonomy): domain Bacteria; phylum Pseudomonadota; class Gammaproteobacteria; order UBA5335; family UBA5335; genus Macondimonas. The sequence goes on from DATLZY010000046.1 coordinate 34,581, forward strand.
GCCCCGGCATGAACGAAAGGAGCGGTCGAGAGCAGAAGACTACCCAGCAGAAGGCGCAATCGAGACATGTGGGTTTACTCCAAGTGAAAGATGATTGGGATCGGCATGCGAGACGATCGACCATATGGATGCCGCGCGTGGCGAGCTCGCAAAGCCTAGCAGGCAGTGTGCAGCTCCGCTACCCGGTCTGCTGTGGTGGTTCGGCCAAATGCTGCGCCTGCCTGTCGGTACGCTGCTCGTGACAGACGGCCTGCGCCGCCAGGCGCTCATGGGGACGCGCTGGACCGCGCTCGCGACCGCTGTGGGCACCGCTTTGCAGTTGCTGCAGGTGGCCATCGTCGCGCGTATCTTGACGCCCGCCGATTTCGGCCTGATGGCGCTGGTCCTGGTGATCCTCGGCTTTATGCAGAGCTATGCCGATCTGGGGCTGTCGCAGGCATTGATCGCTCGCGGGCCGGTCGAGCCGGCGCGGTTTGGCGCGTTCTTCTGGCTCAACGTCCTGCTGGGCTTGGGGCTTTTTGCTGCGCTGCTGGTGTCCGCAGCAACGCTGGCTGCACTGCTGGGCGCGCCCGAGCTCGCGCCCCTGCTGCCCTGGGCCGGCGTGTCGCTGTTGATCCTGCCTTGGGGGCAGGGCTTCCAGAGCCTGCTGCAGAAGGAGTTGCGATTCAAGCCGATCGCCGTCGCCGAAATGAGCGGCAGCGTTGCCGGCGCGGCAGTGGCGATCGCCAGCGCCTGGAAGGGCGCCGGCGTCTACGCGCTGATCTGGGGGCAGCTCGCCAATGCCCTGGTGCGCACGCTGCCGATCGCAGTCCAGGGCTGGCGATCTCATCGGCCTGCCCTGCGCCTGTCTCTGGCGGAGCTGCGCGGTGATCTGCGCTTTGGCGCCTTCCAGATGGGTGAACGCACGCTGGGACTGATCAATGCGCGCCTGGATCAGCTGCTGATCGGCGCCGTACTGGGGGCCGAGGCGCTGGGCTACTACAACCTGGCCTGGCAGATGACGCTGCAACCGCTGGCGCGAATCAATCCGGTGGTCATGCGGGTGGCGTTTCCGCTGTTCGCGCGCATCCAGAATGATCGCCCCCGTGTGCAGCGCGGGTATTTTCAGGCGCAACGACTGCTGGGCGCGATCAATTTCCCGCTGTTTCTGGGGGTGGCCGTGCTGGCGCCGGTGCTCGTGCCGGCCGTGTTCGGGACGCAGTGGACGCCGGCAGTCGTCTTGGTGCAGTTGCTGGCGGGGGTGGCGATGTTCCGCGCCGTCGGGAATCCCGTGGGGGCACTGCTGTTGTCGCAGGGGCAGCCCGGGCTTGGATTCGCGGCCAATCTCGCCATCAGCCTGTTGCAGGTTCCGGCTGTGGTGGTGGGGGCTTATCTTGGCGGAGCGACCGGGGTGGCGGCGGCACTGCTCGCCCTGCAGGTCGGATTCTTCGGTCTGGCTTATCTCGTGCTCATCCGCCCCGTGCTGGGTTCATGTCTGGCCGCCTATCTGGGCAGCGTCACCCGGCCGTTGCTGGCAGCGTCGATCATGGCCGTGGCCATGGCGCTTCTGCAGGTTTCGGCTCCATGGGCGCCGAGGACGCAACTGGCGCTTTGTGCCGGCGTCGGCCTGCTCGTTTACATGTTCATGACCCGCCGACTGCTGCCGGGGGAATGGGAGTTAATGAGCCAATGGCTCGGTCGGCGGGCGCGGCGCGCCCTATGACGGCTGAACTGCGCGTGCTGCATCGCCTGCCGGTCTGGCTGCCGCAGACCCAGACCTGGCTCGATCGCCAGATCCGCGCCGTGCCGAGATCCGTCCGCCAGCGCATCGTCGCCGACACGCGTGCGCATCCCGAGCAATTTCCGGCAGCGGATCTGTGGATTTTCGCTGAGGCGCCACGGATGCGCCGGCTGTGGGACAAGGCGCTCAAGCGCGCGGGGCTGCGCACGGATTTCGGTTTTGTCGAGCGCGTCGCCCGCAGTTTCCGGCCCGATGTGGTGCACAGCCATTTCGGCCATGTCGGCTGGGCTCTGGGCTCGCTGCCGCAGCGAGTGAGCGCGGCTCATGTGGTGAGTTTCTACGGCTTCGACGTCAACATGCTGCCGCAGCGGGATCGGCGTTGGGGCGAGCGCTATCGCGAGCTGTTCGCGCGTGTCGACGGCGTGCTTTGCGAAGGGCCGCATATGGCGGCCTGTCTGCGGCATCTCGGCTGTCCACCGGAGCGCTGCCATGTGCATGCGCTGGGTGTGGATCTGCCCGCGATCGCTTTTCGTCCGCGCACCCCGCCGGGCCGGGAGCCCCTGCGCGTGCTGATGGCCGCCAGTTTCCGCGAGAAGAAGGGCTTTCCGGACGGGCTGGAAGCCTTGGCGCGGGTGGCGCGGCATCATCCCATCGCCCTGACGCTGATCGGCGATGCCGGCGCCGATGCGGCGAGCCGCGCGGAAAAGGCGCGCATTCTGGCGACGCTCGAACGCACGGGGCTCGCGGCGCAGACGCGGCTGCTGGGTTTCCAGCCGCCCGAGGTGCTCTGGCGCGAGGCTTATGCCCATCATCTGTTCCTGGCGCCGAGCGTGACGGCCGCCGATGGCGACACCGAAGGCGGCGCGCCGGTGGTGCTGATGGAAATGGTGGCGAGCGGCATGCCGGCGGTCGCCACGCGCCACTGCGACATTCCCCATGTGCTGCCCGAGAGCTGGCATGAGCAACTGGCGCCGGAGCGCGATGCGGCGGCCCTGGCTGCGGCGATCGAGGACTGGCTCGCGGCGCCTGCGGCGACATGGGCCGAGCGGCTCGCCGCAGGCCGTGCCCATCTCGAGCGCGGCTTCGACGCAGCATCCCAAGGGCTTGCGCTGGCGACGATTTATCGCGAAGTCAGCGTGCGCTGAGTCTGAAGGCGTCGTGGCAAGCCGACGTTGGCTGCACGTCCCTCAGGGCACCGCCCAGCGACGATCCAGCGCGCTGAACACACGGTCTGGATAGGTGTTGCGGCCCAGGCTGCCGTTGTAACGGGCCAGGGCACGGCTGAGGTTGCCGCGTTCCTTGTCGAGATAGAACTTGAGGATAGTGCAGCCAAACCGCAGATTGGTCGGCACATGGAAGAGGTTGTCCGCCGGCCGGCCGATTTCATGCAGCCAGAACGGCATGACCTGCATCAGGCCCAGCGCGCCGGCACTGGAAATGGCATAGCGGTCGAAGTTGCTTTCCACCTCGATGACAGCCAAAACCAGCTCCGGGGCGAGTCCGGCCCGAGTCGCCTCGCGGTGGATATAGCGCAACAGGGCGACTCGCTGCACGGGATCCGGGATTTTGCGGGCCAGCCGCGCCGACATGTCGGTCAGCCAAACTTCCGCTTCATAGCGATTCTCGAAACTGTCGCTGAGATCGACGGCGGTCATGAGGACGGCGCGCAACTCCGGATCCGGGGGCTCGACCGGGGGCGCGGCCGTGGCGGCGCCCATGAGCAGGAAGGTCGAACCGGTCAGTATCCGGATGATGCGCAGCTGTCGTGAGGTCATGAGACATCCTGATCAATGAGTTGTGTCCGAAGGAAGGCGACGATGTCGCTGCGGCCGACGAGACGCGCGGTGTCCTCGTTGCGGGCCTGGTATTCCACCTGCTGGTTACCGAGCGATCGTTCGCTGATCACGACGCGGTGAGGAATACCGATCAGTTCCAGATCGGCGAACATCACGCCCGGGCGCAGGTTGCGATCGTCCAGCAACACGTTGATGCCGGCCGCCTGCAGTTCGGCGTACAGCGCGTCGGTCGCCTCGCGCACGGCGGCGGATTTGGCGTATTGCAGCGGCGCCAGTGCGACGGCGAACGGCGCCAGGGCGAGCGGCCAGCGGATGCCGCGCTCGTCATGGTTCTGCTCGATGGCCGCGGCGACCACGCGGGAAATGCCGATGCCGTAGCAGCCCATGGTCACGATGCGGTTCTGGCCGGCATCGTCCAGCACCTGAGCGTTCAGCGCGGCGCTGTACTTGGTTCCGAGCTGGAAGATGTGGCCGACCTCGATGCCCCGCGCGATGTCGAGGGTGCCGGCACCTTCTGGGCTCGGATCACCGGGCACCACATTGCGTAGATCGGCGCAGGCAGGCTCCGGGAGATCGCGTCCCCAGTTCACGTGGGCCCAGGCCTTGCCGGCGACGGGATCGATCCAGGTGAAATCGCCGAGAACGGCTGCGGCATGATCAGCGATCAAAGTCAGGCCGATCTGCGGCGACGGCTCCTGCATCGCGGCCAGCGCTTCGGCCGATGCCGGGCGCAGCGGCGTGTTGAGCTGGCTGAGTTTTTCGGCCTTGATCACGTTCAACTCGTGTTCCTCGCGCAACACCAGCCCGACCGGCTGACCGTCCTGTCCCTGCATCCAGTGCACCTTGACCCGCGGGCCTTGGCCGTCCTGATCGGCGACGGGCGTCATCGGCAGGCCGGGTGCTGGACGGGTACCGGTCGGCGCCAGGGCGGCGGCCATTTCCACATTCGCTGCATAGTCACCGCTGGTGGAGAAGGCGATTGCGTCTTCTCCCGCATCGGCCAGCACATGGAATTCATGGGAAAAGCTGCCGCCGATGCTCCCTGAATCGGCACGCACCGCCCGGAAGTTGAGGCCGAGGCGGGTGAAGATGCGGGTATAGGTGTCGTACATGACCTGGTAGGTGCGATCCAGGCAGTCCTGGTCGAGATGGAAGGAATAGGCGTCCTTCATCAGGAATTCGCGCGCGCGCATGACGCCGAAGCGTGGCCGGATCTCGTCGCGGAACTTGGTCTGGATTTGGTAGAAATTGACCGGGAGCTGGCGATGGCTGCGGATTTCGCGCCGAAAGAGATCGGTGATGACTTCCTCATGCGTCGGCCCCAGGCAGAAGGGGCGCTGGTGGCGGTCCGTAAAGCGCAGCAACTCGGGGCCGTACTGCTCCCAGCGCCCGGATTCCTGCCACAGCTCGGCGGGCTGGACTACCGGCATCAACAGTTCCAGCGCGCCGCTGCGGTCCATCTCCTCGCGCACGATTTGTTCGACCCGCCGCAGCACCCTGAGGCCCAGCGGCAGCCAGGTGTAGAGCCCTGATGCCAGCTGACGGATCATGCCGGCGCGCAGCATGAGTTGATGGCTGACGGTTTCGGCGCCGCTGGGAATCTCGCGGGTGGTGGACAGGTGAAAGGCTGATGCGCGCATGGGATTCTCCTGCAAAGGCGGTGACGATGGCCGGCGTGGGGCAAACGCTCAATTTGACTTGATTTCCGGGGGGTGGACAAGTATTTTTGACGGTTCACCCTCCGTCTGGGTGGGGCGGTCCAAACGGCGCCGTTCGGCGTTTTTCAGTTGCGGCAGGCGCTGGGGTCCTGCCGGTCGGGGTCAGGGTCCACAGGGACCGGGAGCAGCGAGCGTGGAATTGTCCGGTTCGGAAATCGTCGTGGAATGCCTCAAGCGCGAGGCGGTGGAATATGTCTTCGGGTATCCGGGCGGCGCGGTTCTGCCCCTCTACGACGCGCTCAACCTGCAGGACACGGTCAAGCACATCCTGGTGCGTCACGAGCAGGGCGCCACCCATGCCGCCGACGGTTACGCGCGCGCGACCGGCCGCCCCGGCGTGGTGCTGGTGACTTCCGGGCCCGGTGTGACCAACGCCGTGACCGGCATCGCCACGGCCTACATGGATTCCATCCCCATGGTCATCCTGACTGGTCAGGTGCCAACCTCGGCCATCGGCTCGGATGCCTTCCAAGAGGTCGATTCGGTCGGCATCACCCGGCCCTGCGTGAAGCACAACTTTTTGGTGAAGGACGTCGCCGATCTGGCCGCGACCATCAAGAAGGCGTTCTATATCGCGACCAGCGGCCGCCCGGGGCCAGTGGTGGTGGACATTCCCAAGGACGTGCTCATCGCGCGTGGCGAGTTCCGCTACCCCGATCGCGTGGACATGCGCTCCTACCGCCCCGTGGACAAGGGGCATCCGGGGCAGATCCGCAAGGCTGTCGAACTCATCCTGTCGGCGCGGCGCCCCATGATCTACTCGGGCGGCGGCGTGGTGCTCGACAAAGCGGCCGAGCCGTTCACCCGGGTTTGTCGCATGTTGGGCTATCCGGTCACCAACACGCTGATGGGGCTGGGCGGCTATCCCGCCACCGACCGGCAGTTCGTGGGCATGCTTGGCATGCATGGCACCTATGAAGCCAACATGGCGATGCACCATTGCGATGTGCTTATCGCCATCGGCGCCCGCTTCGACGACCGGGTTACGGGCAACATCGCGAAATTCTGCCCCTACGCCAAGATCGTGCATGTGGATATCGATCCGGCGTCGATTTCCAAGACCGTGCGCGTGGACATTCCCATCGTCGGCTCGGTGCGCAATGTGATGGCCCAGATGGCGAGTCTGATCGAGGAAGCGCGCGCCGCCGGCCGCGGGCCCGATGCCCAGGCCCTGGGTGAATGGTGGCAGCAGATCGAGGAATGGCGCGCCACCCAATGTCTCGCCTACAAGCGCGATCCGGAACTGATCAAGCCGCAATACGTGATCGAGCAGCTCTACGAGGCGACGGGCGGCGATGCCTACGTCACCTCCGACGTGGGTCAGCATCAGATGTGGGCGGCGCAGTACTACAAGTTCGACAAGCCCAACCGCTGGATCAACTCGGGTGGTCTCGGCACCATGGGCTTCGGCCTTCCGGCCGCCATTGGGACGCAGCTCGCCTTCCCGAAGGAAACGGTCGCCTGCGTCACGGGCGAGGCCAGCTTCATCATGTGCATCCAAGAGCTGTCCACGGCGCTGCAGTACGGCTTGCCGATCAAGATCGTGCTGCTCAACAACCGCTACATGGGCATGGTGCGGCAGTGGCAGGAGTTCTTCTATCAGAAGCGCTATGCCATGTCGTACATGGAAGCGCTGCCGGACTTCGTCCGTCTGGCCGAGGCCTTCGGTCACGTCGGCCGGCGCATCGAGCGGCCGGGCGATGTGCGCGCGGCGTTGGACGAGGCGCTGGCGATGAAGGATCGGCTGGTGCTGCTCGATTTCGTCACCGACCAGACCGAGAACGTCTATCCGATGATCCCGGCCGGCGCTGGCCAGAACGAAATGATCCTGGTGTAAGCATGCGACACATCGTCTCCATCCTGCTCGAAAACGAATCTGGCGCGCTGTCGCGGGTGGCGGGACTGTTCTCCGCCCGCGCCTACAACATCCAGTCGCTGACCGTGGCGCCGACCGAAGATCCCTCGCTCTCGCGCATGACCATCGTCACTTCGGGCAGCGATGAGGTGATCGAGCAGATCCTCAAACAGCTCAACAAGCTGATCGATGTGGTCAAGGTCGTGCTGCTCACCGACGGCGATCACATCGAACGCGAGCTGATGCTGGTCAAGACGGCGGCCCGCGGCGCGCTGCGCGAGGAAGTCACGCGACTGTGCGGCATCTTTCGCGGCCATGTCCTCGATGTCACCGAAAACACCTATACCGTGGAGGTGACGGGCAGCGGGGCCAAGCTCGACGCCTTTCTGCGCGCGCTGGGTACCGACAACATTCTCGAAGTCGTGCGCACCGGTGTGTCTGGCATGGGGCGCGGCGATACCGCCCTGCGTCCCTGAGCGACGGGCGCCCATCCACTTCAACTTCATCCATTGAGACAGGTTCACCCATGATCAACGTGTACTACGACAAAGACGCCGATCTTTCCCTGATCAAGGCCCGCAAGGTCGCCATTCTGGGTTATGGCTCGCAGGGTCATGCCCATGCCAACAACCTCAAGGATTCCGGCGTCGACGTCGTGGTGGGGCTGCGGCCCGGATCGGCGTCCGCTGCCAAGGCCCAGCAGGCCGGTCTCAAGGTGGCCGATCTGGCCGATGCGGTCGCGCAGGCCGATGTCGTGATGGTGCTGGCGCCGGATGAACATCAGGCGGCGCTGTATCGCGAGGTGATCGCGCCCAACATCCGGGGAGGTGCCGCCCTCGCGTTTGCGCATGGTTTCAACATCCATTTCCAGCAGATCCAGCCGCGTGCCGATCTCGATGTGATCATGATCGCCCCCAAGGGCCCGGGCCATCTGGTGCGCTCGACCTATACGCAAGGCGGTGGCGTGCCCAGCCTGATCGCCGTGCATCAGGATGCCAGCGGCCAGGCCAAGCAGATCGCGCTGGCCTATGCGAGCGCCAATGGTGGCGGCCGCGCTGGCATCATCGAGACCAGCTTCCGCGAGGAAACCGAGACCGATCTGTTCGGTGAGCAGGCTGTGCTGTGCGGCGGCGTGACGGCACTGGTGCAGGCCGGCTTCGAGACCCTGGTGGAAGCGGGTTATGCGCCCGAGATGGCCTACTTCGAGTGCCTGCACGAGCTGAAATTGATCGTCGACCTGATGTACGAGGGCGGCATCGCCAACATGCGCTACTCGATCTCCAATACCGCCGAATACGGCGACATCACCCGCGGCCCGCGTGTGATCAACGAGCAGTCGCGTGAGGCCATGCGCCAGATCCTGGCCGAGATCCAGCGCGGCGAGTTCGCGCGCGAATTCATCCTGGAAAACCAGGCCGGCAGCGCCACCCTCAAGGCGTCGCGCCGGCTGGCCGAAGAGCATCCCATCGAACAGGTGGGTGCCCGTTTGCGAGGCATGATGCCGTGGATCGCCAAGAACAAGCTGGTGGACAAGACGCGCAACTGAGTCAGGTGGGGAGCGTTGCCCCCCGAGCGCTCCCGATCCGTACCTCGGGCTGCCGGAATGGTCCGGTCACCGAGTGGGCGCTCGCCGGCGAAGGCGGGTTGCGGCCACAGGAGCCGAGCGATGGATAGCGAATTCGAGGAGTCTCCCCCCGAGGCGCCACCCGAGCGGGGGCGCCCACGGCGCCGGGGCATCTATCTGCTGCCTAACCTTTTGACCACCGGCACGCTGTTCGGCGGTTTCTACGGCATCGTGGCGGCCATCAACGGATTGTTCCTGCAGGCCGCGATCGGCGTCTTCCTGGCGGGCGTGCTCGACGGCCTCGACGGCCGCGTGGCGCGCATGACCCGCACCCAGAGCGAGTTTGGGCGCGAGTACGACAGCCTCGCCGACATGGTGAGTTTCGGCCTCGCGCCGAGTCTGATTGTCTATTTGTGGGCGTTGCGCGAACTCAATCAGTTCGGTTGGCACTGGGGGCAGGTCGGCTGGCTGGCAGCCTTTATCTATGCGGTGGGCGCCGCGCTGCGGCTGGCGCGGTTCAACACACAATCCAGCGGTATCAGCCGTCGTTATTTCGTCGGACTGCCGAGTCCGTCTGCGGCAGCAGTCGTGACCGGGCTGGTCTGGGTCTGCGCCGATTCGGGCGTCAGCGGGGTCACCATGAGCATTCCGGCCGCGATCATCACGGTCGCCGCGGGCGCGCTCATGGTCAGCAACATCCGCTACTACAGCTTCAAGGACATCAAGCTGGCCGAGCGAGTGCCCTTCCGCTATCTCTTAATTATGGTAGGTGTCCTGGTCTTGATCGCCTTTAATCCCCCGCTGGTCTTGTTTCTCGGTTTTTTTGGCTACATGCTCATTGGGGTTATTCAGGCTGGGCTGCGTCGTCGCAGGCGCGCGGTGACGATGAACTGAAGAACGGGTTTAGGCGACGCAGGATGGACGTAGGGGAATGCCGATGGGTGCTTCGTCGCAACGATTGATGATTTTCGACACCACCCTGCGTGATGGGGAGCAGAGCCCCGGCGCTTCCATGACGCGGGAAGAAAAGCTGCGCATCGCCACCGCTTTGGAGCGGCTGCGCGTCGATGTCATCGAGGCCGGCTTTCCCATTGCGAGTCCCGATGATTTCGCGGCCGTGAAGGCTGTGGCGGAAACGGTGCGCGAGAGCATCGTCTGCGCGCTGGCCCGCGCCAAGGCGGAGGACATCGACCGCGCGGCAGAGGCGCTCAAGACCGCGGCTCGCGGACGGATCCACACCTTCATCGCCACCTCCCCGATCCACATGGAGCGCAAGCTGGGTTTGCGTCCGGAGCAGGTCCTCGAGCAGGCGGTGTGGGCCGTCAAGCGCGCCCGTCAATATACGGACGACGTGGAGTTCTCGGCCGAAGATGCCGGGCGTTCGGATCCGGAATTCCTGTGTCGCATTACCGAGGCGGTGATTGCCGCCGGCGCGCGCACGGTCAATATCCCTGACACCGTCGGTTACAACGTTCCCGAACAGTTCGGGCTGCTGATCCAGCGCCTCATCGAGCGGGTGCCGAACAGTGATCAGGCGATTTTCTCCATCCATTGCCACAATGACTTGGGGCTGGCCGTCGCCAATTCGCTGGCTGCGGTGACTCATGGCGCGCGCCAGGTCGAGTGCACCATCAACGGCCTGGGCGAGCGGGCCGGCAATGCGGCGCTCGAGGAAATCGTCATGGCGATCCGCACCCGGCGCGACTTTTACAGCCTGGAATTGGGCATCGACACCACCCAGATCATGCCCTGCTCGCGCTTGGTGTCGACCATCACCGGTTTTCCGGTGCAGCCCAACAAGGCCATCGTCGGCGCCAATGCCTTTGCGCATGAATCGGGCATCCACCAGGACGGTGTGCTCAAGAGCCGGGAAACCTATGAAATCATGCGCGCTCAGGATGTCGGTTGGGACACCAACCGGCTGGTGCTCGGCAAGCATTCGGGCCGCAACGCCTTTCGCACGCGCCTGGCTGATCTCGGTGTGGTGTTGGACAGCGAAGCGGAGGTCAACGAGGCGTTTCAACGCTTCAAGATTCTGGCAGACAAGAAGCACGAGATCTTCGACGACGACCTTTTGGCGCTCGTGACGGATGTCGAGTGGAGCAGCGCCAACGAACACCTGCAACTGGTCTCGCTAAAGGTCTGCTCGGAGACCGGTGAGGTTCCGCGCGCCGAGATGACACTGTGCATCGATGGGCAGGAGCGGCAGGTCGCCGCCAGTGGCGCCGGTCCGGTGGATGCGGTGTTCAAGGCCATCAGGAACGGCTGCGGCACGGATGCGGAATTGCTGCTCTACTCGGTGAACGCGATCACCTCGGGCACCGACGCGCAGGGCGATGTGACTGTGCGCCTGAGCGATGGTACGCGGGTCGTCAACGGTCAGGGCGCGGATGTCGACATCATCCTGGCCTCCGCCAAAGCCTACCTCAATGCCTTGAACAAGCTGATGGCACCCATGTCCCGCTCGCATCCCCAGCACGAGGGGATCTGAGGCGAACGGAGGAGGCGCCGGTAGTGGTTTCTGAGCGGCAAGTCGCGCTGGCGGCACTGGACATCATCGAATGGCAGTGGCGGCCTCCCGAAGCCTCATGTGCAGCCCTGCTGCCGCCAGAATCGGCTGCCGCGCCACTCGCCGCCGACGATCGAGCCGGCGTGGAAGAGCTGTCATGGGACGCATTGCGCGCCCGGGTGGCGACCTGCACGGCCTGCGAACTCTGTCACACCCGCACTCAGACGGTGTTCGGCGTGGGCGACCCCCATGCGCGCCTCATGATCGTCGGGGAGGCGCCAGGCGCAGAAGAAGACCGGCTGGGCGAGCCCTTCGTGGGCCCCGCGGGGAAACTGCTCGACGAGATGCTGTTTGCCATTGGCCTGCGTCGCGAACAGGTCTATATCTGCAATATCCTCAAGTGCAGGCCCCCGCGAAATGCCGATCCGACGCTTGAGCAGTCTTCCGCTTGTCGACCCTTTCTGGCGCGTCAGATTGCACTGGTGAATCCGGCGGTTATCCTCGCCGTGGGACGTATTGCGGCGCAAAACCTGTTGCAGTCGACCACACCCATCGGCCGCCTGCGTGGAGAAAGTCATTCCTTCATGCTCGACCCGCACCGTATCGCCTCGGTCTGGGTCACCTATCACCCGGCTTATCTGCTGCGCAGCCCAGCCGAGAAAAGCCGCGCCTGGGAGGATCTCAAGAAGGTGCGCCGCGCACTGGACGCCATCCCATCATGAGCGCGCACCAGCGCTGGGACGGTATCCTCGAGCGTCCGCTGACGCTCCGCGATCTGCCCGCGATCATGGAGATCGAACGTCGCGCCTATGAGTTTCCCTGGACGTCGGGGATTTTTTCCGACTGCCTGCGGGTCGGCTACACGTGTTGGGGGCTGGAGGAATGCTCGCGGCTTAGGGCCTATTGCATCACGTCGATGGCGGCTGGCGAGGCTCACATCCTGAACCTCTGCGTCGATCCAAGCTATCAGGGCATGGGATTGGGAGGCCGCTTGCTCCGCTGCATGATGGCCTTGGCCGCGAGGCGCGGCATCGAGGACGTGCTGCTGGAAGTCAGGCCGTCCAATGAGGCGGCACTTGCGTTGTACCGTCGACACGGTTTTGTGCGGATCGGGGAGCGCAAGGGCTACTATCCGACCCGGTTCGGTCGCGAAGACGCCGTCGTGATGAAGCGGTCCATCGCGCCGGATCCTTGCCCCTAAGGACACGCTGATTTGTTCGCATACCGGTTCTTCGATCGATCTGTGATGCGAAAAAGTGGACGCACTGCGACGTGACTGGTGCAAGAAGGGCTATCGCCTGTATCGCGAGGCGAACCTGGCCGTGCGCCGTCGCCAGAAGGTCCGCAGGCCGCCCGTCGAACGCCAGCCGCTGACGGTGGCAACGGCGCCCCATGCGGTGTGAGCCATGGACTTCCTCAGCGACGCACTGGCCAATGGGCGCCGTCTGAAGTGCCTGACCGTCGCCGACGACTGCACCCACGAATGCATCGACATCACCGTTGACCACGGCATCAGCGGCGCGTACGTCGTACGGGTGCTGGACCAGGCGGCGCGGTTCCGCGGCTAT
>DATLZY010000047.1:0-30411 GCA_035573755.1 Candidatus Acidiferrales bacterium
GAGCACCCGTTCCGGGTCATCCAGCAGCCGCTGGGCTACGTGAGGGTGCGCTACCACGGCATCGCGAAGAACGCGGCACAGGTGCTGAGGCTGTTCGCGTTGTCGAATTCGTGGATGGCGCGCCGGCATTCGATGCCGGCGACAGGGTAAGTACGTCCGCTGGACGGGGAAACATCTCCGACGGTGCGCAAAGACCTCGAATCCCGACCAGATCGACGTGATTGCCCATCACACCGCAAAATCACGCAGATTCGGCGGTTGTTCAGACTTTCCTTAAGACAACGCTGAATGAGTCCAAGTCCACCGGACGGCAAGGGCATTTGTTTTTCCAAGCCATTATGCTCATTCTCAACCTTGGCCTGCAGAACACCAAGGCTATTTCCTCTTAAGGAGCGGGCATGCGGGAAATTGGCGCGACGATCGGTTTGCTGTGCCTGAGCAACGTGTTCATGACGTTTGCCTGGTATGCCCACCTCAAGACGCTCCCATCCAAGCCTTGGATCATTGCCGTTTTGGTGAGTTGGGGGATCGCGTTGTTCGAGTATCTGTTGCAGGTGCCGGCCAATCGCATCGGCTACACCGTGCTCTCGCTGGGGCAGCTCAAGATTCTGCAGGAAGTGATCACGCTCAGCGTGTTCGTGCCCTTTGCGGTCTTGTACATGAAAGAGCCGCTCAGATTGGATTATCTCTGGGCGGGCCTGTGTATCCTGGGCGCCGTATATTTCATTTTCCGCGCCAAGGGGATGGCCGCCTGAGCGTCACCGGCACGTTTGGCCGGGAGATCGCGCTGGCTGCAGGCCGCCCTGCACGACGCCGGACCTCTGCATTATGATGGCCGGATTGAAACGCAGCCGAGGTCACGCATGAGCCGAACTCCTTCCCGAATTCGCCGCACCGCCGGCCGTGTGGGCGGCTTCATCGACGGCCTGCGGCGCTGGCTGTCGCGGCTCATGTTTGTGGGTTTCGTGCTGGTCGTGGTGACGTTGCTGCGTACCGATCTGGCCGTGTCGGTGCCGGCGGAATCCGCGTTGGTGCTCAAGCTGCAGGGCGTGTTGGTGGAACAATCCCATCAGGATCCCTTGCAGAAAGTGATCGACGAGGCGGTCGGTGCGCCGGTGCGCGAGACCCAGGTCCGGGACCTGTTGCGGGCACTGGACGCGGCGGCTACCGACGATCGAATCAAGGCCGCCGTGCTGGATTTCAGTCATTTCGAAGGCGGCGAGTTGACCAAGCTGATGCAGATCGGCGCTGCCGTGCAGCGCTTCAAGGCGGCCGGCAAGCCGGTGCTGGCCTATGCCGACGAATACAGCCAGTCGGCCTATCTGGTCGCGTCCCAGGCCAGTGAGGTGCATCTGCATCCCATGGGGCAGGTGAGCATCGAGGGCTTTTCGACCTACCCGCTCTATTTCCGGGATCTGATCGACAGGATCGGGGTCGAGGTCAACGTGTTCCGTGTCGGCGAGTTCAAGTCGGCGGTCGAGCCTTTCATTCGCAACGACATGTCGGCGGCCTCGCGCGAGGCCAACCGCGCCTGGCTGAACGATCTGTGGGACGTCTACAAGCAGAATGTGGCGACGGCGCGGGAGCTCGCGCCGGAGAAGATCCAGCACTACGCCGACCGCATGGCCGATCTGCTGCTCGCCACGCAGGGCGACAGCGCGCAGCTCGCGCTGCAGGAAGGCCTGGTGGATGCCCTGAGTCACCGGGATGAGTTCATCGATCGGGTGATTGCGGCAAGCAGCCCGGATGAGGAGGGCGGCTTTAAAAGCATTGACCAGAATGGTTATCTGCTGGTGGTTGGACGCGAGGCGCCAGTGGTGCCCGACAAACCCACGGTGGGCATCCTCGTCGCCGCCGGCACCATTGTCGACGGCGATCCGGTGGAGGATTCGGTGAGCGGCGATGCCTTCGCTGAGACCATCCGTCAGGCGCGTCTCGACGAGACGGTCAAGGCGCTGGTGGTGCGCATCGACAGCCCCGGCGGCAGCGCCTTTGCCTCGGAGGTGATCCGCCGCGAACTGGATCTGACACGGGAGGCGGGCAAGCCGGTCGTGGTGTCGATGGGCAGCGTCGCAGCGTCGGGTGGCTACTGGATTGCGACGGCCTCCGATCGCATCCTGGCCTCGCCGGCTACCATCACGGGCTCCATCGGTGTGTTCGGCATTTTGCCGACCTTCCAGGACACCTTGGGTAAGCTCGGTGTGCATGTCGACGGCGTCGGCACGACGGCGCTGGCGGGTGCCCTGCGCGCCGATCGCAAGCTCGATCCCCGCGTGGGCGAGGCGATCCAGGCCATGGTGGAACGCACCTATCGCGATTTCCTGCTGCGGGTCGCCGACGCCCGGCAGCTGCCTGTCGAAACGGTCGCCGAATTGGCCGAAGGTCGTGTTTGGAGTGGAGTGGATGCCCTCGAGCTGCAGCTGATCGATGGCTACGGCGAGGTTCCCGATGCCGTCAAGGCCGCGGCGGAACTGGCCGAGCTGGGGGACAACTACCAGGCCCGCTACCTCGAACCCGAGTTGACGCTGGGGCAGTATCTGCTGGCACGCATCCAGAGCACCGCGATCGGTGCGCGGGCCTTGCAGAGCCTGCTGCCGCCGGAATTCGCGCGTCTGGTTCAGGCTTGGAAAGCCGCTGCCCGGCCCTTGATCGCGCCCGCCCAGCGCGGCATCTACGCCTTCTGCCTGTGCGGGCGCCCGGGCTGATGCTCCGGACGCATCGCTTGGGTTGACCGGCGGCGGGCACGGCTCCCGACGCCATGCTCGCCCCAGTGAGCCTTGAGCGCCAGTCGCCGGGATGGCGCAGCGGCTGATTTTTCGCCATCCGCTGGGTTCAGCGCGGTGCGTATTCCGCGCGCAGCTGCCGCGCCGCTTCGACCAGATTGGCCAGCGCCGGCACCACCTCTGCCCAGCTGCGCGTCTTCAGTCCGCAGTCCGGATTGACCCACAGCCGTTCGGGCGGAATCAGCGCGGCAGCCTTGCGCATCAGCGCCACCATCTCCTCCACCGTGGGCACGCTGGGCGTATGCACGTCGTAGACGCCGGGGCCGATCTCGTTGGGATAGCCGAAGCGCTTGAAGGCATCGAGCAGTTCCATGTCCGAGCGCGAGGTCTCGATGCTGATGACGTCGGCGTCCATGGCGGCGATGGTCTCGATGATGTCGTTGAACTCGGCATAGCACATGTGGGTGTGAATCTGCGTCGCATCCTGCACGCCGCCGACCGTGATGCGGAACGCCAGGCTCGCCCAGTCGAGATACGCGGCCCATTCGGCTCGGCGCAACGGCAACCCTTCGCGCAGCGCCGGCTCGTCGACCTGGATCACGCCGATGCCAGCCGCCTCCAGATCCAGCACCTCATCCCGCAGCGCCAGCGCGATCTGCAATGCGGTGTCCCGACGCGGCTGGTCATCGCGCACGAAGGACCACTGCAGGATCGTCACCGGCCCGGTGAGCATGCCCTTCATCGGCTTGGCGGTGAGCGATTGCGCGTAGCGGCTCCAGGCCACGGTCATCGGTGCCGGCCGCGCGACGTCGCCGTAGATGATCGGCGGCTTGACGCAGCGTGAGCCGTAGCTCTGCACCCAGCCGTGGGTGGTGAAGGCAAAGCCTTCCAGTTGCTCGCCGAAGTACTCGACCATGTCGTTGCGCTCGGCCTCGCCATGCACCAGCACGTCCAGCCCCAGCGCTTCCTGCCGTTCCACGGCCAGCGCGATCTGCGCCTGCATCGCCGCCTGGTAGGCAGCCTCGTCGAGCCGACCTTGTCGATGGTCCTGACGCGCCTTGCGGATCTCGGCGGTTTGCGGGAAGGAGCCGATGGTGGTGGTCGGAAACAGCGGCAGCCGCAAGCGCGCACGCTGCACCTGGGCGCGGACCGGATAGGGATGCAGGCGATCGCCTTGCGCTGGCGTCAGCGATGCCAGCCGCGTCTGTACTGCGGCGTTGTGGATGCGGGGCGAGGTGCGGCGCGAGGCGAGCGCCGCTGTATTCGCCGCCAGCGCTTGGGCCACGGCCGCCTGACCCTCGTTCAAGGCGCGCGCCAGGATCACGACCTCATCCAGCTTCTGGGTGGCGAAGGCAAGCCACGAGGCCAGTTCGGGGTCGAGCGCCGTCTCCTGCGCCAGATCCACCGGCACGTGCAGCAGCGAGCAGGAAGGTGCGAGCCACAGCCGCTCGCCGAGCCGCGCGTGGATCGGTTCAAGCCACTCGAGTGTCGCGGCCAGATCACTGCGCCAGACATTGCGTCCATCGACGACGCCGAGCGACAGGATCTTGTCTGCCGGCAGCCGCGTCACGGCTTCGGCGACCTGCTCAGGGGCGCGCACGGCGTCCAGATGCAACGCCTGCACCGGCAGGTCCAGCGCGAGCGCGAGGTTCTCGCCCAGACCGCCGAAGTAGGTCGCCAGCAGGATCTTGGGGCCGCCCTGCAATGCGTCATAGGTCGTCGCGAAGGCCGCTTGCCATGCGGTGGGCAGGTCCAGCGCGAGGATGGGTTCGTCGATCTGCACCCACTCCACGCCCAGCGTACGCAGACGCGCCAGCACCTCGCGGTAGACGGCGAGCACCTCGTCGAACAGCGTCAGGCGTTCGAATGGCTCGCCCTTGACCTTGCCCAGCCACAGCCAGGTCAGCGGGCCGACCAGCACCGGCCGGGCGGTAAAGCCAGCGGCCTGACACTCGGCCACCTGCTCGAACAACGCCTGCGAGGCGAGCCGCAAGCGCTGGCCGCGATGCAGCTCGGGGACGAGGTAGTGATAGTTGGTATCGAACCACTTGGTCATCTCGCAGGCCGGCGCATCCGGGCCACCTGGCGCCCGGCCGCGCGCCATGCGAAACAGGGTGTCGAGATCGACCGTCGCGCCGTTCCAGCCGAAGCGCGCCGGTACGGCGCCCAGCAACGCCGAGGTGTCGAGCACCTGGTCGTACCAGCTGAAGTCGCCGACCGGCACCTGTGTCAGCCCGGCCGCTGCCTGCAGGCGCCAGTGCCGCAGGCGCAGTTCGCGGCCGGTCTGCAATAGAGCCTCTGCATCCAGTTCGCCACGCCAGTACGCCTCCACCGCCTGCTTGAGTTCACGCTTGGCGCCGATGCGCGGAAAGCCGAGATTGTGAGCCGTTGCCATGATCGTTGCTCCTGAAAAACCTGGCGGGCATTCTCGGCGGCGGGTTAACATGAATCAAATGGATAAATTTCAGAATAAACATGAGAGAAGCTCATGATTGAGTGGCGACATCTGCGCAGTCTCGTGGCGCTGCGCGACAGCGGCAGCCTGACCGCCGCCGCCGAACGGCTGCATCTCACACAGTCCGCGCTGTCGCATCAGCTCAAGGAGCTGGAGGATCGCATCGGTGCGCGACTGTTCGAGCGCAAGAGCCGTCCGCTGCGCTTCACGCTGGCTGGCGAACGGCTGCTGGATCTGGCGGATCAGGTGCTGCCGCAGGTGCGCGCGGCGGAACGTGATCTGGCGCGGCTGCGCGCTGGCCGCGCTGGCCGGCTGCATCTGGTCATCGAATGTCACAGTTGCTTCGACTGGCTGATGCCGGCGCTGGATGCGTTTCGTGCCCTGTGGCCAGAGGTCGCGCTGGACATCTCGATGGGTTACGGCTTCGAGCCCTTGCCGGCACTGGCGCGCGGGCAGATCGACATGGTGATCACCGCCGATCCGCTGCCCGGCGAAGGGGTGCGCTATCAGCCGCTGTTTCGCTACCAGAACGTGCTGCTGCTGCCGGTCGGTCATTCGCTGGCCACGAAAGCCTGGATTGCGCCGGCGGATCTTGCCGGCGAGACGCTGATCACCTACCCGGTCGAGGTCGAGCGGCTCGATCTGTTCAGCCGTTTCCTCATCCCGGCTGGCGTGACGGTGGAGCGGCGCACCAGCGAGCTGACGCTGATGATCATCCAACTCGTCGCCAGCGGGCGGGGACTCACCACGCTGCCGCAATGGGCGGTGACGCAGGCCACCGCGAGCGGCCAGTTGACCACCCGGCCGCTGGGCGAGCAGGGGTTGTGGAGCACGCTGTATGCCGCCATCCGTGCAGAGGATCATGCGGTTGCCTACCTGAGCGAGTTCATCGAGATGGCGCGCAGCAAATGCTTTGCGACGCTGGAAGGGCTGCGTCCGGCCTGAGCAAGCGACACGGGCGGCTTGCAAGATCCAGCGCTGTCCCGTATCTTGTGCATCGTCTTCGGTGCATCCACTAAATGTTGTGTGTGCTTGCAGGGAATCCGGTGTGAATCCGGAACTGTCGCGCAGCGGTATGGAGAAACGAAGGTCGCACGGCTCACAGCCAGGCACTGCCCGCGAGGGTGGGAAGCCGCGACCGTAGGCGCTCGCAAGAGCCTGTCTCCGAGTCCGAATACCTGCCGAGGATGGCCTCGTTCGGCGTTGCCGTGACGAGATCGAACCCGAGCCTTCGCGTCAAAGGTCTCGTCGGCGTCGCCTGCTCATTGGCGATGCCCATGAACATGCGCGTTGGCCCGACCCGGTATTCACTTGGGAGGTGCCATGCAGACCGACATCCTTGCTCCATCCTCGACGGTGCGTCCGTCAAGCCTGTACAACCCCGTGCCGCCTTCGACACCGCCGGCGCAGGCGGTGAGCACGCTGCGGGTGATCCGCCGCAACGGCGAGCTGACCGCCTTCGATGCCGACAAGATCGCGGTTGCGCTCGGCAAGGCGTTTCTGGCCGTTGAGAACGGCAGCGGGCAGACCCCCCAGCGCATCCACGAGATTGCCGCTGAACTCACTGCGCAGGTGGTCGCCTCCCTGCATCGCCGTCTGCCGCCGGGTGGCACGGTGCACATCGAGGAAATCCAGGACCAAGCGGAACTGGCGCTGATGCGCGCCGGCCATCACAAGGTCGCGCGTGCCTATGTGCTCTATCGCGAGGAGCGTGCACGGCAGCGCCAGGCTTTGCAGTCGGCGATGACGGCGCCTGCCGCTGGGCCGCGGGTGATCATGGCCGATGGGCGCTGCGTGCCCTTGCCGCTGGAGCAGCTCGAAGCCACCGTTGCCCGCGCCTGCACGGGTCTTGCGCATGCCGAGCCGGCGCCGATCCTGGCCGAGCTGCGCCGCAATCTCTACGACGGCATGCCGATGGCGGAGATGGGGCAGGCCCTGGTCATGAGCGCGCGCAGCCTCATCGAGCAGGACCCCGATTACAGCCGCGTTGCCGCCCGCCTGTTGCTCGACGTGCTGCGCCGTGAGGCAACCGAGGTGCTGGGGCTGACCAATGAGACGGCGTCGTCAAAGGAGTGGTATGCCGACTATTTCCGCAGCTATCTGGCGCGCGGCGTGCAGGCGCAGCGGCTGGATCCGCGTCTGCTCGAGTTCGATCTGGCCACCTTGAGCGCAGCGCTGGAGCCGGTGCGCGATCTGGACTTCACCTATCTGGGCCTGCAGACACTCTATGACCGCTACCTGCTCGACCTCGACGGGCGTCGCTTCGAGCTGCCGCAGGCTTTCTTCATGCGCGTGGCCATGGGGCTGGCGTTGAACGAGGTCGAACGCGAGGCGCGCGCCATCGAGTTCTACCAACTGCTCTCCAGCTTTGCCTTCATGAGCAGCACGCCGACGCTGTTCAACGCCGGCACCCTGCGCCCACAGCTCTCCTCCTGCTATCTCACTACCGTGCCAGATGATCTCGATGGCATCTTTGGGGCCATCCGCGACAACGCACTGCTGTCCAAATACGCCGGCGGCCTCGGCAACGACTGGACGCGGGTGCGCGGCCTCGGGGCCATCATCAAGGGCACGCATGGCAAGAGCCAGGGCGTGGTGCCCTTCCTCAAGGTCGCCAATGACACCGCGGTCGCGGTCAACCAGGGCGGCAAGCGCAAGGGGGCGGTCTGTGCCTACCTCGAGACTTGGCACATCGACATCGAGGAGTTCATCGAGCTGCGCAAGAACACCGGCGATGAGCGCCGCCGCACCCACGACATGAACACCGCCCACTGGATTCCCGATCTGTTCATGCGCCGGGTTTGCGAAGGGGGCGACTGGACGCTGTTCTCACCGGATGAAACGCCGGATCTGCATGATCTCGTCGGTGCCGACTTCGAGGCGCGCTATCTCGAATATGAACAGCTCGCCGCTGCCGGCCGAATGCGTCTGCACAAGCGATTGCCGGCGGTGCAGCTGTGGCGCCGCATGCTCTCGATGCTGTTCGAGACCGGTCACCCTTGGATCACTTTCAAGGATACCTGCAACCTGCGCTACACCAACGCGCATCAGGGCCGCGTGCACAGCTCCAACCTCTGCACCGAGATCACGCTGCACACCAGCGATGCCGAGATCGCCGTCTGCAATCTGGGCTCGGTCAACCTCGCCGCCCATGTGAACGGTGCCGGGCTCGATGAAGAGAAGCTCGCCCGCACCATCGCCACCGCCGTGCGCATGCTCGACAACGTCATCGACATCAACTGGTACAGCGTGCCGCAGGCGCGCCGCTCCAACCTGCGTCACCGCCCGGTGGGTCTTGGCATCATGGGCTTTCAGGACGCCCTGCACCAACTGGGCATCGCTTATGCCTCGCCGGCGGCAGTCGAGTTTGCCGACCGCTCGATGGAGCTGATCAGCTATCACGCCATCGCCGCATCATCCAATCTCGCCGTCGAACGCGGTCGTTATCCGAGCTTCGAGGGCTCGCTGTGGAGCCAGGGCATCTTGCCGATCGACTCGCTCGAACGGCTGGCACAGACGCGCGGCGAGACGCTCGAGGTCGATCTCAGCACCACGCTCGACTGGGCGAGCCTGCGTGAGCAGGTGCGCCGGCAGGGCATGCGCAACGGCAACGTGCTGGCGATCGCGCCGACCGCGACCATCGCCAACATCTGCGGGGTGAGTGCCTCGATCGAGCCGACCTTCCAGAACCTGTTCGTCAAATCCAACCTCTCGGGCGAGTTCACCGTCGTCAACCCCTATCTCGTGCGCGAACTGCAGGCGCTGGGGTTGTGGGATGCGGTGATGATCAACGATCTCAAGTACTACGACGGCAGCCTGGCGCCAATCGCGCGGGTGCCGGCGGAACTCAAGGCCCGCTACGCCTGCGCCTTCGAGATCGACCCCGTCTGGCTGGTGGAGGCGGCGGCGCGGCGGCAGAAGTGGCTCGATCAGGCGCAGTCGCTGAATCTCTACGTCGCCGAGGCTTCGGGCCCCAAGCTCGATGCGCTCTACAAGTTGGCCTGGCGGCGGGGTCTCAAGACCACCTACTACCTGCGCACCCGTGGCGCCACCCATCTGGAGAAGGCCGCGCCCGCATCGGAGGCGGCGCTGCTCTGTGCGATCGACAACCCCGACTGTGAGGCTTGCCAATGAATCCTTCCATGCCGCTGCACAGCCACACCGCGCTGTCGCTGAACTGGGATGAAACCGATGCGGCTGCGGTCAGCGCACCGGCGATCGGACTGGCTTCGACCGCACCCGCGCTGGCGCCGGTGAAGGCCGCCGACAAGCGGGTGCTCAACGGCCAGACCGACATCAACCAACTGGCGCCGTTCAAGTATCCCTGGGCCTGGGAGTATTTCCTGAACGCCAACAAGAACCACTGGACGCCGCTCGACATCAACATGGCGCAGGACATCCACGACTACCGGCACCTGCTCAGCCCCGCCGAGCGCCACCTCTACGAGAACGTGCTGGCCTATCTGACCACCGCCGACATCCTCGCCATGCGCAACATTGGTCTCGCGGTGATGGAGAAGATGAGCGCGCCGGAGTTGCAGATCTATCAGGCGCGGCAGGTCTACGAGGAGGCGCTGCACACCTGGACCTACCAGCATTGCATCGAGACGCTGGGGCTCGATCAGGCCGAGATCTACAACCGCTACCGCGTGGTGCCGGCGATCCACGCCAAGATCCGCATCGCCAACGAGCGGCTCGCCACCATCCTGCAGCCGGGGCTGGATCTGCGCGATCGGGCGGTGCTGACGGACTTCGTGATGGCCTATGTCTTCTTCGCGGCCGTGTTCGAGGGCTGCTGGTTCTTCAACGGCTTTTCGCCCATCTTTGCGCTGCAGCGGCGCGGGCTGATGAAGGGCACGGCCGAGCAGTTGCAGTACATCATGCGCGACGAGGTGCTGCACAGCGGCTTCGGCATCCGCGTGGTGCGGCAGATCCTGCAGGAGGAGGGGCTCACGCTCGATCCCGATGCGCTCGCCGCCATGTGGCAGCAGGCCGAGGCCGCCGAGATCGCCTACGCCCAGTACCTTCTACCGCAGCCGATTCTGGGCTACAGCGCCGAGTTGCACATCGCGCAGTTCCGCTACATCGCCAACCGCCGTGCGCATCAGTTGCGCATCCCCGAGCCCTTCGCCGGTGCCACCAACGCCCTGCCCTGGCTCGATGAGCAGGCCAACCTGCGTAAGGAGAAGAATTTCTTCGAAACCCGGGTAACGGAGTATCAGGCCGGCGCCGGGCTGCGCTGGGAGTGAGGCATTCGGCCGGCCCGGCGCTGCTGCGTTACTGCTTTGGCCGGATCCTATGTCTAAACTGGCGCCTGCCGATTTGCACCTGTTGGACTCGACCAAAGCGCTGGAGAGTGACACCACTCCCGAGTGTCTGGCCATGATCGGTGTGTCGGCGGTGGCCGAACTGACGCGAGTTTTTGATCGGCGCGGCAGTCGGGTGCCATTCTGGTGCGCGGAACCTGATGCTTCAGCGAAGACCCTGGCTCGTGGTGAAGCGCTTGTATCTGCGTTCCGCGCTGATGGCATCCAAGTGCTAAACACACGCAGGCAAGCCGCATCGCCACACGGACGGTGGGTTCGTGTTGATGACCCGGAACGGTGCGCCAATCGGCTGCTGGTCGCCGCTGGCCGGCGACGGCGGATTGTGAGCGACTTGATCAACTGGTACGCCATTCGTAGCAGGGTGGCCGATGCAGCTTCTGCAGGGACGGTATTCAGGGACATCTGCCGGCATCGCGAATTGCTGGTCGAGGGCAGGAGTGATGCATCAGGATGGTCTTTCGACGCGCGCATTCGAATTCCTGTTTCGCCAGAGAATTGCGACATCGGTTTGCGCTTTGCGCAGCATTGGGAATCGAGGCATTTGCTTGCCGTGATTCCGGGTTGGCGCGCGGATCGATCGGCTTCTTCGCAACCAAGGGCAGCAGCATGAGGCTCGCACAGGCAATCTGTGTGTTCGTGGCAAGGCTGAAGGATTATCGTTTCTCAGGCAGTGACGAGCGGATCGGCGCTACAGGTAGCAGCCGACGCAGCCCATCGCACGGCGGACTACGTCCAATGCGATGGCGCACGTCCCCCATCGCAACGCCGCAATTCTTCAGCATCGAACCCGACATGACCATCGTTGGAATCTGGCTGTGCGCTGGATGGTACAAGGAGATCCTTGCACTATTGCCGCTGCCGCGCGGGCGTTTGTCATGCGGCGCGCTTCAACAGCGATTCGACCTCGCCGTTCTTTCGTGAGAGTCGGGCGGCGTTTGAGGCCAAGTTTGCGGCAAATCCATCGGTACGACCGGGTGATCGTGACTCGTTTCGATCCCTCGGATCACGTGACCATAGCCCCGCTAGGGAGCGCCGACCTGGTGATGACGTTTGGCAACGTGCACAACTGGTACGTGCGCAGTGGTAGCGATAGCTGGGTTGTTGCGGCATTCGACGCAATGTTCAGGGCCTTGAAACCGGGCGGTATGCTGGGGGTTGTCGATTATTGGCTGCCGGCAGGTCACCGATCGAGGATCAGGAAGGCAGCGGCTACATGCGTGAAGACTATACGTCATCGCCGTGGTGTAACGCGCCGGTTTCGGGCTGGTCGCGACATTCGGGATCAACGCCTATCCCAAGGATATGGCCGACTCTTCGGCTGGCTGAAGTCGACCGCGACAGGTACTTGGCGATTGGCGAGAGCGATCGCTTGACGTTGAAATTCATCGGCATTCCAGCATCGCCAGCAGCGATGCCGATACGGCCCACGCGCGACAAATTGCAGCAAGGATGTTTGGATACCGTCGGCGATGTCTTGTGGACAAACGGGTGAGCATGGGATCGGCCATGGCAGCGCTGATCGCCTCAGGGATTGGCTTGTTTGAGTGGCGGCGCTTTGGGGTCTGTGCGTCGTCCTGCAGATCTCTCAGCGGTTTTGGTTCGCGGATTTGTCTGCAGTCATGGTCTCGGTCTGCGCATCGGCACGTAGATCTCAGTGGGTCGCCCGAGGTTGCTGATCGGCACAGTGAGCTGCTGGACAATTCGTATGCCTTCGCGCGCATCGCTCCGCGCGTCAAAAACATCCGGATCGACCGACGGAGAAGGCTCTCAACCAATGAGGCGGAGGGTATAGCGCTGTCGCTTCAAGGCGCGCAGACAAACCATGTCGGCGGAGTGGCTTTCCTCCAGGATCAGATCCGGGGCGTCGATGCGATAACCGTTTGGAAAGCGGCGGGCGGGGATGAAGATTTCAGTCGGTGCGGTTACATCGGGATCGGCATCGAAGCAGAGCTCGAAACGCGGCTTGCGCGGATCGAAATGCATCTTATGCAAGCGTCCCTGGATGAACCGGGGGTAAGGGCGCACGAAACCGTCTAGCGCCCGTCCGCCACTGTCGAGGTCGGCGGGATTCGTGCGCTGATCTTCGCTGAAGATGCTCAAGTCTTCCTGGTTCCAGCCGTCCCCGATCGCCAGATGATTGCGATTGCTCGCCGTGTAGTTCCACTGCATGGCGCTGAGTCCCAGGCTGTCCAGCGCGTTGTACATGCGTTCCAGGGCGCGCACATGCGCGCGCCAGGGACGGGGCCCGTGATCGCCGGCGGCGAAGGCGCGATAGGCACGACCGTTACGCAAATCGAAAGGAATGCCGAATTCGCCGATGAGGGTCGGACAGCCGCCGTTGACGCGCTCCGAGCAGCGCTTCACCTTCATCAGTTCATGTCGGTAATCGGCTTCGATCCGGCGAGCGCCAAACAATACGCGACCATGCATGAGATTGACACCGATGGGCTCGAGCACGCGCTTGAGCATGAGCGTCGTGACCTCATAGCAATGTCCGGCATTCACTGTGTCCCGTGGGAGCTGTCGCGGAAAGCTATGCTGCGGGTCGGCCAGGAGGTCAGGTTCGGCGAACACCAGCCAATCCGATCGCACCGCGCGCAGATTGGCCGTGGCCCGCTCGTAGAACGGTGCCAGATGGTCGTTCGCGAAATCGACGCGTTGTCCGGCCTGTTCTTGAAAGAAATCCTCCCGCAAGCCGATCACCACGCCCGCTTCACGCCGGTAGACCCCAGCGGCCTCGAACGGATCCTCGCGGCCCGGCAGCCAAACGCGAACGCCCTGTGGATTGGCGATTCGCGTCCCCTTCTGGACGATGCCCAGACGCGGCAGCGAGATGACCATGTTGGGCAGTTCGCGGCGCATCCCCTGCAAGGCGGCCAGGCTGTCGAGTGGTGTCCAGGCTGGGCCGGGCAGAACGGGTCGGGGGTCCTCCGCCGTTTTCTTGAGGTGCGGGCGGCTCAAGGCGCGGCCGATCCAGCCGCTGCTTGGCTCATTGAGGATGTCGAAACCCATCACATGGGGCAGGTGGGCGATGCGCTCGGCCAAGGCGCGCTGCGCGCCGAAGAAATGGCTCTGTAGGTAATCCTGGACGTTCTGTCCGTCGATGTAAAAATCGGGTGTGAACCGCGCGCCGCCGAAAAACAGCGTCCACATCACGCCGTTGGCCGGCATGTTGTAGTTATTGGCCCAGCTCATCTGGGCATAGCGTTCCGGCTGGCGCGGGCGCGGGTCGTGGTAGTCGTAGCAGGCCTGCATGACGTGCGCAGCATCAGCGGCGGCAAAGCGGGTGAAGTCCAGGCCGACGGCCTCGAACACCCAGCCGGGCGCGCCATCGCCGCCTGTCATCCGGCTGAACACGTCCTGGTGGAAGTCGACCAACACGTAAAACCCATGCGTCCCGGCGAGCTCGCAGATGCGGGCGTAATAGTCGAGATAGGCCTCGTCATAGCAGCCTGGTCCAGCATGCTCGATGGCTTCCCATGTCGTCAGCAGACGCAGGCTGTTGAATCCCCAATGGCGCAGTCGGCGCAGGTGGATGTCCGCTTCAGCCAGCGGAAAAGGTCGCCCGACGAATGAGACGGTGCGGTGGTCGGAAAAATCGCTGGGGATGTGAGTGCCGCCGTTCGGGTAAGGGATTTTACAATCCCCGCCCAAGTTGACGCCGCGCAGCATCACCTCGCGACCCTGGGCGTCGATGAAACGATCGCCGTGCACGGCAATGCGGGGCAGCGTCTGTCTGTCCATGTGCTCTTCTCTGAGTGAAGGTAGATGACCGCACTGGATCAGTTCAACAGCATCGCCATGCGGGCGCGGGCGCGGCGCACCAGGGGGTGATCGTTGCCGAGGTAGTCGAAGACCTGCAGCAGTGTCTTGCGCGCGCCATCGTCGTGGAATTTCCGGTCTTTTTGCATGATGGCTAGCAGCGCGTCGATGGCCGCTTCGGCGTCCCCGCCCAGCAGGCGCCAGATGGCCAGACGAAAGCGGGCCTCGAGGTCATCCGGCCATTTTTCCAGCATGTCCTGCAAGACTTGTGGGGGAGGGCCGGCGGCAATGAGATCGTTAAAGTCAAGCCACGCCCGGAGTGAGGCGGCGTCTGGACCCCTTTTCTGATTTTCCGGCAGGCGCTCGAATTGCTGGCGCGCCGAGGTGATGTCACCCCGGGCCGCCGCCACGCGTGCCAGCCCGACGATGGCTTGGACATTGCTGGGTTCTTCGGTCAGCACAGCCTCCAGCAGTCGCTGGGCCGCATCCAGACGACCGACTTTCAGCGCCTGCAGGCCTTCTTCCAGGGCAGATGGTGGTGGCGGTTCGATGCCGTGACGCGCGAGCAGCGCGCGAATCGCGCCTTCCGGCTGGGCGCCCGTGAAACCATCGACCGGGCGACCATCCTTGTAGAGCAGCACTGTAGGCACGCTGCGCACACCATGGCGGCTGGCCAGAGCCTGTTCCTTGTCGATGTCGACCTTGGCCAGCAGGAAGGCGCCGCCATAATCCTGTGCCAGCTGCTCGAGAATCGGTTTCAGCGTTTTGCACGGGGTGCACCAGGTGGCCCAGAAGTCGACGAGAACCGGCTGGGTCTTGGATGCGCCGATGACGCGGCTCGGAAAATCCTGAAGGGTGACGTCAAAGACATGGGTTGTCGCATTCATGCGTTGGGGTTTCCTCGGGGCCGGATGGGCACGCAATGATGGAGGTGATTCAATCCCAATCCGCTTCCCTTGGCAATCATGCAAAGCGCCGGGTTACCCCGGCGCTTGCGGATCCGGGAACATTCCGGTCCCCCGCAACATCGGTCTTGGCGCCGACTCAGAAGCGTGTGCCGACCCCGACCATGAGCACGAGGGGATTGATGTCGACTTCCGTCTTGAGCGTTCCGGCCCCAGCTGTCTTCAGGGTGGCGTCGGTGGCAATGTCGACGTACCACAGACTGGTGTTGATGAACCAGCGATCGGACACCCGCCAGTCGGCACCGAGTTCGAGTGCATAGCCCCAGGAATCGTCCAGAGAGATTTTGGTCTTGCCGACGATGGATTCAAGCTCGCCGTCAGCGTCTTCATCGAAGAAGGTGGTGTAGTTGATGCCTGCGCCGACATAGGGTTGCACCCAGTCCACGCCGAGTTCTGGATACCATTGCAAGGTCACGGTCGGGGGCAGGTGCTTGATGCTGCCGATGTCGACGCCATCTAGCGAGCCTTCGCCCTTGATGTCGTGCTCGAAAGGCAGGGCGGCCAGCAATTCTACCCCGATCTGGGGTGTGAGAAGGTAAGTGACCGAAAAGCCGAGGCTGATGCCGTCACCCACTTCCACGCCGCTGCCCGGGATAGGCTTGACCGTGCTGCTGTCATCGTTGGGCAGCACCCAGGTCGGACCCGTACGCAGCAGGACGTTTCCGGCTTCATGGGCGTTTGCCGTGCCGCACAGGCTGAGCATCGATACCGCCGCAGCTGTAGCCCATTGACGCTTCATGGTTCGTTTCATCGTTCACCTACCTTGTATGTTCGGTCGTGACTGCTTGAGCAGCCTTAAGTGAACTTATCGTCAGCTTCGCGGAAGGACATTGATCTGGATCATGCCGCTCCCGGCCGATGGCCCCCGCTGTGGCAAACAACCGTCCTGCCCACCTGGACGGAACCATGCACGCCGCGGCGATGGCTGTCAGCCGCCAGGGGCAGCCGGATCGACCAGCACGGCCAGCGCCCCGGCAATTGGCGGCAGTGCTAATGAAGCCAGGATGCGCAATGACACGAAGCGCGCGCCCATGAGAGGGAGTTCGAAGCTCAGAACCCGATGGACCGCAAGTACCGACCAAGCGGTCACAAGGGCGACCAGCGGCGCGAATCCCATTCCGGCGTGTTTGAGGAGCATCACGAACGGAAAGCTCACCATCGGCCCGCCGGGCAGCAGCGCGCCGAAGGTGCTGGCAAGTGCGATCCCCTGCCAGCCGCTCCGCGGTCCCAGCAGATCGACCAAGCTCTCACGCGGCAGCAGCTCGCCCAGCATCGATGCCACCAGCAAGGCGAGCGGCAGACGCAGCGCGATCAGTCGCAGTTGATTCCGGGCGATGCCGAAGGCCTGGCCATGCAAGGTGGGGTCGCGCCGGTGTGCAAGCGCTGCCAATGCACCCAGCACGATGGCCAACGCCAGCAGCGCGGTACCCATTAGGCAGCATCCTTGCCGTTGATTCGGGCATCCAGATGGTACATGGCCCATGCGGCCAGCCAGGGCAGCGGCAAGGAGATCAACCAGCGCAGCAGCGCAAAGCGCCAGCCCAGCCAAGGAATTTCCCAGATGATCATGCGATGCAGCCCCAGCACTGACCAGGCGGTGAGAAAGGCCACGCAGGTGCTGAGTGCCGCACCGGACTGGCGTAGGACGAGCACGACCGGAAACGCAGCGAAGGGCCCGCCCGGCATCAGTGCACCGGCCAGGCACGCGAGCGTCGTGCCGCCGCGCCCACTGCTTTGACCCAGGCGCGTTTCGACCCACCGGCGGGGGATGAGCGTCTGCGCATATCCCGCGAGCAGCAGAGCCAGCACGACGATGGGGCTGACCGAGATCAGGAGAACCATACTCTTCTCCAGCCCGGTGCCGACGGCGCCAAGACCGCCTTGGCGATAGAGCAGCACAGCTGCTACCAGAGAAATCGCCAGGAAAAACAGTGTCATACCGTCTAGACGGCGCGATTTTTCGTGGCGCGGGGTCATTGCTTCACCTTTGTGGTTCATGTGCGATTGCGTCGCGGACATGACCGTGGGCTTGCGTTCCGGAGCAAGTGGTTTAGTCTCAAGGGAAACGGCTTCATTCTGTCACGGCGGGAGGCGTCGACCAATGCAGACAGGGTCGTCGGCATGGTGGATGCTCGTCGATCGGGTCCGCGAGCGGGCCGAAACGGCGGGCTTGATTGGCTCTGCGGCGACGCTCATGGCGTGTCCCGGGCGTGCGTCGCCCTTTCTCGTGATTTGCCCGGATGAGGCGCGTGAACGGGAGAGTGATGATGCAGTACCGGTCGCCATGCCTTTCATTCTGGGCGACACAGACCGCGATGGCCAACGGCGCGTCGCGCTGGTGCAGCGACCCTTGGTGACCGGCCATGTGCGTCTCGGGCGACACCGGATCTGCCGGCGTCAGGGCGGGCTTGATGCGGATGATTTTTCTCTCCTCTGGCGATGCCTGCAAGGCCGCGACGCACTCGCTCTCATCCCCGCCCGACCGGACAGTAAGGCCGAAACGCCGCGAACCATGGATCTGATCCCGCTGCCTCTTCATCCGCAGCTTGGGTTGCCAGTCGCCGGTGTGTTGATTCAGGCCGATCTGCGTAATCGGATGGGATGCGTGCCGGAGTGGACCTTTTCTCACTGTATCGCGGCAGTGTCCCCTGATTGGCTCGCGCAACCTGACCAGGGCGGGCGCATCGCCTGGGTGCTTTATCTGCGCATGCGCCGCGCCTTGCTGGGCAAGCGTGGCGACGGTGATTTTCATCTGCTGGCGACGCGACGCTGGATGTGGATGATTCCCCATCCCGCCAGCCCGGTACTGGAGTACGCTGGCGTGTTCGCGGTGACGAGTTCTGCACAGTGGGAGAGCCTGATGCATGCGGGGCCATGGGCCGCGCTGGCGGGCGTGGCGGAAGAAGAGGCATCCCTGTGCGGGTGAGTGTGGATGTCTGCGTGGTTCCCATGGGGGTCGGCGCATCGGTATCGGCCGAGGTGGCGCGCTGCGTGGAGATTCTGCGACGCCATGGCTTGCATCCCAGGCCGCATCCCTTCGGCACGGCGGTCGAGGGGGAGTGGGACGCCGTGTTCGGAGCCATCCGCGCCTGTCACGAAGCGCTGCATGCGGCGGGTGTTCCGCGGCTCATGACCACGCTCAAGGTCGGCACCCGGGTGGACAAGCCCCAGAGTCTCGACGATAAAATGCGCGCTTTGGCCGACCGGTTGTCCGACCCGCTTCCTTGACCCTGCAGGAAAGCGTGCATGCGGCCGCGCCCAGCGGAATTTCATGTCTGCATCCCCCGACCCGAGCGCCGTCCGCGCAGCCCAGTTTCGTCAATTGACCGAAGCCCTGGCCAGTCTCCAGGCCAACACCCTGCCGGCCGACCGCGCTTTGGACCGGTTCTTCCGTGCGCGGCGGTTTCTCGGCGGGCGCGATCGTCGCTTCATCGCGCAAGCCGTGTTCGGCGTCCTGCGGCGCCGGCGGTTTTTCGCCCATTGCCTGCATCCCGGGGCTGATGCGCCGATCGATCCCGATCATCTCGCCGGGCTGTATTTGCTGGCTCAGGGCTGGTCGCAGCGTGCGCTGGCCCGATTTCTGCCGGCCGATCAGGCGGCGCAGCTCGCCGATGCGCTGCGTGCCGTCGATCCGGTCAGCCTCCCGTTCGCGATACGCCACAGCCTGCCCGATGTGCTCGCCGAGGCCCTGACGCAGGACTGGGGCGAGGAAGCCGAGTTGCTGGCGCAGGCGCTTGCCACCGAGGCGCCGCTCGATCTGCGGGTCAACACCTTGCGCACCGATCGGGAAACGCTGCGCGCCCGCCTGTCGGCGGCCGATATCGCACTCGATCCGACGCCGTTTTCGCCCTACGGCCTGCGCCGCCAGGATCGCGCCGCGCTGTTCACTGCGCCCGGTTTCAAGGAAGGTGCCTTCGAGGTTCAGGACGAAGGCAGCCAGTTGCTGGCCTGCCTGGTGGACGTGCCGCCGCGGGGGCGGGTCGTCGATTTCTGTGCTGGCGCAGGTGGCAAGACCTTGGCGCTGGCGATGGAGCTCCAGAACAAGGGTGAAATCCTGGCGTGCGACGTCGTGGGCCGCAAGCTGGAGGAGTTGATGCGCCGCGCGCGGCGGGCGGGCGTGCACAACGTCCGAACGCATCACCTGGGCAACGACCCGCAGGCTTTCGTGCAGGCGCAGGCGGGACGCCATGACCGCGTGCTGGTCGACGTGCCCTGTTCGGGCTCCGGAACCTTGCGGCGCAACCCCGATCTGCGCAATCGGCCGCTCGATCTGGCGGCGCTCACGGCCCTGCAGCGGCAAATCCTCGAGACCGCATCCGCGCTGGTTGCGCCGGGAGGGCGGCTGATCTACGCGACCTGCAGCGTGATCGACGCCGAGAATCGTGGCGTCGTCGCGGATTTTTTGAAGAATCACCCCGAGTTCGTGCGGCGCCCAGCCCACGCCCTGATGGCGCAGCGGAATCTCCCCCTGCCCGCATCGCTGTTCCGTGACGATGATCTGCAACTCGCGCCGCATCGGCATGGAACGGACGGTTTCTATGCAGCCGTCCTGGAAAAGGTACAGGTGGCGTGATGCCCATCGACCCGGGTCGCCGGCCCGCGTATGCTACGCGCTCGGACGAGAACCTTTGTGACGGAAGCCGAGTCTATCCTGCGTTCATTTACCCAATAGAGATTGAGATCAATGCGTGAGGTATCTGTGTTACGGTCCCGATTCGCGCCATTTGCCCTGGCGCTCATGCTCGTGTGCGCTATCGGGTCGGCTCACGCCGCCGACAAGCGCGGCTTGGCCAGCGAGGTGATGCGTGCCTCGGGCCTCGAGTTGCAACTCGGGCAGACCACCCGTTCCATCAAGGACAGCCTGAAGAAGGCCGAGGAAAGCGGCAAGGCGACCCCCGAGCAGCGCGAGATTGGGGAAATCATGCTCCAAGCCTTCGGTACCCAGACCATCCTCGACTCGGTGGGCAAGCAGCTCGCCGACCAGTTGAGCGAAGGGGAACTTCAGAAAGTCCTGAGCTGGTACGAGGGCAATCCGGGGCAGAAGTTGAGCAAGTTGGAGAACCAGTTGTCCGATCCTGAAAAAGCCAAGGAACTGGTCGAATTCGCCAAGCAGGCGCAGGAGAAGCCGATTCCCGAAGCGCGTCGGGCGCTCTACCAGAGCCTTGACAAGGCGACCCTGACCACGCAAACCACGGTCGACATGCAGCTCAACTCCCGGGTTGCCATGGTCAAGGCCATGAACAAGACGGCCAAGAGCGACAAGAAGCTGAGCGACGCGGAGATCAACGAAAAGATCGAAGCCCAGCGTCCACAGGCCACGAGCTTCATGCAACAGATCAACCTGATCAAGTTTGCCTATCTCTACAAGGACCTGCCTGACAGTGACGTGAAGGCCTACCTCGACTTTGCCGAGTCTGACGTGGGCAAGAAGTACTTCAAGGTGCGCTCAAAGGCGCTGGACGCGGCCATGCAGGAAGGCTCACGCAAGGTCGGCGAAGCCATGGGAAGCCGAATCAAGGAATAAGTGCCATTGATCATCAGGCGAGCTGTCATGCTCGCCCGATGGGGCCGGTCATGCGTGGATCCATGTCGTTGACAGACGAGGCACTGCTGGCCGCGGTCGATTTGGCGTGTGTGCGCGGGGACCGCTTGCTGTTTGAAGGTCTTTCATTTGCGCTGGCGCCCGGTACCGTGCTCAAGGTGGAAGGGCCCAACGGCGCGGGCAAGACCAGCCTGCTGCGGATTCTGGCGGGGCTCTTGCGTCCGGAGGCGGGTTCGGTCCTGTGGCGTGGGCGGGATATTGCCGCGTGCGCAGGCGACTATGCCGCCGATCGGCGTTACATCGGCCATCAGAATGGACTTGGGCTTGCGCTGACCGCGCGCGAGAATCTGCGCGTGGCTGCCGCATTGCAGGGGATCGACGGCGGTGCGGTTTCTCTCGATGCTGTTCTCGAGGCAGTCGGGCTGCCGCAAACCGGCAATATTCCGGCGGTCCGCCTTTCCTCCGGGCAAAGACGTCGGCTGGCCTTGGCGCGTCTCCTCATGGGCCAAGCGGGGGTCTGGATTCTGGATGAGCCATTGAACGCCTTGGATCGCTACGGGCAGGCATTGGTCAGCCGCTTGTTGACCGATCACCTCATGGGCGACGGTGTTGCCGTGATCAGCACCCACCAAGCCCTGACGCTGCCTGCCGGCGTTCGGCAGCAGATGCTGACGCTGGCGGTCGCGTGAAGGTGTCGTTGGCGTCGGCCTGGTGGGCCGTCCTCCGGCGGGATCTCCTGCTGTCGGTGCGGCGGCTGGGCGAGTTGGGAAATCCTGTGGTGTTCTTTGCGGCGGTGGTGAGTCTGTTTCCACTTGCTCTAGGCGCTGACGCGACCTTGCTCCGCAGCGTTGGTCCGGGCATCGTGTGGGTGGGTGCGCTGCTCGCCACGCTGTTGTCACTCGAGGGTCTGTTCAGGGCGGATTTCGAGGACGGCAGTCTGGAGCAGTTGCTGCTCAGTCCCCATCCGGCCAGCGTCTTGGTGTCGGCGAAGATCCTGGCGCACTGGCTGGTGACGGGTGTGCCCTTGTTGCTCATCACGCCCTTGCTGGGGGTGTTGTTAAACTTGTCTCCTCTGGCGCAGGGGGTGCTCTTCGGTGGCCTTCTGCTCGGGACACCGACCCTGAGCTTGCTCGGGTCGGTCGCGGTGGCTCTGACGCTGGGTTTGCCCCGCGGCGGCTTGTTGATCTCGGTGCTGTTGTTGCCGCTGTTCGCGCCGGTGCTGGTGTTCGGTGCGGGGGCGGTCGGCAGCGCGCTGCTGGAGATGCCGGTATTGCCTTATTTCTACATGCTCGGCGCGGAACTCGCCCTCGCCGCGACCGTGGTGCCGCTGGCGACGGCCGCCGCGTTGCGGGCCAGTCTGGGGTCTTGAGATGATCGCGTTTTTCAGTCGCTGGGCCTCCTTGCCCGCTTTCTATCGCCGGTCCGGACGGTGGATTCCGTGGCTGTGGGCGGCGGCGGCCGGCCTCCTCGTCGTCGGGACGCTTGGCGGTCTGGTGCTTGCGCCGGTGGACTATCAGCAGGGAGATGCGTATCGCATCCTGTTCGTGCACGTTCCGAGCGCCTGGATGGCGATGTTCGTCTACATGTTCATGGCTGGTGCGAGCGCCTCTGCATTCATCTGGCATGTGAAGCTGGCAGAAATCCTGGCTCGGGTGAGCGCGCCGCTTGGGGCGGCGTTCACGGCGCTGGCTCTGGCGACGGGCTCGCTGTGGGGCGCGCGCATGTGGAACACCTGGTGGGTCTGGGATGCCCGGCTGACCTCTGTGTTGTTGCTGTTCTTCCTGTATCTGGGTTTCATGGCGCTGCAGGCGGCCATCGAGGATCGGCGTCGGGCAGCCCGTGCCGGCGCCGTGCTGGCTTTGGTTGGCGTGGTGAACATTCCCATCATCCATTACTCGGTGGAGTGGTGGAATACCCTGCACCAGGGCGCGACGGTGTCGAAATTCGACAATCCATCGATGACCTGGGACATGCTTTGGCCGCTGCTCACCATGGCGCTGGGCTTCATGGTCTACTTTGCGGCGGCGGTGCTGGTGCGGGCGCGCTCGGAGATCCTCGAGCGAGAGCGGCATCGGCGCTGGGTGATCGACGAGGTGGCGCGATGAGCGCCGTGGCCGAGTTTTTCGCGATGGGCGGCTATGCCCCCTACGTCTGGGGTTCCTATGGGCTTGCCCTGATCATTTTCATCTACAACGCCTGGGTGCCCCTGCGTCGCCACGCGCGTCTGCGAAGCGCGATCCTGGCCAACGGGCGGCGGGGCTCCGCAGCAGTGGCTGCACCGACTCACCGGATTGACGATGAAAACAGCCCGTAAGAATCGCTTGCTCCTGATCCTGACAGTGGTGGTGGGGGTGGGCCTCGCGGCCTTTCTCGTCAGCCTCGCATTCCGCGAGAACCTGACGTTTTTCTTCACGCCGACCCAGGTCGCAGCGGGCGAGGTCCGACCGGGTCAGCCCTTTCGCGTCGGAGGGGTGGTCATTCCCGGGAGCGTCGAGCGCCAGCCCGATGGCGTGACGGTGCGGTTTCGCTTGACCGATACCCGGGCCGAGGTGCCGGTGCAGTACACAGGCGTTCTGCCGGATCTGTTCAAGGAAGGTCAGGGCATCGTCGCGCGCGGCACGCTGGACGGCGCGGGACTGTTCGTAGCCGACCAGGTGCTGGCCAAGCATGATGAGAACTACATGCCGCCCGAGGTCGCCGATGCGCTCAAAGCGCAGGGTGCGATGCCCGATCATGAGATGTTGCGGAAGGCGCGGCCGTGATCGTCGAATGGGGACACTTCGCGCTGACCATTGCCTTCGTGCTGGCGCTCGTCCAGAGCGTGCTGCCGTTGTGGGGCGCGGCACGCAACCGGGCCGACTGGATGGCCGTCGCGGTGCCGGCCGCCTGGGGTCAGGGGCTGTTTCTGGTGCTGGCTTACGGCGTGCTGACCTATGCCTTCATCGTCCATGATTTTTCGGTCCTCTACGTGGCGCAGAACTCCAACAGCACACTGCCGTTGATCTACCGCATCACCGGCGTCTGGGGCGGTCACGAAGGATCGATCCTGCTCTGGGCGCTGATCCTGGCCGGCTGGACCGTCGCCGTGGCCGCCGGCGCCCGCAGCCTGCCCACCGTGTATGCGGCGCGGGTCATCGGGGTGATGGGTCTGATCAGCGTCGGCTTCCTGGCCTTCACGATCTTCACCTCCAATCCCTTCGAGCGCGTGTTTCCCGTGCCGGCCGACGGCGCGGACCTCAACCCGCTGCTGCAGGATCCGGGCATGGTGATCCATCCGCCCATGTTGTACATGGGCTATGTCGGTTTTTCGGTCGCCTTTGCATTGGCAGTCGCGGCCCTGCTGGGCGGGCGGCTGGATGCGACCTGGGCACGTTGGTCGCGGCCGTGGACCACGGCGGCGTGGATGTTCCTGACCATCGGCATTGCACTGGGCAGCCACTGGGCCTACTACGAGTTGGGTTGGGGTGGGTGGTGGTTCTGGGATCCTGTCGAAAACGCGTCTTTCATGCCTTGGCTGACCGGTACCGCGCTGATCCATTCCCTCGCGGTCACGGAAAAGCGCGACGGCTTCAAGGCCTGGTCGGTGCTGCTGGCGCTGACTACGTTTTCCCTGAGCCTGCTCGGCACCTTCCTGGTGCGCTCGGGGGTGTTGACTTCGGTCCATGCCTTCGCCACGGATCCGGGTCGCGGGCTATTCATCTTGACCTTCCTCACGCTCGTCGTGGGTGGTTCGCTCGTGCTCTACGCCTGGCGTGCGCCGCGCGTGCGCGCCCTGATCCATTTCGCGCCGCTGTCACGGGAGGCCCTGCTGCTGGCCAACAACGTGCTGCTGGTGGTGGCCGCAGCCGCGGTGCTGCTGGGAACACTCTATCCCTTGGCCGTGGATGCCCTGGGACTGGGCAAGCTCTCTGTCGGACCGCCTTATTTCAATACCGTCTTCGTGCCGCTTATGTTGCCGCTGGTCGTCTTCATGGGGCTCGGCCCGCTGATCGCCTGGCGGCAGGGCAAGGCTGCCGATCTACCCCGCCTCGTCTGGCGCATCGGTTTGCCGGCCCTCATCGGTGCGGTGGTCTGCCTGGCGATCCTGGGGCTGGGCTGGCGCCGTTATGTGCTTGGGATCAGCCTGTGGCTCGCTTTCTGGACGCTGGGTCTGTCGGCCTACGGCATTGTTCAGCGGCTCGGGCGTCGAGGCTACACGTTGCGGGCATGGCGGCAATTGCCGCGGGGGTTCTATGGTATGCACCTGGCGCATGCCGGCATTGCCCTCTTCATGATCGGGGCGGGCGTGGTCAGTACCCTGGAGGCCGAACGCGTGGTGCGTCTGGCGCCGGGGGAGGCGACCGAACTGGCCGGCTACAGCTTCCGGCTCGACGCGGTCTATCCGGTCACAGGCCCCAATTACACGGCGGATGAGGCGCTGATCGTGGTGTCGCGGCAAGGGCGAGAAGTGGCCCGGCTGCGGCCGCAGAAGCGGCTGTATACCGTGCGCCAGCAGATGATGACCCAGACCGCTTTCGATGCCGGCATGATGCGCGATCTGTTTGCCGCGCTGGGCGATCGCTTGCCGGACGGCGCCTGGTCGGTGCGGGTCCACTACAAGCCCATGGTGCGGTGGATTTGGCTGGGCACCGCGCTGATGGCGCTGGGCGGTCTTTTGGCCGTCACCGACCGGCGTTACCGGTTGGACGCGGTGCGCGCTCGCCGCAGCGGGGTGGCTCAGGTGCAACCGGCATGATGCGTTTTGTCGCCCCCCTGATCGGCTTTTTGGTCCTCGTGGCGCTGCTTTATGTGGGCCTCGGACTCAATCCGCGCGAGGTGCCTTCGCCGCTGGTGGGCCGCCCGGCGCCCGCATTCGTTCTGCCGGCGCTGGAGGCAGGCGCGAGCCAGGTCAGTGAACGCGATCTCACCGGCGCGCCGGTAACGGTGCTCAATGTCTGGGCATCCTGGTGTGCCGCCTGCATCGAGGAACATCCCGTGCTCAGCGCCTGGGTCAAGCGCCGCGATCTGCCCCTGGTCGGGCTCAACTACAAGGACGATCTGGACGCAGCCCGCGCCTGGCTCGCCCGTTTTGGAAATCCTTACCACAAGATTGCCGTGGACCGAGAGGGTCGTGTCGGGATCGACTGGGGAGTGTATGGTGTACCGGAAACATTCCTTGTCGATCGGACCGGCATCATCCGTTACAAGCACATCGGCCCGCTGACGCCCCAGGTGGTCACCGAGCGGCTCGACCCCTTGATCGACCAGATGCGCGCCGAGGCACAGCGATGAAGCAGGCTGTCCGCGCGATCGTGATGACGCTGCTCGCCATCGTCGGTGGCCCTGCGGTGGCCGTCACCCCCCAGCGATTCGAAGACCCGGCCCAGCAGCGCCAATATGAGCAACTGCTTCCTGAACTGCGTTGCCTCGTCTGTCAGAACGAGACGCTGGCCGAATCCGAAGCGCCGCTCGCCGACGATTTGCGTCGTGAGGTGGCCGAACTGATCCGGCGCGGCGAGAGCGATGCGGAGATTCGGGCATTTCTGGTGGCTCGTTACGGCGATTTCGTGCTCTACCGGCCGCCCGTGAAGACGCTCACCTACGCGCTGTGGCTCGGGCCTTTTGCGTTGCTGCTGGTCGGTGTCGGCGTCTGGTTTGCCGTCGCTCGCCGCCAGCGCCGGATGGGCGCGGCCGCACCGGTGCTCAGCGCCGATGAGCAGCACCGCGTGCGCGCATTGCTCGAGCGCGACGAGGACAAGTCACCATGACGACGGCTGTTTTCGTCGCCGTGTGCCTGCTCGCGGCGCTTATCGCCGCCTTGCTGGTGGTGCGGCCCCTATGGCGCGGTGCCGCTCCGGTGCAGGAGGAGCAGGACGCGCTCTTGGCCATCCATCGGCGCAAGCAAGCCGAACTGGCCGCCGAGTTGGCGGAGGGGTTGATCGACGAGGACCAAGCCCGGGTGCGGCGCGCGGAACTGGACGCCGCACTGCTCTCCGATTGGGCAGGGCAGGAGGACGCGTCCCTCCCGGTGCCCGCACCAAGCCGTCGCACGGCTGTGGTCATGGCGCTGGCCGTCCCCTTGTTGGCCGTTGGCGTGTATGCCCAGGTGGGCGACTGGCGCGCCGTCGATCCGCCGCCCGTGCAGGCCGATCTGCACAAGCTGGCCCAGACGCTGGCAAAGCGTCTGGAAAACCATCCGGATGAACGCGAGGGCTGGATTCTGCTCGGCCGGGCGTATGCGGGGCTGGGGCGACAGGCCGATGCCGCGCAGGCCTTCGGCCGTGCGCTGGCGCTCGAGCCCAGGGACCCGGACGTGCTCGCCCAGCGTGCCCAGGCGCTGGCCCTGCAAACCGAGCCGCCGCAATGGTCGGCCGAGGCGAATCGACTGTTGGCTGACGCACTGGCGATCGATGCCGATCACGCGCAAAGCCTGTGGCTGGCCGGGGTGGCGGCCATGGCGGCCGGCGACGCCGGGACGGCCGGGCGGCATTGGCGGCGTCTTTTGACGTTGATCGAACCGGACGCGCCGGTGGCACAAAGCCTGCGCCAGGCGCTGGTGCAGATCGGTCAGTTGCCCGATGAATCCGCCGCTGTGTCTGCTGAGCCGGCGACCGCTGCCGGCCCCACGGTGCGGATCGGTCTCTCCACGGACCTTGCGTCCACATTACCGGCGGATGCCGCGGTCTTCGTGGTGATCCGCGACAATCCACAAGGCGGCATGCCGGTCGCTGCGATCCGCCGCCGCGTGGCCGATCTGCCGCTTGATCTTGTGCTGAGCGATGACATGAGCCTCGTGCCGACACGGCGGCTTTCCGCGCTCG
The DNA here is from genome assembly GCA_035573755.1 of Candidatus Acidiferrales bacterium. Lineage (GTDB taxonomy): Bacteria > Pseudomonadota > Gammaproteobacteria > UBA5335 > UBA5335 > Macondimonas. Next base: position 27,575 of record DATLZY010000047.1, read on the forward strand.
AGACACTATGGATCAGCGCCCGCGTTTCCAAGAGCGGGACTGCGCAAGGCGGACCCGATGATCCTCGCGCTGCGCCGGTGGCAGCGCATTGGAACCCCGAGGAAAAGGTGTCGCTGATGATCAGCGGCAAACCGACCCAGCCGGGCGCCGCTGACCTGCGCCCCGGCGCGATCGAGCCTACAGGAATGGCCCATGAGTGAAATCCAGATCCCCGTTTCCTACGGCGAGCTGATCGACAAGATCACCATCCTCGAAATCAAGCAGGCGCGCATCACCGACCCCGTCAAGCGGCGCAACGTGAGCCATGAGCTGACGCTGTTGCAGGCGGTCTGGGACGCATCGGATGCCGCGCGGGGGGGCGCTATCGACGATCTGCGGGTCGCGCTGAAGGCGGTCAACGAGGCGTTGTGGGACATCGAGGACGACATTCGCGACAAGGAGCGGGCGCAGGCGTTCGACGCGGCGTTCATCGCACTGGCTCGCGCCGTCTACCACCAGAACGACCGGCGTGCGGCGCTCAAGCGCGAAATCAATCTGCGCCTGGGCTCGGCGATCATCGAGGAAAAATCCTACGCCGACTACGGATCGCCCTGAGTGGCCCGCCAGGCCATGAGGGCATCGAGCCGCTCGATCACGGCTTCGGGCTCGATGAGGTCCATCACGCCCGGAAACTCCAACTTGCGACCCCAGGCGAGTTCGCTTGCCGGTTTGCCGAGGAAATGCCGCGCCGCGGCGTCGTAGCGGTCCACGCACCACTGGCGGCTGTTGTAGGGCCCGCTGCGGGCCGGATTGCTGGCGGCGTAGAGCCCGATGACCGGCGTGCCGGTGCAGGTCGCCATGTGGGCCGGCCCCGAATCCGGGCTGACGAGCACGCAGGCGCGTTCCAGCAGCGCCAGGAAACGCTTGAGGGTGTCCTTGCCGATCAGATCGAGCGGCGGTTCGCCGGTCGTGGCGGCGAGGATGGCATCTCCCATCGCGCGCTCGGCCGTCGACGGCCCGCCGCACAGCACTACGCGCAACCCGTGGCGCCGCGCCGCATGATCGGCCACGCGGGCGTAGCATTCCGCGCGCCAGTTGCGCCGCGGGTGGCTGGAGCAGGGGCTGAGCAGCAGCAGCGGCCGATCCGATGGGCATTGCGCCGCCGCCCATGCCCGCGCGTCCTCCGGAATGGGCAGATCCCAGCACCATTCGCGCGCCGTGAGCCCGGCCGCCTGCAGAAAGCCGAAGAAACCCTCGATCACGTGCGCGCCGGCATCGGGCGCAATGCGCCGGTTGATGAAGAGGCCATGGCCGTCCTTCGCGCGCGCGCGGTCGAAACCGATGCGGACCGGCGCGCGGATGGCCAGACTGGCGAGGTTCGCGCGCAGCGCGACCTGCATGATGAAGGCCAGATCGAAGCGCCGGCCCGCCAGTCGGCGGTGCAGATCGCGGTAGCCGCGCCAGCCTGCGCCCTTGTCGAAGACGATGAATTCCACATCCGGCAGATCGCCCACCAGGCGCGCCTCGAGCTTGCCGACGACCCAGGTCAGGTGGGTGTGCGGCCAGTGTCGGCGCAGGGTATGAACGATGGGCAGCACATGCGTCACGTCGCCCAGGGCGGACAGGCGCAACAAGCAGATCGATTCGGGTACGCTCATGGTTCGGCGAAATCGCGGAGACATTTCAAGATGCTGAAGACTACCCCATCGGCCGGTCGAGCGGGCAAGCGCCTGTGGTGCTGGACGCTGCTGGCGCTGGCCGCGTTGTTCACATCGACCGCCTCGGCTGACGTCACCGAGGTCTGGCGGCTCGAGGATGGTGCGCCGCTGACGGTGGAATATCGCGACGACGCCACACTGCGCCTGAGCTGGAACGGCCAGGTGCTGTTGTTTCGCGAAGGCAGCGGGTATTGGGTGCGTTGGCTGGACGGTATCTGGCAGGTGGTCGATCTGGACGACGCTCAGCAGGGCCCGCTGGGGCCGATGCTGCAGTCGCTGCTCGCCGAGGCCGGGCCGCTCGGGCCGGTGGCCTTCCGGCTGACCGGCGCGACCGGCGCCCAGGAACGGGTCGCCGGTGTCATCGGCACCGTCCATAACGCCAGCGGCCGGCTACCCGACGGAACGCCTGTGGCGGAAACCGTCGTGCTTGCAGCCGACCCCGAATTGCAGCGGGTGCAAGTCGCGCTGGTGCAGCAATTGCGCCGCTATGGGCGCCTGCTGGGCGCCGGGCCGCTCGACTTGCCGCCTGAACTCGAACGCGAGGGAGGCTTTGCGCTGCTGCGCTACGGCAAAGCCATCCGGTTGGAGCGGCTGTCCCGAGCGCCCATCGATCCCGCGCGTATGGAACTGCCCGCCTCACCCGTGCCCACGCGCCTGCCGTGGCCAGTGATTCCCCAGTGAGTCCTCGCGTCTTGGGGAGACCGCGCCGGCCATCATTCCGTAACCGGCAAGGCCGCTTCGCCTGTCAACTGCAGCAGATATTCGGTATTCGGCATAGCGCGAGCCGCTCGCCACAAAGAACCGACCGGCGCCTTGGTAGACGAGGCCAACGGTATCGCCAGCTTCCAGATACGTGCCGATGCCGGCCAGATCCAGTTCATGTCATCCGTCGCCTCGAACCGGTGTGACCTGGTTGCTCACCATTTCGATGCTGGTTTGACCAGCACGCTGAACGCCGACACCCATGAAAATCCTAAGGACACGTTGATTTGTTCGCATATTTATTCGCATCCCAAAGGTTTTTCGATCGATCTGTGATGCTGGACGCACTGCGACGTGACTGGTGGCTGAAGCGATGCAAGCGAGTTTTTCCGAGCTGGAATATGCCTCGAAGAGGAAAGTGACGCGGCGCGACCGGTT
>DATLZY010000048.1:0-3660 GCA_035573755.1 Candidatus Acidiferrales bacterium
GGGGGGATGAGACCGGATTGCGCTCTGACGACGTGCGGGGACGCTCCTCTGCGCCGGCGGGCAAGACCCCGCAAATTCGCGTGATGAACCGGCGCGAGGGCTTGATGTCGACGGTGACCCACCGTGGCAAGGTGCGCTGGATGGTGTTTGAAGGCGCGATGAACCCCGACATCCTGATCGACTTCATGAAGCGCCACATCAAGGAGGCGGCTGCAAAAAAGGTGTTGCTAATCCTGGACCATCTGAAGGTCCATCACGCCAAGGTGGTCAAGGCGTGGCTCGCCGCAAATGCCCATGAGATCGAAGTCTTTTATCTGCCCCCATATGGCCCGCAGCTCGATGCCAACCTCAAGGCCGTGGTCAGCAGCAAGGCTCCGGCCCGAGCCAAGGGCGACCTGAAAAAGGCCACCATCAGCCATCTACGCAAACTGCAGAAATCGCCCAAGCGGCTCATGCGTTACTTCCAGTATGACCCCGTCCAGTATGCAGCATGAACCAAGTTCATTCGTTTCGGGTCAATAGGCGCAGGACTTGTGGTAGGCCTCGATCAGGCGCACTTCGTCGCGTGCGCCCATGATCACAGCAATCCGCTGATGCAGAGTCTGAGGCACGACATCCAGGATCGATTCGCGCCCCGTGCTCGCGGCACCGCCGGCCTGCTCCATCAGCAGAGCTATCGGATTGGCCTCGTAGATCTGGCGGAGCTTGCCTGGCTTTTTGGGGTCTCGGCTGTCATGAGGATAGAGAAAAACCCCTCCGCGACTTAGCACGCGGTGGCAATCGGCAACCATCGCGCCCATCCAGCGCATATTGAAATCCTTGCCGCGCGGACCAGCTGCCCCCGCGTGGCATTCCTCGATGTAGCGCCGGATCGGCGGATCCCAGAACCGCCAGTTCGATGTGTTGATCGCGTACTCGCGTCCTTCATCCGCGATGCGCAAGTTTTCTTGCGCCAGCACAAATTCGCCGACTGCGCGATCCAGGGTGAAGCTCACTACGCCGCGGCCCAGCGTGAGGACCAGCAAAGTGGCCGGACCATAGACAGCATATCCGGCGCACAGTTGGTTACGTCCGGGCTGGAGAAAATCCGGCTCGCGCGGTTCGTTGACACCGGGCGGGCAGGGTAGAACGGAAAAGATCGTGCCGATCGACAGGTTGATGTCGACGTTGGTCGAGCCGTCCAGTGGGTCGAAGACTAGCAGATAGTCGCCGCGCTGCTCGCCGATGGGGAGTAGGTAGATCGACTCCATTTCCTCGGATGCCATCGCGGCAACACGACCTGATCGCTCGTGGTGACGCAGGATGATGTCGTTCGCCAGTACGTCCAGCTTCTTTTGGACTTCCCCTTGGATATTGATGGCATTGGAATTGCCTAGGACATTGCCTAGCGCGCCTAGGCTGACCAGATGGGAAATCTGCTTGATGGCTCGGGCCATATCCTCGATGACGCCTGCGAGATCCGGGGTGAGGGCATGAAGGCGTTGCTCATGGTGCAGAAACGAGGACAGGGTAATCCCAAGATGCATGTGGCAGACTTCCCGAGTGCTGGCGGAATGAAGGTTGCGAATTCTAGCAAGGAACCGTCTGGACGGCACCGGGATTGGTTCCTGCTCACCAGTGGATCGTTCAGCTCAGCAGCAGTGTCCCCAAGCCCAGAAGCGCGAAGAAGCCGGCGACGTCTGTAACGGTGGTCAGAATGACATGGCCGGCGAGCGCGGGGTCGATCGATAGGCGGCGCATGGTCAGGGGCACGGCGATGCCGCTGGTGGCGGCGAGCAGGAGATTGGCCACCATCGCCAGTCCCATGACCGCGGCAAGATCGGTGCGACCAAACCAGAGGTAGGCCAGCAGGGCCGTAACGGCTGCCCAGGCCAGACCGTTGAGCAGACCGAGCAGCAATTCCTTATTGATGAACCGTGGGGTATTGCCGGCCGTCAGACGGCCTTGTGCAAGGCCTCGGATGATCAGGGTCTGCGTCTGGCTACCGGCGATACCTCCCATGCTTGCAACGATCGGCATCAGAATCGCGAGCGCGACGACTTTCTGCAGCGTCGCCTCGAACAGGCCGACCACGGCTGATGCGATGAATGCGGTGATGAGATTGATTCCGAGCCACAACGTTCGGCGTCGAAAGCTCTGCAAAACCGGTGCAAACATGTCCTCCTCTTCGTCCAGGCCGACCTGGCTCATCAGCGAATGTTCGCTTTCATCGCGGATTACGTCCACGACGTCATCGATGGTGATGCGTCCGAGCACCATGCCTTCATCGTTGACGACCGCTGCCGACAGGAGGTCGCGGTCGGCGAAGCGTTGGGCGACCTTGCGTGCCGGCTGGTCAACCGGGATGGGTTCGGCTTCCGTGTCCATGACGTCAGCGACCGTTTTGTCCGGGTCGCTCACCAGCAGAATCTGTAGCGGCAGAACACCCACATAGTGACCATACCGGTCTACCACCACCAATTGATCGGTCTGATCTGGCAGTTCTCCCTTGAGGCGCAGGTAACGCAAGACGACGTCCAGCGTCACGTCCGGGCGCACCGTCACGACCTCCGGATTCATCAGCCCACCGGCGCTTTCCGGGGCGTAGGATAAAACCTTTTCCAGGCGGAGACGTTCCTGCTGATCCAGGGCCTGGAGGATCTGGTTGGTGACGGCCCGTGGCAGGTCGTCGATGAGATCGGCCAGATCGTCCAGATCCAACTGTTCGGTTGCCGCGACGATTTCGGCCGAATCCATGTTACGGATCAAGGCGCTACGCACCGAGTCGTTGACGTGCAGCAGGACCTCGCCGTCGTCCTCGGTCGGGACGAGCGACCAGATCAGCTCCCGTTCGGGGGAGGGCGTGGACTCGAGCAGCGCCGCGATTTCGGCCGGATGCAGGGTACGCAATAACCGCCGCGCCCTCTCATAGGTCCCGCTGGTGAGAGCGGTCCGCAGCGCTGCGCCAGCAGTCGCCTGATTTTCTGGGCGGTCGGCGTCGGACATCGCCTGGCTCCGGTTGGGTCAGGGGCGGATGGGCAGTCTAGCGAGGTGCAAGACGCACGCAAGTTTAAGAGAAGCGAGCGCCGCGGTCTAGTACAAACCCCGTAATGGGCACGTAAATTGCTAGAACCTCTTGTTGGGGCAAGGCTGAATGAGTCCAAGTCTCCCGTCTCCAACCCTATTGTGTTGTGAATCGATGAAGCAACAGACTCTTGCGATGGCGGCCGATCGAGGCGCCGAATTCGAGCAATACCGCCGCCCGACCAATCGCGACGTGTTGACCTGCCGGCTTTCTTCGGACCACCGATTACTGGAGAACGACCTTCGGTGGCGTAGTTGATTGCCTAGCCTTGAATTCGTTCGGGGTCAGATCGCCAAGGCTGGCATGCGGCCTGACCTCGTTGTAGTGCTTGCGCCAGATCTCGATCACGATCTTGGCCTCTGCCCGGCTGCGGAACCATTCCAGGCTGAGGCACTCGTCGCGGAACTTGCCGTTGAAACTCTCGGTGCAGCCATTCTGCCACGGCTTGCCGGGCTCGATGATCGCCCTGTCGATACCCTCGTCACGCGCCCAGCGCAGCAGTGCCGTTGGCCCGTTGTCCGAGCGCAGGTAGCGTGGTGCGCCACGCACACTGATCAACTGCGAGAGCACTTCGATCAGCGGCCGGAGCGGATGCT
>DATLZY010000049.1:0-12589 GCA_035573755.1 Candidatus Acidiferrales bacterium
CAGAACGCCCCGGACGAATGGGATGGTCGAGCGTTTCAATGGCCGCATCAGTGATGTGCTCAGGACGCACCACTTTCACAGCGGGGAGGACCTGGAGCAAACTTTGCTGCGGTATGTGCAGCTGTACAACCACCACTTGCCTCAGTCAGCCTTGCAGAGCAAGACACCTATGCAGGCTATGCGTGGATGGTACGATTCCCATCCTCATTTGTTCCTGCGAAAACCTGATGATCGTGCGGGACTGGGCAGCTACGTCTTTGCCAGCCTGCACGAGGTCCGTCGCATGACCGAAGACTGGCGCCAACGCCACAACCACCAACGACTCCATCCCGCACTCGGCGGACTTTCGCCCGCCGCCTACGCCATGGCATCATCAATCACTTCTACTCCCGGGTGACTCGGAAAAACGAGGACGCTTCACGGCATCACACCCAAGCAGCAGTTGGCCATGGGCCGCATAGCTCTCTACTTCTGTATCACTTGCCGCTCATAGACACCTTCGATCAAGCCATTTTCCCTGCTCCTGAGCCTTGCCTCGAGATGTCTATGAAACCCTGGGCGATTCAGGACGCTGGTCCCGAGACAATCAAAAGGCTGACTTGCAGGTCCCTAATGGTAAGCGTATAACACTGGCTTTCATTTGGGTCGACCAAAGAAAACAGGGATTGTGACCATGCGATTGTCCCCTAGGAAGGTGGTGGGGCTGCTCTGTGCAGCTGTGTCTTTACCAGTGACGACGGTTCGCGCTGAAACGCTCGAGCAGGCATGGGCAGCTGCCCGTGGGGCCGATTTCGGGCTGAGGGCCGCACAATTCGAAGAGCAGGCGGCAGAGGCGGCTCGGAGCGCGGCCTCTCGGCAGCGGCTTCCCTCGGTTTCGGCCAACGGTTTTGCCGTGAAACTTGATGAGGCGCCAACCATCAAGTCGCCCATCGAGGACAATCTAACCATCCCTTCGCCGATCAGGTTCCCGCTGCTTCCTTCGAGCTTCTCCTTCCCGGTGCCGCCCGACCTGCAGAATTTTCAGTTGGGCGAAGATAGATTTACACAGGTCGCCCTGCAAGCCACCCTTCCGCTGTACACCGGCGGCCGCTTGACCAATCTCGCCAAAGCCGCCGAATCCCAGGTCGGCGCTGCGAATTGGAACCTGCGTCGTACCGAGCAGGAACTCAAGATCAATGTGGCAGAAGCCTACGTGAACGTGTTGCGCGCTCAGGGTGGGGCTGCAATTTCGGACCGCGAGGTCGAAGCGGTTTCAGGCTATGTCCAGGACGTTCAGAACCTCTACGACCAACAGATGGTGGCCAAGAGTGACCTCTTGTCCGTTCAGGTCTATCTGGCTGACTCCAAACAACGCAACCTGCAAATCAAAAATGCCGTCCAACTGGCTCAGTCGTTCTATAACAAAATGGTAGGCCGTCCGCTCGATGCTCCCGTCAGTCTCGAGCCCTTGGAGCCTGCTGATGAGCTTGGCACAGAGTCACTGGAATCGCTGACGCAACAGGCGATCAAGAATCGCCCCGAACTGAACAATCTGATGGCTCAAACGGAAAGCCTGCGGTATGCGGCGAAGGCCATCAAGGGCGGCTTGTTGCCCCAGGTCGGTTTGCTCGGCGGAATGCTGTATTTGGATCTCGATGCGCTGGAGGACAACACCATTGGTTACGCTGGCGTGGGTGCTTCTTGGACCTTGTTCGACTCTGGGGTGACCCGCAAGCAGGCCGAGGCTTTGTCGAAGCGCCAAATTTCCAGTGAGGAATTGCTCTCACAGGCGCGCGAATTGATCCGTCTTCAGGTTCGCCAGGCTTGGCTGGCGCGCGAAGAGGCTCGCAACCGGCTGAATGTCACGAAGGCGGCGCTTGAAAGCGCAGATGAAAATCAACGCGTGACGCGTGACCGCTACCTTGAGGGCATGGGAACCAATACCGAGGTGCTCGAGGCGGAGACGCGGCGGAGCGCTGCCTTTACTAGCTACAATAACGCCAAGTACGATGCGGTATACGCCGATCTGCGGCTCAAGTATGTGGTGGGTGGGATTTAGGTTGATAATCGCGCAGCCCGCTGACTTCGCTCGGATTTCAAATCAGGGAAGATAACAATGGCCACGGACAAACGTCGACCGATTGGATGGGTGCTGGTAGTAGGTGGTGCCATTGCATTGATTGCCGTGATGGTGATCTATCGCATGCTCAATGCGCCGCTTCCCGAGGGGCTGCTTCAGGTCAATGGGCGAATCGAGGGAGATGCCACCACGGTAGCCGCGAAGTATCCGGGCAAGGTTCGCGAGATCAAGGCCAAGGAAGGAGACGTGGTCGAGGCGGGCCAGATTCTGGCGCAGATGGAAGACGATGAACTCCAGGCGCGCATCAAGCAGGCGGATGCCGGCATTGCGAGTCTTGAGGCACGTCGTGCGGCGGCCAACGAAGCATTGGCTGTGGCGCGCAAGGAACTTCCACTCGCCATCGCCGCAGCCAAAGCCCAAGTCACCCATATGCAGGCCACGCTGGACAAGGCAAATGCCGCTCAGGTCCAGTTTGCACGTGATCTCGAACGGATAAAGGCGCTGGCAGAAAAGGGTACGGTCAACCAGCAGCGAGCCGAACAGGCCCAGTTACAGTACACAGCCATCAGCAATGATGTGCGCTCGGCCCAGGCTGGGTTGGATGCGGCGCAGAAGCAGCTTGAGCGTGCATATCTCGGGAAAGAACAGATCGACGCACGGGAGACCGAAATCAAGGCGCTGGACTCCGAACTCGATCGCGTGCGGGCGATGCGTCAGGAGGCCATGATCGCGCTCGACAACATGAGCGTCAAGGCACCCACCAAGGGCATTGTGACGGCGCGCCTGGTCGAGGCGGGTGAAGTGGGTGCTGCAGGCCGGCCCATGTATGAACTGGTCGATCCGGATCGCCTGTATCTGAAGGTCTATGTGCCGGGTAACGAGATCGGGAAGGTGCGTCGCGGGCTCGAGGCGCAGGTCTATGTCGACGCCTACCCGGATCGACCCTTTTTGGCGACGGTCGATTACATCGCATCCCGCGCTGAATTCACACCCAAGGAAGTCCAAACGCCTGATGAACGCGTGAAGCAGGTTTATGCGGTAAAGCTCTACTTCAAGGAAAACCCGGACTACCTGCTTACGCCTGGCATGCCGGCTGATGCGGTGATTCGTTGGGACGAGAACGCCTCGTGGGAAAAGCCCCGCTGGTGATCAGCGGGCATCGTTATCCCTTGCCGAGGATGTGCAAATGGATCATGCGCCAGTCGTCCGCATCCGCGGATTGGTCAAGAATTACAAAGACGTCCACGCGGTTCGCGGTATTGATCTCGATGTGCCCAAGGGGAGCCTCTTTGGTCTGATTGGCTCGGATGGTGCGGGTAAGAGCAGCACCATGAAAGCCGTCGCGGGGGTCATGAGCTATGACGAGGGAACCATTGAGGTCTTCGGCGAGCATATCGATTCGGAAGCCTCAGCCGAACGTGTCAAGCTTCGCTTGGGCTTCATGCCGCAGGGGCTTGGACAGAATCTCTATCCGGATCTGTCCATTGAGGAGAACATCGATTTCTTTGCTCGGCTGCGCCTGGTGAAGGCCGATGATCTGGTCGAGCGCAAGGAAAAGCTCCTGCGCATGACCCGGCTCGACAAGTTCCGCGATCGTGCGATGAAGAATCTCTCCGGCGGCATGAAGCAGAAGCTGGGCTTGGTCTGCACACTGATCCACGAGCCGGAGCTCATCATTCTGGATGAGCCCACCACAGGGGTGGACCCGGTATCGCGACGCGACTTCTGGGCCATTCTCGCCGAACTCCTGGCGGAGAAGGGCATTTCTGCGCTGGTCTCGACGGCTTACATGGACGAAGCGTCGCGCTTTCATCACGCGGCCCTGATGCATCACGGTCGCATTCTTGCGCATGGGGAAATCGAGGAACTGATCCATCTGCAGCCGGGAACGGTGGTCTCGGTAGCGGTACAGCCGCAATTGGAAGCGTTGAACCGGTTGCGCAGCCGCTTCGAACAGGTGGTTGCACTGGGTAACTTCCTGCGCGTGTTTGTCCCTGCTCAGGACACTTCAGCAGATGAAGTCGTCAAGGACGTGCTTTCAGGACTCGAGATCACCGACGTTCAGACCGACACACCTGAACTGGAAGACATCTATGTGGGTCTGCTGGAATCGAACGGCGAGGGACAGGCCGTTCGCGATCTCCCGTCTCCGCCCGAAGGCACGGTGATTCATCTCGATCCGGATAAGCCTGTGATCGAAGCCAAGAATCTAGTGCGGGATTTTGGGGCCTTCAGGGCGGTCGATCACGTGACCTTCGACGTTCGGCCGGGTGAGATTTTCGGTCTATTGGGGGCAAACGGCGCCGGTAAGACCACGGTGATCAAGATGCTGACGGGCATCTTGCGGCCATCCGAGGGTGCCGGTTCGGTCGCGGGTGCCGACATGCGCCACTCCGGCGCGACGATCAAGAAACGCATCGGCTATATGTCCCAGGCGTTCTCGCTCTACCAGGACCTCACCGTCGTGGAGAACATCCGCCTCTATGCGGGCATTTATGCCGTCCCGCCCAAGGAAATCGAGCCTCGATTGCGCTGGATCGTGGATCTTGCGGGGCTTGAGGGCATGGAGGGAGCGCTGACCGGCTCGCTTCCCATGGGCCTGCGCCAACGTCTCGCCCTTGGCTGCGCGCTGGTGCACCGGCCTCCCATCCTGTTTCTGGATGAACCGACTTCCGGCGTCGATCCCATGGGGCGACGGGAATTCTGGGATGTGCTGTTTCGCTTGTCGAGACAGGAAGAGGTCGGTTTGTTGGTGACCACGCACTATATGGTGGAAGCGGAGTACTGCGACCGGATTGCACTGATGCATGCCGGCAAGGTGGTTGCCTACGATTCGCCGGCAGGACTGAAATCCGATGTCGAGCGACGATTCGGTCAGCTCCTGGAGGTACGTTGCGAAACCCCTTACAAGGCGCAGGATGTCCTGCGCAATGGTGGTTTCGAGGATGCGACACTGCACGGTCGGCGGGTGCAGGTCCTTGCACCGAACGCCGAACAGGTCAAGGTGCAGGTCCGGGCCCTGCTGGAACGTGCAGGCATTCTGGTGCACGACATCCGGCGGCTGCCGCTGACGATGGAAAACGTGTTTGTGCAGAACGTGCTCGACCTTGAGCACAAGGCAGGGATGGCAGCATGAACTGGGCTCGGTTTACCGCTGTGATCGCCAAGGAATGGGCGGAAATCACGCGCGATCGCTTGTTTCTCGGACTTGCTTTCATCGTCCCCCCCGTTCTGATGCTGGTCTTTGGCCTTGGCATGAATCTGGACGTGGAAGACATTCCACTAGCCATCATCGATTACGATCATAGTCCGCAGAGTCGCGACTATGCGTACAAGATGATCGACTCGCGCTATTTCGACTTCAAGGGTTATCTGCACGACGAGCGGGAGATTGCCAAACTCATCAGTCGGGGGGATGTGCGCGCCGTTGTCGTCATCCCGCCAAAATTCGGGGAAGATTTGGTCGCTGGTCGTTCGGTGGCTGTCCAGACTTTGCTCGATGGACAATTTCCATTGCGCGCCAACATTGCACGCGGCTACATCGGCGCGATCAACGCCAACTACTCCCAAGAGTTGATCGCTAACTTTCTCAGCCGGGCCGCAGGCTTCTCTCCGGATCAGGCGCGCCAGCAGATGGGCAACCTGCGTATCGAGATGCGCATGCTCTACAACCAGAGCGGAAAAAGCATCTGGTCGCTCGCGCCGAAGCTCATCATGATGGTGCTGATGATGACGCCGCCGTTGCTGACGGCCGTCAGCGTGGTGCGCGAGAAGGAACGGGGATCGATCCTCAATATCTACGCGTCCACCGTTTCCAGGGCTGAATTTCTCCTCGGCAAGCTGATGCCCTACGCGGGAATCTCCATGGTCAACGGCGTATTCCTCTGGGCGCTGGCGGTGTTCTATTTTCAGGCGCCGTTCAAGGGATCGTTCGGATTTTTCCTGTTGGCGACTGCAATTTATTCCTTCACGACCACGGGCATCGGGTTGCTGGTGTCGAGCTTCGTGAAGACCCAGATCGCCGCGGTGGTGATGACCATGGTGGTGACCCTTGTTCCCGCAATCCTGTTTTCGGGCATGCTGTTTCCGCTCAGTTCCATGGGGCCGGAAGCCCAGGCCATCGCCCATCTGGCGCCGGCCATGCATTACGGGCAAGTCATCGATGGCGCTTTCATGAAGGGCATCGGGCTTGAAAAGCTTTGGTCATCGGTAGTTTCGCTGCTGGTTTACGCGCTGGTGCTTTTCGTTCTGGCCCATCGCTTTTTCACCAAGCGCCCTCAGGAGTGATGCACTGTGAATCTCGGAGAAGTGCTTCAACACATGCGCGTCATGACCCTGAAGGAACTGATCCAGTTCCGGCGGGACATCTTTCTCCTGATCGTCGTGCTTTATGCGTTTTCGGCCGACATTTACATTGCGGGCTCCGGTATCGAAATGGAGCTCAAACAGGCCGCATTGACGGTGGCGGATTACGACCAGTCGCCGGCGTCGCGCGATCTCATCTACAGTTTCCGCCAGCCCCAATTCAAATACCAGGGTATGGAAATGAGCGCGGATCGGGCGATGGATCTGCTCGACGCCGGCAAGACGATGCTCTACCTGGAGATTCCCCCGGACTTCAATGAGGCGCTGCTCAGCGGCAAGCCGACCCAAGTGCAGTTGTTCGTCGACACCAGCAACTCCGTTCTCGGTTCCCTGGCCACGAGTTATGCCGCGCAGATCGTCGCGGGTTTTGGGATCCAGAAGGCGATGGAGCGCCTGTCGGTGGGTGGCGCCATGGGTGGCGGCCTGCCGATGGTCAACAGTGCGCATCGGGTCTGGTTCAACCCGAACGGTAGCGATCGCTGGTTCGTGCCCATCAATGAAATGATCACCATGATCACCATGCTTTCGATCATGCTGCCGGCGGCTGCCATGGTGCGTGAGAAAGAGCGCGGCACGGTCGAACAACTGCTGGTGTCGCCATTGACGCCGCTTGAGATCATGTTGCCCAAGGTGCTGGCCATGACCTTCGTGATCCTGATCGGGGTCACCCTCGCGGTATACGGCGTTCTGGGACCGGTGTTCGAAATCCCATTCCGCGGCAACATGTTGCTTTTTTACGTTCTGACCGCCATTTACGTGTTCAGCACGGCAGGGTTTGGGCTGGCGATTTCCACCGTGGTCAACAATTTGGCCCAGGTCGGTTTGATGGTCATCATGCTGCTGTCGCCCATGCTGCTTCTGTCTGGGGCTTTCGTTCCGCCGGAGGCGATGCCGACCGTTCTGGGTTACCTCATCCTGCTCTCGCCGATGCACCACTACATCGAGATCGTGATGGGGATCTTCTTGAAGGGCGTTGGACTGGACGTGCTGTGGCCGTCTGTCTTGGGCTTGCTGCTGGTGGGGGCGGGGGTGTTTGCTTTCGGTACCTGGCGTTTCCGGCGTCAGTTCGGCTGAGTCTGCGTTGGGGACGTTCCGATTCGGCGGTGACCGCACTGCACGTGGTTGCGCCGGCTGTGAAACGATGAGGGTGTGACCGGCCATGGTGCGCGCCCTTATTGCGATCAACCTGATCATCTATGCCCTTCAGGGGATGGCCCCTGCTTACTGGGTCACCCATTTCGCCCTTTGGCCGCTCGCTGCCGGTCCTATTGAAACCGACGCGGGTTGGGCGGTGGTACCGCCCTTTAGGCCGTGGCAACTGGTCAGCTATGGGTTCCTGCACGGCAACCTGTCGCATCTGTTGCTGAATCTGTTCGCGCTGTGGATGTTCGGATCGACGATCGAGCGGTTCTGGGGCGCGACGCGCTTCATCGTGTACTACCTCGTTTGTCTCACCGGAGCGGCCCTCATCCAGATGATGGCCATGGCCATCCACCTCCAGAGCGGAGGGCAGCCCTTTCCGACCCTCGGCGCGTCGGGCGCGGTATTCGGTTTGCTGCTCGCCTTCGGCATGATGTTTCCGAATCAAAGGATCCTGCTTTTGTTTCCGCCAATGCCGATCAAGGCAAAATGGCTGGTCATCGGCTATGGCGCTCTTGAACTGTTCTTCGGGCTGGCGGGAATTGCGACCAACATCGCCCACTTCGCCCACCTCGGCGGCATGTTGTTTGGCTTTCTGTTGATTCAGTTCTGGCGGAGCAACGCGATTTACCGGGGCTGAGCGGGACGCGCCGATACGGTGCATCACCTCAGCCTTTCGCGGATCAGCGACGGCAGAGACGCACCTGAAATGCCCGTGTTGCACTTCAATGATGCCTCAACGACGACGGTTGCTCACCGATGCGCCGTGTCGAAGCGGCGCAAAAGCCTGATCGGCAATGCCTCATGCCCAGCAGCCATGCGAATGCCTCAGCAGAAGGCTGACTGATGGCCAGATCGCACCGTTATGGATCGATATTTCCCTAGCCGAGTGACAGAGCGCGCTAGACCGCTGAATTTGGATGCCGTCGACTGATGGCACATTATTTGCTCACGCGGAAGTCGGGCTGTGGAGGCGTGACGGATGAGCAAACGCAAACTGGTGGTGATCGGCAACGGCATGGCGGGTGTACGGGCGGTCGAGGAACTGCTCAATCTGGCCCCCGATCTTTACGACATCACGATTTTCGGCGCCGAGCTGCATGTGAATTACAATCGAATCCTGCTCTCGCCGGTGCTGTGTGGCGAAAAATCCCCGGCCGACATCATCCTGAACGATGAGAACTGGTATGCCGAGCATGGCATTACGCTGCATGTTGGTAAGCGCGTCACCGAGGTCGATCGGCATCAACGCATCGTCCGAGCCGACGATGGGACCGAAGCAGCCTATGATCGCCTGCTGCTGGCAACGGGCTCTGATCCTTTCATCATCCCGGTGCCGGGCAGGGATCTGCCGGGCGTTACGACGTTCCGCGATTTCAAGGATGTCGACACCATGCTGGCCGCAGCGAAGTCCGGCAAGCGCCACGCCGTGGTCATCGGCGGCGGACTGTTGGGCCTGGAGGCGGCCAATGGCCTACTCAAGCAAGGCATGGAGGTCACGGTCGTCCATCTCGTGCAGTCGCTGATGGAGCGGCAGCTCGACGCGCCGGCCAGCCTGCTGTTGCAGCGCTCGCTGGAGCAACGCGGCCTGGCCTTTCGCATGGCTGCGCAGACCGAGGCCATACTCGGCGAAACGCATGTGACGGGCGTGCGCTTCAAGGATGGAACCGAAATCCCGGCGGATCTCGTGGTCATGGCAGTGGGTATCCGTCCCAACGTGACCCTTGCCAGGCAGATGGGTCTGCACTGCGAGCGCGGTGTCGTGGTCAGCGATACCTTGCAGACCTATGATCCGGCGATCTATGCCGTGGGCGAGTGCGCCCAGCATCGCGGCATCGCCTATGGTCTGGTGGCACCGCTCTACGAACAGGCCAAGGTCTGTGCCAACCATCTAGCCGGACTGGGCTATGCGCGCTACACGGGCTCTGTGACAGCGACCAAGCTCAAGGTGACCGGCATCGACCTGTTCTCGGCGGGGGACTTTTCCGGCGGCGAGGGCACGCACGACATCGTCTTCCAGGATCCGGGCCGGGGCGTCTACAAGCGTCTGGTGCTGGACGAGCACAACTGTATCAAGGGCTGCGTCCTGTACGGCGATACCGGCGACGGCGCTTGGTACTTTCAGTTGCTGCGCGAGCGCACCGATGTCTCCGACATACGTGACATGCTGCTATTCGGTCAAGCGCATCTGGGCGATTCGGGGCGCGGCGGCGGGTCCAATGCGGCTAGTCTGCCGGACACCGCGGAAATTTGCGGTTGCAACGGTGTCTGCAAGGGCACCATCGTCAACGCCATCGTCGACAAGAAACTCTTTACGCTCGAGGAGGTGCGCGCCCACACCAAAGCCTCATCCTCCTGCGGTTCTTGTACCGGGCTCGTGGAGCAGATCCTGGCCTCCACGCTGGGCGGCGACTACAGCGCCGCGCCCAGCAAGAAAGCCATGTGTCGCTGCACGGACCACAGCCATGACGAAGTCCGCAAGGCCATCCGCGAGCATCACCTGACCACGGCCGAGGCGGTGCGCGCGTTCATGAACTGGCGCAATCCCGATGGCTGCTCCAGTTGCCGCCCGGCGATCAACTATTACCTCATCGCCACCTGGCCGGCCGAGGTCAGTGACGATCCGCAATCGCGTTTCATCAACGAACGGGTGCATGCCAACATTCAGAAAGACGGGACATATTCGGTGATTCCGCGCATCTGGGGCGGCGTGACGACAGCCGGCGAGCTGCGCGCGATTGCCGATGTGGCGGAGAAATACAAAGTGCCCACGATCAAGATCACTGGTGGCCAGCGCATCGACCTGCTCGGGGTCAAGAAGGAAGATCTGCCGGGTATCTGGGCCGATCTGAATCAGGCCGGCTTCGTGTCCGGTCATGCCTACGGTAAGGCGCTGCGTACGGTCAAGACCTGTGTCGGCAAGGAGTGGTGCCGTTTTGGGACGCAGGACTCGACGAGCCTTGGCATCGATCTGGAGAAAATGACCTGGGGTACCTGGACGCCGCACAAGGTCAAGCTCGCGGTTTCCGGCTGCCCCCGCAACTGCGCCGAGGCCACGATCAAGGATTTCGGCGTGGTATGCGTCGATTCGGGCTATGAACTGCACGTGGGCGGCAACGGCGGCGTGAAGGTGCGCGCGACCGATCTTCTGTGCAACGTCAAGACTGAAGCGGAGGTGGCCGAATACTGCGCCGCTTTTCTCCAGCTATACCGTGAGGAAGCGCACTATCTGGAGCGCACCGCGCCGTGGATCGAGCGCGTGGGTCTGGCGCATGTGAAGCAGCATGTCGTCGAAGATGCCGAGGAACGCCGGAAACTGGCCGAGCGGTTCTATGAATCCCAGCGTTACGCCCAGGTCGATCCCTGGGCACAGATGGTCGAGCAGGAGCGCGAGACTCATCAGTTCGCGCCGCTGCGCAGACTTGCCTGATCCACCGAGCAAATCGGAGCCATTGCATGAGTACGACACCAAACCCTGCTGCAGACGGGCTTCAGTGGATCGAGGTCGGGGCCCTGGAGGCCATCCCGGTGTTGGGTGCGCGCATCGTTGAGCACCCGGACGGCGACATTGCCGTCTTCCGCAATCGCGCCGACGAGGTCTTTGCGCTGCGTGATCGCTGTCCGCATCGTGGCGGGCCGCTCTCCCAAGGCATCGTCTGCGAGCGCAAGGTCTACTGCCCCCTGCACAACATGGCCATCGCGCTGGATACTGGGCAGGCGATCGCGCCCGATGAAGGCGAAACTGCATGTTTCCCGACCCGTGTCGAGAACGGGCGGGTGTTCATCGCACTGCACGAGGCGAGCGCTTGAATGCCCTTGTCGCGGCATCCGAGCCCGTGCGGACGACCTGTCCGTACTGCGGGGTCGGCTGCGGTGTGTTGGCGACGCTGCGGCAGGACGGGACGGTCGAGGTGGCCGGGGACCCGCTTCATCCCGCCAACCGCGGACGGCTCTGCTCAAAGGGGCTGGCGCTCGGCGAAACCGTTGGCCACGAAGCCCGGCTGACGCAGCCCAGCATCTCCGGCCAGACGGTGGACTGGGAAACCGCGCTGGACCACATCGCGACAGGTCTGCGCCGCACCATCGATACGTACGGTCCGGACGCGGTGGCCATGTACGTCTCGGGCCAGCTCCTGACCGAGGATTACTACGTCGCCAACAAGCTGATGAAGGGCTACATCGGCTCGGCCAACATCGACACCAACTCGCGCCTGTGCATGTCCTCGGCCGTGGCTGGCCACAAGCGCGCCTTCGGCAGCGACACGGTGCCCACCTGCTACGAGGATCTGGAGCAGGCCGACCTGCTGGTGCTGGTGGGATCCAATCTGGCCTGGTGCCACCCGGTGCTGTATCGGCGCATCGAGGCGGCGAAGGCCGAGCGGCCCGAGCTCACCATCGTCGTCATCGACCCGCGGCGCACGCCGAGTTGCGATCTCGCGACTTTGCACCTGCCCCTACGTCCCGGCAGCGACGTGCGTTTGTTCAACGGCTTGCTTGCCCATCTCGCGCGCGAGGGTCGGGCGGACTTTGGCTTTCTGGAGCGCCATGCCAGTGGTTACGCCGCTGCGCTCGAGGCCGCTCGTGCCGACGCGCCCTCGATTCCGGCGGTCGCGGCCGCCTGCGGGATCGCAGAAGAGGACCTCGCGCAGTTCTATCACCTGTTTGCGCGCACCGAGCGCGTCGTGACCCTGTTCTCCCAAGGCGTCAACCAGTCCTCCTCAGGCACGGACAAGGTCAACGCCATCATCAACTGCCATTTGTTCACCGGTCGCATCGGACAACCCGGTCGGGGGCCATTTTCGATCACCGGTCAGCCCAATGCCATGGGCGGTCGCGAGGTGGGCGGGCTGGCGAATCAACTGGCCGCGCATCTGGATCTCGAGTCGGCCGAGCACCGCGACCTCGTGCAGCGCTTCTGGGGCAGCCCGGTCATTGCCGAGCGGGCGGGGCTCATGGCGGTGGATCTGTTCGAGGCGGTCGGGGCGGGGCGTGTCAAGGCGATCTGTATCATGGCGACCAATCCCG
>DATLZY010000050.1:0-63329 GCA_035573755.1 Candidatus Acidiferrales bacterium
GGGGTTGAAGGGATTCTGGCCCAGCCCGCCGTAGGCATGCTTGACGATCAGCACCGCGAAGGCGGTGCCCAGCACGGGCAGCGGCAGCGGCAGCCAGGGTGGCAGCGAGAGCGCGATGAGGGCCGCGGTCACGGCGACGCTGCCGTCACCCAGGGCCGGCCGCACGGGACGCTTGCGCAACCGCATCGCCGCGGCTTCGCAGACATAGGCCGTCGCAAGACACAGCGCGAGGTTCACCGCCACCCCCGGGCCACGGTACCAGAGTGTTACCGCTGCGCCGGGCAGGAGCGCCAGCAGGACCTGGCTCATGATCCAGCCTATGGGGCGGGCATGCGGCCAGTGGGGCATTTCCTGGCGTGGCGCGGGGGTCATGTGTTCCCCTCATCGGCGCTTTTGCTCGCCCGATGGGCCCGCAGCCGGGCCAGCCGGGCGCGCGGATCTTCCCGGCGCGCCGCCGATTGCGCCTCGGCATGAGCCTTACGGGCATCCAGGCGACTCTCATGGGCGCGAAAACGATCTTTCAGCCAGCGGGCCCGCGCATCGAGCGCCTGAACCTCAGCAAGCGCGACCTTGGCAGCACGGAAGCGCGCGACCAGCGGGATCTGGCTGGGGCAGACCACGTCGCAACACCCGCACTCGATGCACACATCCAGCCCGTGATCGATCAAGGCATCATGGTTCGCGGCGCGGGCGTGCCAGTGCAGTTGCTGCGGCAACAGATTCACCGGGCAGGCGGTCACGCAGGCGCCGCAGCGGATGCAGGCATGTTCGGGGCCGGGCGCGGGCGGATCATCCGGTCCCGGGATCCACACTGCCTGGCTCGCCTTGGTGATGGGGATCTCGGTGTTCGGCAGCTCCACGCCCATCATCGGTCCGCCCAGGATGACGCGCTCATCTGGGCCTGTGTCAGCGCCGCAGGCGGCGAGGATCGCTGATATCGGCGTGCCCAGGCGGGTGATCAGGTTGACGCTCTCGGGCAGGCCGCCCCCGTTGACGCTGACCACGCGCGCAGTGAGCGGCTCGCCGGCCAGCAAAGCGCGCCCGGCGGCCACGACGGTGGCCACGTTCAGGCACACGCAACCGATGTCCACGGGCAGGGCGCCGCGCGGAACCTCGCGCCCGGTCAGCAGACGGATCAGCACGTCCTCGGCGCCGGCGGTGTAGCGCGCCGGCACGCGGATGATGCGCACCGCAGCGAGCCCTGCGGCGTCGAGAGCGCCGGCGAGCGGCCGGGGATCGAGCGTCTCCTTGAGCCCGATCAACACCTCGGGTTGACCGAGGAAGACGGCGAGCGCATGGATGCCGTCCGCGATGTCCTTGGGCGCGTGGGCCAGCAGACCCTCGTCGCAGCGGATGTGCGGCTCGCACTCGGCCGCATTGACGATCAGCGTCGCGATCGGTGCCCCGGCGCGGGCCAGTTTGGCGGCGGTCGAGAACACCGCCCCACCCAATCCGACCACACCGCAATCGGCCAGCCGCCGCAGCACCGCCTCGCGCGACTCCTGCGCCGGATCGCAGGGCGGCAGGGGGGCGAGCGTGCTGTCCGCACCGTCGGTCCGGATCAGGATGCAGGGGCGCGGCGCGACCGTGTGCAGCGCCACGGGGTAGGGCTCGATGGCGACGACCGTGCCGGAACTGCTGGCGTGAATGGCGGCGTCCCACGGGCCGGGTGGACGGGCGATGCACTGGCCGCGTTGCACCCGGTCGCCGACCGCCACGCTGGGGACCGCGGGGGCGCCGGCCTGTTGTTCCAGGGGCAAGGCCAGCAGGGGTGGAACCGGCGCCGCCCGCCAGGCCGGCGGCGGCCCCTTGACGGGGGTTAGCGCCAGACCACCGCGCGGGGCGTAGCGCGCGGTTTCAATGCGGGCCATGCGAATGATCCAGAGCGAGGTCTGCCGCACGCAGAGCCGTTGGAATCCGCCACTCGCGCAGCGGCGGCGCGGGTTCGAGGATGATGCAGTCGACCGGGCAGACCGGCAGACACAACGCGCAGCCCGTGCATTCGTCCGTGATGACCGTGTGGGCCCAACTGCGGGCGCCGACGATGGCGTCGACCGGACAGGCATCCAGACACAAGGTGCAGGCGACGCAGCGCAGCTCGTCGATGCGGGCGACGGTCGGCGCCGGCACGGGCGGGGCGGGGAAGTGTTCGGGGGCATCACAGATCTCGAGCCGTTCGATCAGGCGATCGCGCGTCGGGCTTCCGCCCGGAACGCAGCGGTTGGGCGGCGCGCTGCCCGTCGCCAGCGCCTCGGCATAGGGGCGACAGCCGGGATACTCGCATTGCCCGCACTGGGTCTGCGGCAGCAAGGCATCCAGGGCGGCGGCCAGCGCGCCCGTGTCCTCAGGCCGGCGGCGTGCGAGCGCGGCCAATGCGGCGCCGAAGGCCGCGAACAGCCCCGTCCAGACCGCCAGCATCAGCCAGGCCATCGGCTAGACCTTCACCAAGCCGTTGAATCCCAGGAAGGCCAGGGCCGCGAGCCCCAGCGTCACCAGTGCGATGGGCAGGCCCTGAAACGCACGCGGCGTGTCGGCGCCGGCCAGCTGCTGCCGCAGGGCGGTCAACGGGATGAGCACGAGCGCGGCGCCCGCAGCGGTGCCGAAGCCGGCGGCGAGCGCCGCGCCGAAGGGCGCCGCAGGCGGCATGAGGGCGAGTGCCAGGCCGAGCAGCGTTCCGTAGAGCCCCAGCCAGGGCGCGATGCGGGAGCCGTGCGCGTCCGGCCCGATCCGGCGGCGCAGGCCGTAGGCAAGGCTCTGCGCCAGCAGCGCACCGAGGCCCGCGAGCAGCGGCAGGCGCAACGCCTCCCACCCCTGCGGTCGCAGCCACAGCAGATGCGTTGCATGATCCAGGGCAGCGATGAGCATCAGCAGGGGAATGCCGAGCAGCCCGGCCCTGACCACACGATCGAGTCGCAGCGGGGCAAACAGCAGCGCCGGCACGAGTCCCAATCCTAGGGTGAGGACGGCGTTCTGCAGCAGGGCGGTGGCGATGAGCGTCGTCATGGCTCACCTCGCCTGCGCCCGAATCGGCCGGTCGAACCGCGTCATTTCACCCGCATGCCGGGTTGGGCGCCGGCATCGGGCGCGAGCAGGAAAATCCCCTGGCCGTCGCCGGCGGCGAGCACCATGCCCTCGGAGAGGCCGAATTTCATCTGGCGCGGGGCGAGATTGGCGACCATGACGGTGAGCCGGCCGGTCAGTTCCTCGGGGCGGTAGGCGGACTTGATGCCGGCGAATACCTGGCGCTGCTCACCGCCCAGATCGAGCTGCAGGCGCAGCAGCTTGTCGGCGCCCGCGACCTGCTCGGCCGTGACGATGCGCGCGATGCGCAGGTCGATCCGGGCAAAATCCTCGATGCCGATGGTGGGGGCGATGGGCGCAATGACGGGCAGGTCTGGCGCGGGCTGGCTGGGCGGCGCGGCTTCGGTCGAGTCGGCGACAAGCCGGGCCAGCGCCTCGGGTTCGATGCGTCGCGCCAGATGCTGGTAGGCGCGAATGGCGTGACCCGCCGGCAGGAGATGCGCCGCGTCGTTCCAGCTCAGCGGTGCCACACCCAGAAAGCGCTCCGCGGCCTCGGCCATCGCGGGCAGTACGGGCTTCAGGTAGACGATCAGCAGGCGGAAGGCGTTGATG
Source organism: Candidatus Acidiferrales bacterium (assembly GCA_035573755.1). GTDB lineage: Bacteria > Pseudomonadota > Gammaproteobacteria > UBA5335 > UBA5335 > Macondimonas. The sequence continues at coordinate 3,634 of DATLZY010000050.1, forward strand.
GCCACGCTTGCCACGTGATGCAGTTCGGCGGCCCGCGCGGGATCCTTCGCCAGCTCCCAGGGTTTGTTCTGATCGACGTAGGCGTTGACCGCATCGGCCAATCCCATGATCCGGCGCACGGCGCGGGCGTAGTCCCGGCCTTCGTAATCGGCGGCGATGACATCCCTTGCGGCCATGAGTTCGCCGAGCACGGGGTCATCGGCGGCGTCGAGCCGCCCCTCGAAGCGTTTGGTGATGAAACCGGCGCAGCGGCTGGCGATGTTGGCGAGCTTGCCGACCAGATCCGCGTTGATCCGCGCGGCGAAGTCCTCGAGGTTCAGATCGATGTCCTCGACCTCGGGGCCCAGCTTGGCGGCGAAGTAGTAGCGCAGATATTCGGGCGTAATGTGGCGCGCGAAGGTCTCGGCGCGGATGAAGGTGCCGCGCGATTTCGACATCTTCTGGCCGTTGACGGTGAGAAAGCCGTGGGCGAAGACGGCGGTCGGCAGGCGGAACCCCGCGCCGTGCAGCATGGCGGGCCAGAACAGGGTGTGGAAATAAGCGATGTCCTTGCCGATGAAGTGATACAGCTCGGTGTCCGCGCCCGGCGCCCAGAAGTCGTCGAAGGCGAGATCCTCGCGCCGCTCGCACAGCGCCTGGAAGCTCGCCATGTAGCCGATGGGCGCGTCCATCCAGACGTAGAAAAACTTGCCCGGCGCATCGGGAATCTCGAAGCCGAAATAGGGTGCGTCGCGCGAGATGTCCCAATCGGCGAGCCCGGCCTCGAGCCATTCGGCCAGCTTGTGGCGCACCGCGCCTTGCAGCGCGCCCGCCGCGATCCACTCGCGCAGCATGGGCTCGAAATCGGCCAGCCGGAAGAAGTAGTGCTCCGAATCGCGCGTCTCGGGCGCGACGCCGGAGAGCACCGAGACGGGATTCTTGAGATCGCTCGGGGTGTAGGTCGCCCCGCAGACCTCGCAGGAATCACCGTACTGATCTGCCGCGCCGCAGCGCGGGCAGGTGCCCTTGATGAAGCGGTCGGGCAAGAACATCTGCTGCACGGGATCGTAAGCCTGGCGGATGCTGCGGCGCACGATGTGGCCCGCGTCGCGCAGGCGGGTGTAGATCAGCTCCGCGAAATGGCGATTCTCGGGCGAGTGGGTCGTGTGGTAGTGGTCGAACCCGATGCCGAAGCGGGTGAAATCGGCCGTGTGCTCGGCCCACACGCGCTGGATCTGGACTTCGGGCGCGATGCCCTGTTCGCGCGCTTTCAGCATGATCGGCGTGCCGTGCGCATCGTCGGCGCAGACGTACAGGCACTGGTGCCCCCGCATGCGCTGGAAGCGTACCCAGATGTCGGTCTGGATGTATTCGACCAGATGGCCCAGATGGATGGGCCCATTGGCATAGGGCAGAGCGCTGGTGACGAGGATGCGGCGCGGCTGGATCATGGTGGTGGGTAGTCCGGATGCAAATGGGCCTTAGTATGCCACGCAGCACCCCGGATGCCGCCGCGTTCTGGCGTAGAATCCGCCCTTTGAGTTTCTTCGGAGAATCTGCCATGGCCGAGTCTGCCGATCTGCGTGCACGTATCGAATCCCTGCTGGGCGAGGTGCAGGACGTTTACAGCGGTTGTGATTTGGTGAGCGCCGGCATGATCGAGGCCGTGGCGCCTGACGGGTCCGGCTGGCAGGTGGATCTGCGCATCGGTTATCCCTGCGGGTCCTATGCCGAGACCCTGGCGCAGCAGGCCCGTACCCATCTGACCAGCGCCCTGCCGGGTACGGCGATCCGAGTCGACGCGCGCGTGGCGCTCAGTGCGCCGCCGGCCGACACGACCCGGCAGGCCGTGCCCGGCGTGGGCTGGATCCTTGCCGTCGCATCCGGCAAGGGCGGGGTGGGCAAGTCCACCACGGCCGTGAATCTGGCGCTCGCACTCGCGGCCGACGGCGCTCGGGTGGGTCTGCTGGATGCGGACATCTACGGCCCCAGCCAGCCGCGCATGCTGGGGCACGTCGGACCCGGACCGCAGGCCGGCGCGGACGGCCGGTTGCCGCCCGTCGCCCGCTACGGCCTTTCCACCATGTCGGTGGGCTATCTGGTGGACGAGGATCAGCCGGTGATCTGGCGTGGTCCGATGGTGACGCAGACCCTGAACCAGCTGATCCGCCAGACCGACTGGGGCGGCGTGGACTATCTCATCATCGACCTGCCACCCGGTACCGGAGACGTGCAGTTGTCATTGAGCCAGCAGGTGCCGCTCAGCGGCGCGCTCATCGTCACCACGCCGCAGGACATCGCCCTGCTCGACGCCCGCAAGGCGCTGCGCATGTTCGAGCGTGTCTCGGTGCCGGTGCTGGGGGTGATCGAGAACATGAGCACCCATGTCTGCTCCAATTGCGGGCACGAGGAACCCATCTTCGGCGCGGGCGGCGGCGAACGCATGGCGGCGCAATATCAGGTGCCCTTCCTCGGCAGCCTGCCGCTCGATCTGCGCATTCGGGAACAGACCGACCGCGGTCGGCCGACGGTGGTGGCGGAGCCTGCGGGCGCGCTGGCACGGGCCTATCACGACATCGCCCGCCGGGCGAGCGCGCGGCTGGTCGCGGGCGCCGCGCCGGCCAGCTTCCCCACCATCCGCATACTCGAGGATTGAGTGTCGCCGCAGATCAGCGACGGGCGATGATCCAGATGGCATGCACCAGGCCGGGCACGTAGCCCAGCAGCGTGAGCACGATGTTGAGCCAAAAGGCGCCGCCGAAACCGACCTGCAGGAAAACCCCCAGCGGTGGCAGCAGAATGGCGATCACGATACGCAACAGGTCCATGCAAACTCCTTTGTGGCGACGGGCGGAATGGCCCGTTCCTGTTGACTTGAGACCGGCGCGGCGGAGCCTTGGTTCCGGCGCCTGTGCGGCGCAGGCTTTTCCGCCGCGGCGATTCATGCGACATTGCGCCGTTTGCACCCTGCGCCCTTTGGAATTCGCATGAGCATCAAATCCGACCGCTGGATCCGCCGCATGGCCGCCGAGCACGGCATGATCGAGCCCTTCGAGCCGGCCCAAGTGAAGCAGCGGGGTGACCACAAGGCGATTTCCTACGGCACGTCCAGCTACGGCTATGACGTGCGCTGCGCCGATGAATTCAAGATCTTCACCAACATCAACTCGGCCGTCGTCGACCCCAAGGCGTTCAGCGCCAGCAGCTTCGTCGACTTCACCGGCGAGGTGTGCATCATCCCGCCCAACAGCTTCGCGCTGGCGCGGACGGTGGAATACTTCCGCATTCCGCGCAATGTACTCACCATCTGTCTCGGCAAGAGCACCTACGCGCGCTGCGGCATCATCGTGAACGTCACGCCGCTCGAGCCCGAGTGGGAAGGCTATGTGACGCTCGAGTTTTCCAACACCACGCCCTTGCCGGCCAAGATCTACGCCAACGAAGGCGTGGCGCAGATGCTGTTCTTCGAGTCCGACGAGGTCTGCGAGACCTCCTACAAGGACCGCGGCGGCAAGTATCAGGGGCAGAGCGGGGTTACCCTGCCGCGCGCCTAGCCGCGCCCAGTACCGGCCAGGTCCAGACGCTCCAGTTCGAGCTTGAGGTGCAGCTTGCCGCGGTCCTGTTCGACCCGGACCGGCAGATGGTTCGCCGTTGGGGCGAGCCAGAAGCGCATCGGCTTTTTGCTGTCCACCTGGCCCATGCGGACGGCGTCGAAGCGACCGGCGGCGGTCTGGACGGTTTCCAGCGCGCCCTGCTCGAAGCGCACCGGCTTGATCTTGTTCTTTTCCAGCATGCTTACCTTCACTGGCGAAATCCCGCGCGCGGCGGCCGCGCGGACCACCACCTGCAGGCTCAGCCGGTCGTAGGTATGTTCGGTGAGCGGCAGATCGAAAGCCGCTTCATTGACCCGGCCACGGACCCGGCGCGCGGCCCAATCGAAATCGGCCGTTTCGGTCTTGGTGCCGTCCGGGCCGGTGTGATGCATCACGTAGGAAAGTGGCAGCAGCCGGTCGTCCGTGACGCGGAAGCGGCTGGTTTCGGTGATGCGATCGTCGCGCAGGGCGCCGAGCCAGCCTGTCGCCTCGGTACGCGAGGTCAGCGTCCACACATCGCCGTCGGTACGGCGCAGCGCGAAGGTGGCACGCGCCAGGGTCAAGGGGCCCTGCTGCAGGCGGTAGGTGGCCTCGTAGGGCGCCAGCAGGCCGTTCAGGGTTGGCGCTGGCGGTGCGGCGGGCGCGGCACCGGCCGAACCGAGCAGGCCCAGCACCAGCCCGAGCGCAAGCAGCAGGCGCAGCCTCACGACGCGCACGCCCATGCCGGGTCGGATTGCAGCGGCGCGTTGAGCGGTGCACCGTCGAACCAGGGGCCGGCATCCTGCCAGCGCAGGCGACCCTGCGCGATCCATCCGACGACGCGCGCGTAGATCTGGTGTTCCAGGGCCTGCACACGGGCCTGCAGGCTCGCGGCCGTGTCCCCGGGCTGCACGGCGAGCCGGGCCTGGAGCACGACCGGCCCACCGTCGAGCTCGGCCGTGACGTAATGGATGCTGCAGCCGTGCCAGCGTTCGCCAGCGGCGAGCACCCGCGCATGGGTGTCGAGGCCGCGATAGGCCGGCAACAGCGAGGGGTGCACATTCAGCATGCGCCCTGCAAAGCGCGCCACGAAATCGGCGGTGAGCACGCGCATGAAACCGGCGAGCACGATCAGGTCGGGCGCAAGCCGATCGAGCGCGGCTGCGAGCGCGGCCTCGAACGCGAGCCGGTCGGTAAAGGCGGTGTGGTCGATCGTGAACGCCGGAATGCCGGCCGCCCGCGCGCGGCCGAGGCCGGCCGCAGCGGGGCGATTGCTGACGACGCCGACGATGCAATAACCCTCGCGTTCCTGGGCGTCGATCAGCGCCGACAGGTTGCTGCCCGCGCCCGAGATCAGCACCACGACCCGCAAGGTCCTGCTCATGCGCCGGTGAGGACGACGGTCGGCCGCGGCTCGTCGCCGGTCTCGATGTGGCCGATCACCGTGCCCGGAGCGCCGTGCGCCGCGAGGAGCGCGAGCGCTGCATCGGTGGCCTCGGTCGGCAGGCAGACGGCCATGCCGATGCCGCAGTTGAAGGTGCGCCACATCTCGGCCTCGGGCACATCCCCAGCAGCCTGCAGCCAGTCGAAGACGGCCGGGCGGCGCCAACGGCTGGGGTCGATCACGGCGCGCGTGCCGTCGGGTAGCACCCGCGGCAGGTTTTCGACCAGGCCGCCGCCGGTGATGTGGGCCAGCGCGTGAACCGGGTGCGCGGCGAGCAGGGCGAGCACCGGCTTGACGTAAAGTCGGGTGGGGGTGAGCAGGGCCGCCCCCAGTGTGGTGTCCTCGAAGGCGGCGTCCAGAGGCTGACCACTTTGGGCGAGGATGCGGCGGATCAGGGAATAGCCGTTGGAATGCGGGCCCGAGGAAAACAGCCCCAGGATGGCGTCCCCGGGCGCCACGGCGCGGCCGTCCAGGATGCGCGCGCGCTCCACCACGCCGACCGCAAAGCCGGCAAGGTCGAAGTCCGCCGCGGCGTAAAGCCCCGGCATCTCGGCCGTCTCGCCGCCCACCAGGGCGCAGCCCGATTCCGCGCAGCCGGCGGCGATGCCCTCGATCACCGTCGCCGCGCGATCCACATCGAGCCACCCGGTGGCGTAGTAGTCCAGAAACAGCAGCGGCTCGGCGCCCTGCACGATCAGGTCGTTGACGCACATGGCGACCAGATCGATGCCGATGGTGTCGAGTCGGTCCATGTCCAGCGCCAGCTTGAGTTTGGTGCCCACGCCGTCGGTGGTCGATACCAGCACCGGTTCGCGGTAGCGGTCGATCGGGAGCGCGAACAACGCGCCGAAGCCGCCGAGACCGCCGAGCACTTCGGGCCGCGTGGTGCGCGCGGCGGCGGGCTTGATGCGGTCCACCAAGCGGTTGCCGGCATCGATGTCGACACCGGCGTCGCGGTAGGTCAGGGGCGTTTTGCCGCTCATGGGGTTCCTTGAGGCGTGGGCAGGAGGGGATCGGGCGATGGTGTATCTTACCTCAGCCGGATAGGGGGGCATAAAGGAGCACAGAGTGAACAGGTTGCTGGCGCGCACGGTGCGGCCCGCGGCGTTGCTGCTCGCGGTACTTACAGGCAGTCCGCATGCTGAGACCGGCGCGCGAACGATACACATTGCGGTCGACGGCATCGTCACCTACGAGGACTATGCGGCCGTCGTAGCCGAGCTGCGCGCACAGGCCGGCCTCGGCCAGCTGTACCTGGAGGAAGTCGATCGCACGACCTTCCTCTGGCAGGCGACGACCACGCTGCCCCCGGAATCGCTGATTGGTTTGATCGAGGCGAGTGGGCAACTGCGGCGTGACCGCAACGGCGCAGCGGTGACCGAATCGCGCCTCGACCTCGACTGGATCGGCCGGCCATGAGTGGCGCGAAGGGCGAGAGAACGGGTCCGCAACTGCCGCTGCCGGTGCAGCTGACCGACGAGGACGTCTTCGAGAACTTTCATTTGCCAGAGGGGTCTCCCAATCGCGTCGCGCGCGCCGCCGCACAGGCGCTGGCGCGCCCCGAGGCGCGGGGGACCCTGTTTCTGGCGGGACCCACGGGCAGCGGCAAGAGCCATTTGCTCAAGGCGCTGTGCCGGGAAAGTCAAGCGCACCGCCCGATCCGCTACCTGTGCCTCGCCAATCATGCGCGCTGGGCGCCCGAGCTGCTGGACGACTGGGTGCCGGCCGGCGCGGTGGTCGCCTTCGACGCCATCGACTGCATCGCCGGGCAACGGGACTGGGAGCGGGCGATTCTGGCCGTCTTCCACGAACTCCAGGACACGGGCGGCGTGTTCGCCGCTGCGGCGGATGCGGCCCCGACCGGTAGCGCCTGGGCGCTGGCGGATCTGGGTTCGCGGCTCGGCTGGGGAGGAGTGTTCGCGCTGGCGCCGCTCGATGATGAGGGCAAGCTGCGCGCCCTGCAGATGCGCGCCGCCCGCCGTGGATTGACGCTGAGCGAGCCGGTGGCGCGCTATCTCATGGCGCGGGAGGCGCGGCACCCAGCGCACCTGTTCGCCGTGCTGGACACACTCGACCGCGCGGCCCTGGCGGCCCAGCGGCGCCTGACCATTCCGCTGCTGCGCGCCCTGCTGGACGACGCAGACCGCACCCACTGAAACGAGGCGCCGGCATGCCGCATGATGTGAATCTGATCGCCACGATCGCGGCAGGCTTCGGACTCGCCATGGTGTTCGGGCTGCTGGCCGCGCGGCTGCGCATGCCGCCGCTGGTGGGCTATCTGTTGGCGGGCATCCTCATCGGGCCGACGACACCCGGGTTCGTCGCCGACATGGGGCTGGCCAGCCAGCTCGCCGAAATCGGCGTGATGCTGCTCATGTTCGGCGTCGGGCTGCATTTCTCGCTGGACGACCTGATGGCGGTGCGGCGCGTCGCCGTGCCCGGCGCCATCGTGCAGATTGCGGCCGCCACCGCGCTCGGTGCCGGCATGGCGCTGTGGTGGGGATGGAGCCCGGGCGCGGCACTGGTCTTCGGCCTGAGTCTTTCCGTCGCCAGCACGGTCGTGCTGCTGCGGGCACTCGAAGCGCAGGGGCTGCTGCGCTCCATCCATGGCCAGATCGCCGTGGGCTGGCTGATCGTCGAGGATCTGGTGATGGTCCTGGTGCTGGTCCTGCTGCCGGCGGTGGCGGAAGTGCTGTCGGCCGGCCAGGGTGCGGCCGATGCCAGCGGCGGCGACCTCGGTTCGGTGATCGGCATCACGCTGGCCAAGGTCGCCGCTTTCGTCGTGCTGATGCTGGTTGTCGGCCGCCGCGCTTTGCCCAAGATCCTGTGGTGGGTGACGCGCACCGGCTCGCGCGAGCTGTTCACGCTCGGGGTGGTCGCCATCGCCGTGGGCGTGGCCTTCGGCGCCGCCAAGCTGTTCGATGTGTCCTTCGCGCTCGGCGCCTTTTTCGCCGGCATGATGATGCGCGAATCGGAATTCAGCCACCGGGCGGCGGAGGAATCGCTGCCGCTCCGCGACGCCTTCGCTGTGCTGTTCTTCGTGTCGGTCGGGATGTTGTTCGATCCGGCCGTGGTCTGGCGCGAGCCGGGCAAGGTCGCCGCCGTGGTGGCGATCATCATGGTCGGCAAGTCGGTCGCCGCGGTCGGACTGGTGCTGCTGTTACGCTACCCCCTCAACACCGCCCTCATCGTCGCGGCCAGCTTGGCGCAGATCGGCGAGTTCTCCTTCATCCTGGCCGGGCTGGGCGTGAGCCTGGGGCTGCTCCCCGTTCAGGGCCAGAGCCTGATCCTGGCCGGCGCCTTGCTGTCCATTGCAGGCAACGCCTCCATGTTCTCGCTCGTCGGTCTGTTCGGCCAGAGGATCAGACGATTCTTCCGGGCCGAAACGCTGTCCAGTGAAGTCGATCCGCTGGCCCGGTTGCCCGAGGGCTTCGACCCCGCGGTGCTGAACGACCACGCCGTCATCGTCGGTGGCGGGCGGGTCGGCCGGCAAATCGCCGATGCGCTGAGCGAGGCGGGCGTGCCGCATGTGACGGTCGAGCACAATCGCGAGTTGGTCGAGCGCCTGCGGCGCGACGAGCGCGTGGCGGTGAACGGCGATGCCACGCAGAGCGACATCCTCAGCGAGGTTCGGGTCGGCGCCGCTCGGGTGCTGGTGATCGCCATTCCCGAAACCCTCCACGTGCGCCAGATGGTGCGCCAGGCGCGGCGGTTCAATCCGGCCATTGCGGTGGTCCTGCGGACCCACAATGCCGAGGAGGCCGAGCTGCTGCGCTCGGAGGACTACGGCGAGGTGTTCTTCGCCGAACGTGAGCTGGCGCGCGGCATGACCGACTTCGTCATGGCGCTGTTCAGACCGGCCGCTCCCGGGGCCGCCGTACCACGTCCTGCGTGATGGCGGGCGTTCTCGTCCGGGTGAGCGCCTGTCGCACGCCGCGTGGCTGATCGCGATCGCTCCGGGTTGAGTCGGTTTACGGCAGGCGACGGGCGGCACATCGGCCAAGCGCGAGGGATCGCAGCATGAGAGCCAGGGAGGCACGAGCATGGTGGAGATCGACACCCTAATCATAGGGGCCGGCGCGGTCGGTGGCGTGATCGGGGGTCTGCTGCACGCCAGCGGGCATGCGACCGGCCTGCTGGTGCGAGACGTCGGCGGCGCGGCGGCGCCGGTGCCCGCCACCCTGCGCGTGGGCTTTGCCTCGCATCGGGCGCCGGTGATCGCCACCGGCGTGCCGATGGGCGCGCGGCTCGCGGACTTTGCGCCGCGCCGGGTGCTCATCGCCGTGAAGTACCCCGCGCTCGATGCGGTGGCGGCCGCGCTGCGCGAGCTGCCGCCCGAGGTGCCCATCGTCAGTTGCCTGAACGGTGTGCGCTCGACGGACATCCTGCGCCAGTCGCTGCCCGGCCGCCAGATCGCGCACCTCACGGTGCTCTTCAACAGCAAGGTCGAGGTGCCGCTTAGCAGCTATCGGCTCACCACCCGCCCCATGCTCACCCTGGAGCAGCGCGACGCCCCCTTTCGCGCGGGCCTGCGCCGCGCCGGGTTCATGGTCACCCAGGGCGATGCGTCTGCGGCCTGGGGCAAGCTGCTGTTCAACCTCAACAACGCCATCTGCACGCTGACGGATTCAGGCTTTCTCGACCTGATGCGCGATCGCCACCTGCGCCGCGCCTTTGTGCACACGCTGGACGAGGCGGTGGCGACGCTCGCGGCGGCGGGCATCCCGTTTCGCATGCCCTTGCCGGTGCCGTATCGCGCCTACCGCATGATGGGATTGTATCTCGGGCCGCTGCCGGCGTACGTGGCCCGGCTCGGCAACAGCCTGAGCGCGGTGGCAAGGCCGTCGATGGCCGCAGACATCGCGGCCGGCCGGCCCACCGAGGTCGAGCAGATCAACGGCGAGATCAGCGCGCTGGGCCGCGCCGTCGGGCGGCCGACGCCGGTCAACGACGCGCTGGTGCGGCTGATTCACACGCTGGAGGCACAGGACCCGCCGCAATTCCTGTCACCGGCCGCCTTGCGGGCGGCGCTCGAGGCCGCTGTTCGGGCTGGCGCGGGCAGCGGTTCGTAGCGGGATTGGGAGGCGGCTCAGGGATCCCGGGGACATCCCGAGCATATGGCGAGGCAGCATACCGCCGGACGTCCGGCCGGCCCCGCCATAGGGGACCGGCCGGATCGCGGCCCCATCAGGTCTTGGCTTCGGTCTTGGCGGCCGGTTCGGGCAGCTTGCCGCCTTCGTTGATGATCTTCTCGTTGACCTTGATCGTGGCCTTCTTGCGCAGCTCCGCGAGGTAAGCCTCGATCTGCTTGTTGTTGGCGTGGTTGGTCACCGCGTCGCGGGCTTCCTCGAGCTTGGGCACCGGCGCATCGCGGGTTTCTTCCAATTTCACCACGTGCCAGCCGAAGTCGGTCTGCACCGGCGCATTGGCGATCTCCCCGGGCTTGAGCGCAGTCACCGCAGCGGAGAACGGCGCCACCATCTGCTCGGGCGTGAACCAGCCCAGATCGCCGCCCTCGTTCTTGGAGGGATCGAGCGAATACTCGGCGGCCAGCTTACCGAAATCGCCGCCTTCCTTGAGCTTCTCCAAGATGGTCTTGGCCGTGGCTTCTTCCTTCACCAGGATGTGGCGCGCGTGGTACTCGGTCTTGGGCAGAGTCGCAACCCAGTCTTCATAGGCCTTCTGGATGGCTTCTTCGTCTAGCGGATGGGCCTTGGTGTATTCCTGTACGGCCGCCCCGGCCAGGGTCGTGTAGTACTGCGCCAGCAGGGACGACATCATCTCCGGGTTTTGCATCAGTTTCTGCCGCACCGCGTCCTGCGACAGCAGCTCCAGATCGGTGAGCTGATCGGCGAGCTTGCGACGCGCCTCGCGGTTCTCGGCCGTGGCCGGGCTGAGGCCCTGGGCTGAGGCAAAGGACTCGAAGATGGGTTCACTGATCTCAACACCGGACACAGTGATGACGGCCTTGCCGGGCACCGCATGCTGGAAGCCGGGTCCAGAGGACGAGGGACGGTCACAGGCCGCGAGGGTGAGGGTGAGGCCCAGCGCGATGGGGAGCGAGGTTTTGCGGATGATCATGAAAAGTCCTTGCATCAGGGGAGGGGAACATGCGCATCTTAGCCGCAGATCGGTCAAAACGCGCGGCTCAGCGCGCTGTGGGCTCGTCCGGGGCGAGAGTGGCGAGGCTGAGCGCGTGGATGGCGTTGCCCATGAGCGGCGCCAGCGCGCCATACACGGCCCGATGCCGGGCCAGCAGGGGCATGCCGGAGAAGTGAGCAGTGCGGATTTCGACGTGGTAGTGTCCGCCGCCACTGCGGGCGCCGGCATGGCCCGCATGCAGCGCGCTGTCGTCACGGATGCGGATCTCGGCGGGGCCAAAGGCCGCAGTCAACAGCGCTTGGATGCGCATCGGTGTGGTTTCGTTCACGGCAGCACCTGACGAAAGGGAAACACGCTGATGTTCCCTGTTACGCCAGCCGAGCGGTAGGGGTCCGCCTCCGCCCATTCCCGGGCGGCGTCGAGGTCGGCAAACTCGGCGACGATGGCCGAGCCGAGAAAACCGGCGGGCCCTGGATCGGCGTCGTCCACGGCCGGCAGCGGACCGGCCAGCACGAGCCGCCCAGCATCCCGGAGCGCTTCAAGTCGCGCCAGATGCTCAGGGCGCGCTGCGGCGCGGTGGGTCGATCCGCCTGGGGCTTCGTGGAGCAGGATGAGATACAGCACGTGTCGCCTCAACGGGGCAAAACAGCGATCATACAAGACGAAGCGCGTCTTGGCGCGAGGACGGGCGGGGAACTTGCTGCGCGGGCAGCGGCCGAACCGAAAGTGGCCCTTTTACCGGGCGCCCGCCTGCAACGATCCGCCGCCGTTCATCCGCAAGAGGTTTCGAATGACACAGTCCCTGAGCATCCATCCCACCCATCCCCAGCCACGTCTGCTCAAACAGGCCGCTGAGCGCATCCGCGCGGGGGCCGTCGTCGCCTATCCCACCGACTCCTGCTACGCGCTGGGCTGCCATTTGGGCGACAAGGACGCCATGGAGCGCATCCGCGCCTTGCGCGGCTTCGGCAAGGATCATCATTTCACGCTGGTCTGCCGGGATCTGTCCGAGATCGCCCAGTATGCCAAGGTCGACACGGCGGCCTACCGTCTGCTGCGCGCCGTGACCCCGGGCGCCTACACCTTCCTGTTGCCCGCCACGCGCGAGGTGCCGCGCCGGCTGCAACATCCCAAGCGCCGCACCATTGGCATCCGTGTCCCGGATCATCCGGTGGTGCAGGGCTTGCTCGAGGCGCTCGGGGAGCCGCTCATGAGTTGCACGCTGCTGCTGCCGGGCGAGGTGGACCCGCCCACCGACGCCGAGAGCATCGCGGCCGCACTCGGCCGGGGTGTGGACCTGATTCTCGACGGCGGCGCATGCGGCTTCGAGCCCACCACCGTGGTCGATCTGTTCGGTGAGGCACCGATGGTGGTGCGCGCCGGCAAGGGTGCGCTGGCCCCTCTGGGTCTGTAGAGCGCCGCATAGGCGCCGGGCAAAAAAAGGCCGCCCGCAGGCGGCCGAGCGGTGCGCACGAAATTGATTCAGTAGCCGTTGCGGGTTTCCAGTGCGTCCAGACGCATGGCCGTGCGGCCTGCCTGGGCTTGGGCGATGCGGCCGAGAACGCGGCTGGTAAACGTCAAGCCGTTCGCTTCGGCTGCCACCGAGGCGCCGGCAAAGGCGTTGGTGATGCGGGGGCCGGTGACCTCGAGCAGGGCGTAGGCGATGCCGTCCACCGTCGCTTGAGCGCGGCCGGTTACGCCCTCCACCACACGGTTGACCGGACCGAAGACGGCGTTGATGGGCGCGGTGAGGACCGCCGTTGCGGTGCCGACCGCGCCGTCTTCCAGCGCGGCGAAGACATGGCCGGCCACGTCCAGCGGTGCGGACATGGGCAGGAACAGGATATCCAGCGCCGTCGCGGTGGCTTGCCCGGCCAATTCGAGCGGCCGGAACAGCGGCATGAAGAGCACATCGGCGGCGCCGGCCCCCAGCGCCCCGGCATTGGTCTGGGCACCCTGTGTGAAACCGTTGATCACGGCCAGCGGCAGGGTGACCGGCAGCAGCAGCGGATTGCCCGACAGCAGCGGCGCACCGGTCACGGTCTGGCTGTTGGTGATGTCGATGTCGAGGCTCCACTGGCCGTCGACTTGGGCCAGTTCGCTGCTCGGCAGGTGCTGCAATTGTGCCGCTGCGCAAAACGGCAGTGCGGCCAGCAGCGCAATGGCGGGCGAAATCTTGATGGCGGACATCGACATGGTCATCTCCTGGGAATGCGAGCTGCCCCGCAACGCGGCGGGTGGTCGGGTGCGACGCCGAGGGGTGGCGGCGACGTTGGCTTAGGGATCGGCCGCGCCTGTCCGGGACTTTAGCAGGGGTGTGCATTGCCGCGCGGCGTTCGAGAGTCCCATCGCGCAGATTTTCCAAAAGAAAAGGCCGCCCGAAGGCGGCCTTTGCATCGATGCCGATGCGCCTTGCGGCGCTGGGGATCAATAGCCGTACTTGTCGGCCAGCGCGCTGAGGCGGTTGTTGGTCAGACCCGCCTGAGCCTGGGAGATGCGGCCGAGGACGCGGGCCGTGAAATCCAGACCGTTATTGGCGGCACCCTGCGAGGCGCTGGCGAAGGCGCCGGCGATCAGCGCGCCCTTGACTTCGGTGAAGGCGTAGGCGGCACCGTCGACGGTGGCTTCGAAGCGGCCGGTGACGCCGGCCAAGGCGCGGTCGAGCGGATTGAACACGAAATTCACCGGGGCGGCCAAGATGTTTCCGGCCAGCTCCAGCGCGCGGAAGGGGCCATAGAAGGCGATGTCGGCGACGCCGGTACCGACATCACTCGCATTGTCGAGCACTCGGCCATTGAAGGCGCCCAAAGCGCTGATAGGGCCAGTGAAGGGCAGCAGGCCGAAGCCGATGGCGTTTTGGGTGGCATCACCTGCAGTCTCGCCGATGGCGCCAGCAATCGTGGTGCCGATGAATTTATCGGGTGAACCAGGATCGTACGCATAAGTTACTTGGTCAATGTCCCCGTCATTGTCTGTGTCGATATATGAAATTGGGTTTCCTTGCCCACCAGGTGTGCCCGGTCCCGGCGTCAACACATCAATCAGGTTTGCAATCGGACCTTGACCGGCCACGCCGGCCAGTTCGGTATCGGCCATCTCGGTCATTTCGGCCTGCGCGGCCATCGGGGCAGCGGCCAGAATGGCCAGGGAAGCCAAGGCATTGAACGTCGATTTGGACATCTTGGGAAACTCCTCAGAGAGATACACAACCATTGACACCCGCCGGCGAACCGGCCGGCGCAGACTCTTCCTATCGTCCTCGAACTGCCGGTGCCCCGGTTCGCGAAGGACTCAACCAACCCTTCCATGGCCTTTTCATATTCGGATCGGTCTTGTCCCGCGAGCAGGAGTTCCGCGGGATGCCGGTCGGGTTGGGGTGAGCCCGATGCGGCGGTTCGACATCATCCGAATACGAGGCGACCTTCGGCCTCTTGCTGCGCTGGCCCATCCTACAAGTCGGGTTGCCTCAAGGGACTTGCCGATGCTTGCAAAACAGCAACCGTTCTCATTTGTCAGGCCGGGGCAGCTTACCCGATGCGGCCAACTGCGACAAGCGTCGCAAGATGACAACGCTTCCAGGCGGGTGTTCTATTCAGCGCCCGGCGGTCGCATCGGCGAAGCTGATAGCACGATCCGGGCCATTCTGCGAGCACATGCTCGACTTTTGGCTTAGGAGCGGGCTTGTTGCACGCGTGCATGGTATCGGTGCCATGTTTCAAAAGCATGACGGTTTGCAAAGTGCGGGCCGTGCATGGGAAATCGGGCGTTCGTAAAGCGGTGTATGCGCCAAATCGGGGCGGCTGCCGAGGGTGATGCACCATGGCGGGATGGTGCGCCGTCGCGTGCGCGATTTCATGGGCGCTGGGGCGGTCTGCTAAACTGCCGACAGTTCCGCCATCCTGCTGCGCGTTGCCGTGCAAACGTCCGCTTCCCCGAGAGCCCGCGCCATGTCCGCCCCTGCCGATCCCCCGCGCCTGTTCGACTGGCCGCGCCACTGGGCCGAGTGCTACGGCGCTGCGCCCTTCCTGCCGACCAGCCGCGCCGAGATGGACGCGCTGGGCTGGGATGCCTGCGATGTGATCCTCGTCACGGGGGATGCCTATGTCGACCATCCGAGCTTCGGCATGGCGGTGATCGGCCGGGTGCTGGAGGCGCAGGGCTTTCGCGTGGGCATCATCGACCAGCCGGATTGGCACAGCGCAGAGCCTTTTCGCGCGCTGGGCGCGCCCGTGCTCTATTTCGGCGTCACCGCCGGCAACATGGATTCGATGATCAACCGCTACACGGCGGACCGGAAGATCCGCTCGGACGATGCCTACACGCCGGGCGGGCAGGGCGGGGCGCGGCCGGATCGGGCGAGCATCGTCTATGCCCAGCGCTGTCGCGAGGCTTACCCGGGCGTGCCCATCGTGCTGGGTGGCATCGAGGGCTCGCTGCGCCGCATCGCGCACTACGATTACTGGCAGGACAAGGTGCGCCGCTCCATCCTGCTGGATGCCAAGGCGGACATGCTGCTCTACGGCAATGCCGAGCGGGCGCTGGTGGAGCTGACCCATCGCCTGGCGCGCGGCGAGCCCATCGAGACGATCACGGACGTGCGCGGCACGGCCTTCGTGCGCCGCAGCCCACCGGTCGGCTGGGTTGAGATCGACTCGACGACAATCGACACACCGGGCCGGACCGAGGCGCGGGTGAACCCCTACCTCGGCGGCGCGGCGGCGGGCTGCGCGGAGGCGCCGGCTGCCCCGCCGCCTGACGGGGCCGCCGTGGCGCCGATGGTGGGCGGCGCGGCCTCGGTCCCGCTCGGCGCGTTGCGCGCCGGCGCCCGCAAGCACACCATGGCCCCGCGCGAGCGCACCGTGATCCGCCTGCCGAGCTTCGAGGCGGTGCGCGAGGACCCGGTGCTCTATGCCCACGCCAACCGCGTGCTGCATCTGGAGACCAACCCCGGCAACGCCCGCGCACTGGTGCAGCGCCACGGCACGCGCGAGGTGTGGATCAATCCACCGCCCATCCCGCTCACCACCGAGGAGATGGATTACGTCTTCGACCGGCCCTATGCGCGGGCGCCGCATCCGCGCCACGGCGCGGCGCGCATCCCGGCCTGGGAGATGATCCGCTTTTCGGTGAACATCATGCGCGGCTGCTTCGGCGGCTGTACGTTCTGCTCGATCACCGAGCACGAGGGGCGCATCATCCAGAACCGCTCGGAGGACTCGATCATCCGCGAGATCGAGGCCATCCGCGACCAGGTGCCGGGCTTCACCGGTGTGATTTCGGATCTGGGCGGGCCCACCGCCAACATGTACCGCATCGCCTGCAAGAGCCGCGCGATCGAGGCCGCCTGCCGCAAGCCGTCCTGTGTGTATCCCGGCATCTGCGAGAACCTCGACACCGATCACTCGGCGCTCATCGGGCTGTACCGCCGGGCGCGGGCGCTGCCGGGGGTGAAGAAGATCCTCATCGGTTCGGGGCTACGCTACGACCTCGCCGTGCGCTCGCCGGAATACGTGCGGGAGCTGGTGACGCACCACGTCGGCGGTTATCTCAAGATCGCGCCCGAGCACACCGAAGAGGGGCCGCTGTCCCGGATGATGAAGCCCGGCATCGGCAGCTACGAGCGCTTCCGGCAGCTGTTCGAGAAATATTCGAAAGAGGCCGGCAAGGAGCAGTACCTGATTCCCTATTTCATCGCCGCCCATCCCGGCACGACAGACGTGGACATGATGAACCTGGCACTGTGGCTGAAGAAGAACGGCTTTCGCGCCGATCAGGTGCAGACCTTCTATCCCAGCCCGATGGCGACCGCGACGGCGATGTACCATTCGGGCCGCAATCCCCTGCGCCGCGTGGGGCGCGACAGCGAGCGGGTGGACGTCGTCAAGGGCGAGCGGCGGCGCCGGCTGCACAAGGCCTTTTTGCGCTACCACGATCCGGCCAATTGGCCGCTCTTGCGCGAGGCGCTCAAAGCCATGGGCCGGGCCGACCTCATCGGCAACGGCAAGCATCACCTGATTCCCACCTGGCAGCCGGCGACGGACGCGGGTTATCACAGCCCGCGGCGCAAGAACGCCACCCCGGCGCGCGGCACGGCGCTCACCCAGCACACCGGCCTGCCGCGGCGCGCGGGCGCGGAACGCCCGTCCGTCGGCCGGGTCAAACCGCGGGCCGGTCGGCACCGACCCTGACACCGCAAGGTCAGTCCGCTATGCTCGGCGCAGCCCTCGGCCGCGGAGGCCAAAGGGACCTACTGACAAGTAAGGAGACGACATGAACCAGTCCACGAAACCCTTCCTGATCGCTGGAAACGCCCTCGCTTTGGCCTTCGGTACGGCGCTTACGCTGGCGGCCGCACCGGCGGCTGCTGAAACCGACCACGGCGCTGCGGCGGGCAAGGAAAAATGCTACGGCATTGCGCTCAAGGGCAAGAACGATTGCGCGGGCGGCCCCGGCACCTCGTGTGCGGGATCCTCCAAGGTCGACTACCAGGGCGATGCTTGGAAGATGGTGCCCAAAGGCAGCTGCGAGAAGACTCCCTCGCCAACTTCGCCGACCGGCTTCGGTCAGCTCAAGCCTTTCACTGAAAAGAAGGGCTGACCGGCATCCGCCGTTGCGGTGGAGCGAAGGCCGGCACCTGGGCAGGGATTTGCCCTGCCCCGGTGCCGGTTTTTCTACTGGGCGGCAAGGCATTGCGGCGCGCTGTCTTGGCCCGCAATCCGCCGTCAGCGCCGACGCGGCGGCATGAGGTCGGTGATGGTGCCGGCGTAGGATTCGGCCGCGAAGGCGAGGGTTTCCGACAGCGTGGGATGGGCATGGATGGTCAGCCCGATGTCTTCGGCGTCGGCGCCCATTTCCACCGCCAGCGCCAGTTCGGCGATGAGGTCGCCGGCGTGCGGCCCGACGATGCCGCCGCCCAGCACGCGGCCGCTCTTGGCGTCGAAGATCAACTTGGTCAGGCCATCCTCGCGCCCCATGCCCAGCGCCCGCCCGCTCGCGGCCCAGGGAAAGACGCCCTTGCCGACCTCGCGGCCCTGCGCCTTGGCCTCGGTTTCGGTGAGGCCGCACCAGGCGAGTTCGGGATCGCAGTAGGCGACCGAGGGAATCACGCGCGCGATGAAGGCTGATTTCTCGCCGGCTGCCACCTCGGCGGCGACCTTGGCTTCGTGCGTGGCCTTGTGCGCCAGCATGGGGCCGGGCACGCAGTCACCGATGGCGAACAGGTGCGGCTGGGTGGTGCGCATGCGCTCATCCACTGGGATGTAGCCGCGCGCGTCCAGCTTAAGACCCGCCGCTTCCACGTTCAGCAGCCGGCCGTTAGGGATGCGGCCGACGGCGACGAGGATGCGGTCGAAGCGGTCCTCGGCTGGGGCGTCCTTGCCCTCGAAACGCACGTCGAGCCCCTGGTCGGTCGCTGAAACGGCCGTGACCTTGGTGCCGAGGTAGAGCGCTTCCAGCTTTTTGGCGAGCGTCTTTTGCAGCACGCGCACCAGATCGGCATCGGCGCCGGCCACCAGCTGCGGCGCCATTTCCACCACCGTGACCCGGCTGCCGAGCGCGCTGTAGAAGGTCGCCATTTCCAGGCCAATGATGCCGCCGCCGATGATGAGCAGCCGCCCCGGTATCTCCGGCACGCTGAGCGCAGCGGTCGAATCCATGATGCGGGCATCGGCCGGCAGGAAGGGCAGCACGACCGGGCGCGAACCGCAGGCGATGATAGCCTGCTCGAAGGTGAGCGTGCGCTCGCTGCCTTGGCTGTTAAGCGCGACGGTGTGGGCGTCGACGAAGCGCGCCTCGGCGCGGATGACTTCGACCTGCCGTTGTTTCGCGAGCTGAGCCAGCCCGCCGGTGAGTCGGCCGACCACGCCGTCTTTCCAGGCCCGCAGGGCCGCGAGATCGATTTCGGGCGCGCCGAAGCGGATGCCATGCGCCGCCATCGCGCGGGCCTCGGTCACGACCTCGGCGGCGTGCAACAGCGCCTTGGAGGGGATGCAGCCGATATTCAGGCACACGCCGCCCAGGGTGGCATCGCGCTCGATGAGCGTCACTTTCATGCCCAGATCCGCGGCGCGGAAGGCGGCGGTGTAGCCGCCCGGTCCGCCGCCGATGACCAGGAGCCCCCGGCCGGCGCCGCTGGCCGGGCCGGGGGCGGCCTGTGGCGCTGCGGACGGTGCAGGGGCGTCGACCCGTTGCGCGGGCGGGGATGGCGCAGCGGTGCCTGGGTGGCCCGCCGGCTCGACCTTGGCCGGTGTGGCGGTGTCCTGGCCGTCTGTCGGGGCTGATTGGCGCGGGGATGCACCGGCAGGTGAGGCGTTCTGGCCGGCGGCGCTTTCCAGCACGACGATGGGTGTGCCCTCGGAGACCTTGTCACCCACCTTCACCAGCACCTCGCGCACCGTCCCCGCCTCGGGCGCCGGCACGTCCAGCGCGGCCTTTTCGCTCTCCAGCGTGATGAGCGGCTGTTCGGGGACGACCGTATCGCCCGGTTTGACCAGCACCTCGACCACATCGACGTTCTCGAAATCGCCGATGTCGGGTACCTTGATTTCGTGGTTCTGGCTCATGCATCACTCCACGGGGGCGCGCCGCTCGGGGCGGCCGGGGCCAAAGGGTTTACAGCAGCAGGCGGCGGATGTCGGAGAGCATGTCGCTCAGAAAGCGCGTGAAGCGCGCGGCTTCGGCGCCGTCGATCACCCGGTGATCGTAGGAAAAGGACAGGGGCAGCATCAGGCGGGGGGCGAAGCTGCCGTCAGCCTCCTGGTAGACCGGCTGCATGCGTGCGCGCGAGACACCGAGGATGGCGACCTCCGGGGCGTTGATGATGGGCGTGAAGGCGGTGCCGCCGATGCCGCCCAGGCTGGAGATGGAAAAGCTCGCGCCCTGCAGGCGATCGGGCTTGAGCTTGCGGGTGCGCGTCTGTTCGGCCAGTTCGGCGACCTCGGTGGCCAGTTCGAACACGCCTTTTTTGTCGACGTCGCGCACCACCGGGACCATCAGCCCGTCCGGGGTGTCCACGGCCACGCCGATGTGGATGTAGCGCTTGAGGATGAGGGTTTCGCCGTCGGGATCGAGCGAGGCGTTGACGGTCGGAAATTCGCGCAGCGCATGGGCGCAGGCGTCGAGCAGGAAGGCCAGCAGGGTCAGCTTGACGCCGCGCTTTTCGGCACGCGCCTGATTCTCTTTGCGAAACGCCTCGAGTTCGGTGATGTCGGCCTCGTCGAACTGGGTGACGTGGGGGATGTTGAGCCAGCTGCGGTGCAGGTTGGGGCCGGAGCGGCGCTTCACACGCGACAGGGGCTGGCGCTCGATGGGGCCGAACTTACTGAAATCCACGGCCGGGATGGGCGGGATCGCGCCGCGCTGCGCCGTATCGGTCAGTTGCTGGCGCACGAAGGCGGCGACGTCCTCGCGCAGGATGCGTTGCTTGGGGCCGCTGCCGGGCACTTGGGTGAGATCGACCCCAAGCTCGCGGGCGAATTTGCGCACCGAGGGGCTGGCGTGGGGCAGAAACGCCTGGGACCGGTCGGGCGCAGGATGACCGGTGGCGGGCGCGGCGGAGGGTCCCGGGGGCGGCACGATCTTGTCCGATCCCGCGCTCTGCCGCGGCGTGTCCGCGCTGGGGCTCAAGGTGGAGGCTTGATCGATCTTGTCCGATCCCGCGTCGCTGTCTCGGTCTGCCGGCGCGGCGTCCTGCGCGCCGGCCGCTTGTTTCGCGGGCGCATCCGCCGCGTCCCGGCTCTCGGATCCAGTGTTCGG
This sequence comes from Candidatus Acidiferrales bacterium, assembly GCA_035573755.1. GTDB lineage: Bacteria > Pseudomonadota > Gammaproteobacteria > UBA5335 > UBA5335 > Macondimonas. The sequence goes on from DATLZY010000050.1 coordinate 24,484, forward strand.
CGCCGGCTCTGCGGTCGCCGCGCTGGCTGCCTCCATCCGCACGATCGGCGTGCCCTGGGAAACCTTGTCGCCGACCTTGACCAGCACCTCGCGCACCGTCCCGGCCTCGGGCGCGGGCACGTCCAGCGCGGCTTTTTCGCTCTCCAGCGTGATGAGCGGCTGCTCTGCCGTCACGACATCGCCGGGCTTGACCAGCACGTCCACCACATCGACGTTCTCGAAGTCCCCGATGTCGGGAACGGTCACATCCTGGGTCTGGGCCACGGGCGTTCTCCTCGGCAGTGCAGGGGTCTAGACGGTCCAGGGAGCGGGTTTTTCCGGATCGATGCCGAGTTCCGTCACGGCCTGCGTCACCCGCTCCAGGGGAAGGGCGCCCTCGTCGGCCAGGGATTTGAGCGCGGCGAACGCGACGTGTTCGGCTGTCACCTCGAAGAACGCGCGCAGCGCCTCGCGCGTATCCGAGCGGCCATAGCCGTCGGTGCCGAGCACCCGGTAGCGCCGCGGGACATAGGGCCGGATCTGTTCGGCATAGGCGCGCATGTAGTCGGTGGCGGCGATGATCGGCCCCTCGGTTCCGCCCAGGCAGGTGTCCACGTAACTGCTGCGCGGTGGCTCGGCCGGATGCAGCAGATTCCAGCGTTCCACCGCCATGCCCTCGCGCGCCAGCTCCGTGAAGCTGGTGGCGCTCCACACATCGGCCGCGACGCCGTAGCGCTCCTCCAGGATGCCGGCCGCACGTTCCACTTCGCGCAGAATCGTCCCGGAGCCCAGCAGTTGCACGCGTGGACCCTCATGGCCACTGGCGCGCAGGCGATAGAGCCCCTTGACGATGCCATCGACCACACCCTCCGGCAGCGGCGGATGGGCATAGTTCTCGTTCATCACGGTGATGTAATAGAACACGTCCTCCCGACCCTCGATCATGCGCTGCATGCCCGCATGCAGGATCACGGCCAGCTCATAGGCGTAGCAGGGATCGTAGGCCACGCAGCTGGGATGGGTGAGGGCGAGGATGTGGCTGTGGCCGTCCTGATGCTGCAATCCCTCGCCGGCCAGCGTCGTGCGTCCGGCCGTCCCGCCGAGCAGAAAGCCCCGCGCCCGGCTGTCGCCGGCGGCCCAGATGAGATCGCCGATGCGCTGGAAGCCGAACATGGAATAGAAAATGAAGAAGGGGATCATGGTGAGCGCATGGTTGCTGTAGGAGGTGGCCGCAGCCAGCCAGGAGGAAAAGGCGCCTGCCTCGGTGATGCCTTCCTCGAGAATCTGGCCCTTGATGTCCTCACGGTAGTAGGCGAGCTGGTCGGCGTCCTGGGGTGAGTAGAGCTGGCCGACCGGCGAATAGATGCCGATCTGGCGGAACAGCCCTTCCATGCCGAAGGTGCGCGCTTCGTCGGGCACGATGGGGACCACGCGCGCGCCGATGGCCTTGTCGCGCGTGAGCACCGTCAGCATGCGCACGAAGGCTGTGGTGGTCGACATTTCGCGGCCGTCGGTGCCTTTGATCATCGATTCGAAAACGCTGAGCGGCGGGACGGTGAGCGTATCGCTTTCGCGGCGGCGTGCCGGCAGATAGCCGCCAAGGGCGCGACGCCGTTCCTGCAGGTAGGTGACTTCGGGGCTGTCCGGCGGCGGGCGATAGAAGGGCGCATCGCCGATCTCGGCGTCCGAAATGGGGATGTTGAAGCGGTCGCGAAAGGCTTTCAGCGCTTCCTCGCCGATCTTTTTCTGCTGGTGGGTGATGTTCTGGCCTTCGCCGGCCTCGCCCATGCCGTAGCCCTTGACGGTCTTGGCCAGGATCACCGTGGGCTGGCCGGTGTGGGCGACCGCGGCGGCGTAGGCCGCGTAGATCTTGTGTGGATCGTGGCCGCCGCGGTTGAGCCGCCAGATGTCCTGGTCGGTCATGCGGGAGACCATCTCTTTGAGTTCGGGGTATTTGCCGAAGAAGTGCTCGCGCGTGTAGGCGCCGCCCTTGGCCTTGTAGTTCTGGTACTCGCCATCCACGGCCTCTTCCATGCGCCGGCGCAGCAGGCCCTTGGTGTCAGCGGCGAGCAGGGGGTCCCAGTAGGAGCCCCAGATGACCTTGATGACATTCCAGCCCGCGCCGCGGAAATCACCCTCGAGTTCCTGGATGATCTTGCCGTTGCCGCGGACGGGTCCGTCGAGCCGCTGCAGGTTGCAGTTGACGACGAAGATCAGGTTGTCGAGCTTCTCTCGGCCGGCGAGACCGATGGCGCCCATGGATTCGGGTTCATCCATCTCGCCGTCGCCGCAGAACACCCAGACCTTGCGGTTGTCGGTGCGTGCGAGTTCCCGGTGCTGCAGATACTTCATGAAGCGGGCCTGGTAGATGCCCATGATCGGGCCCAGGCCCATGGAGACGGTGGGAAACTGCCAGAAGTCTGGCATCAGGCGCGGATGGGGATAGGACGACAGCCCCGGCCCGGAAGCCTCTTGGCGGAAGCGATGGAGGTGTTCCTTGTGCAACCGGTATTCCAGGTAGGCGCGGGCGTAGATGCCGGGTGTACAGTGCCCCTGGATATAGAGCAGATCGCCGCCGTGGTCTTCGGTGGGGGCGTGGAAGAAATGGTTGAAGCCCACGTCGTAGAGTGTGGCGGCCGAGGCAAAGCTGGCGATGTGGCCGCCGATGCCATGATGGAACTTGTTGGCCTTGATGACCATGGCCAGCGCATTCCAGCGCACCAACGAGCGGATGCGCCATTCCATGTCGGCATCGCCGGGGCTGCGCTGTTCCTCGGCTGGGGGGATGGTGTTGAGATAGGCTGTGTTGGGATTGAAGGGGATGTGGGCACCGGACCGGCGGGCATGATCGATCAGGGTCTCGAGCAGGAAATGGGCGCGTTCCGGGCCTTCCCGCTCGATCACCGCGCTGAGGGCGTCCAGCCATTCCCGGGTTTCCTGAGCGTCCACATCGGCGAAGGTGGCCATGGCATCTCCTTCACATCCATCAAACAAACGGGCGAGCAGTGATTCCGAAAGCGGGCTAACGGCGATAGTAGCCTTTCGCTCGCTGCGATTGCCAGCGCAACAAGCGCTTCACAGGCCCATCGCCCGGCCGATCCAGGGCAGCGCCAGCGCGGTCAGCAGACCCGTCAGACCGAGGCCAAGCGATGCAAAGGCGCCGGCCAGCGGGCTGATCTCGAAGGCCTTGGCCGTGCCGAAGCCGTGGGCTGCGACGCCGAGCGCAAAGCCTTGCACGGCGGGGTCGCGGATGCGCAGCAGCCGATAGACGATGGGCGCGAACAGACAACCGATGACGCCCGTGACCAGCACGATGCCGGCGGCCAGCGAGGGCGAGCCGCCCAGGGTTTCAGCCAGCCCCATGGCGATGGGTGTGGTGACCGATTTGGGCAGTATCGAACGCAGCGTGAGATCGGACAGATCCAGCATGCGCCCCAGCAGCCAGGCGCTGACGACGGCCAGCGTGGCGCCAATCACCAGCGCGAGCACCAGCGCCGATCCGAGGCGCCGGACGTGCGCCAGGTTGCGATAGAGCGGCACGGCGAGGGACACGGTGGCGGGCCCCAGCAGGAAGTGGATGAAGGCGGCGCCGTCGCGGTAGCGCGCGTAGTCGATATCGCCCGTGACCAGCACGGCGATGATGGTGAGCATGGCGGTGATGGCCGGGTGCAGCAGGGCAGGCCGGCCGGTGAGGTGATAAACGCGCAGCGCCAAGGCATAGCTGCCGAGGGTGAGCAGCAAGGCGGTCGGCACGGCGGTGGCAGGTGTCTCCCACAGCCAGGTCCATAGTGCCATCAGGTCGGCCGCCCGCGCCGCAGTCGCTGCAGGATGATCGCGGTGGCGCTCAAAGCAAGCAAGGTACTGACGATCAGCGTGACGAGGAGGGGGACGCCCTCGGCGCGCAGCGCGGCGGCATGGGTCATGAGGCCGACGCCGGCTGGCACGAAGAGCAGCGACAGATGGCGTTGGGTGAGCGCGCTGACCCGTTCCAACTCCGCTGAAACCCGGCCGCGGATCATCAGTGCGGCGAGTAGCAGGGCCATGCCCAGGACCGGTCCGGGGATCGGCAAGCCGCTCACATGCGCGATGATTTGCCCCGCCAGCGTGAAACCCAGCAGCGTGATCAGGGCAGCCAAGCCATCCATCGCCCGGCTAGCGTTTGCTGGGCCGGACGAGGTGCGTCATGGTGCCGAAGGCTTTGAGCCGCAGGCTGTCGGCACCGAAGATCTGCACCAGATTGTGCGTCAGCCCGTCCTCGCGGCGCAGGCTGGCGGCGTGGGCCGTGAGCGCCTCGCCCGCCGCCGGCTCGCAGAAGGCGGTCTGGATGCTGAGGGTGACGGCCATGCCCAGATCGCTCGCCAGCGAGCAACCCGCGCCGCCGCCAGTGTTGTCGAGCAGGGTGAGAATCTGGCCCGGCGCGATCTGGCCGGCCCAATCCTGGTGCTCCGGGATGTCGGTCTGGCGCATCAGGCACAGCCCGTCACCCATCCATTCAGTGCTGCAACCGGGGTGAGCGCGCCCCATGGCCTGGTTGAACAATTTCACCATCGGTGCGAAACGGGCCAGCGCCGCATCCGACGGCTGGAGCAGCGCCGCAAATGGGTCCTGCGGCTGATTGGGATGGGTCACGGCGGCGCCGGTGGGCGCATTGCGCAGCAACACCTGGGCGCGGGCGATGCCCTCGCCGGCCGCATTGCGCGCCTCGACGAACACGAAGCTGAATTCCCGCGTGCGCCGGGACAGTTCGGCCACGGCGGTCAGGGTTTCGCGCCCCCCAGCGGCGAGATAGGCGATCTGGAAATCCAGCGTCTGCGGCAGCGCTGCGCTTGCGCTGTCGGCTTGGCCGAATACCAGCAGCTTGGCCGCGTCGTGCAGAAAGCTGGCTAGGATGCCGCCGTGTGTGCGACCGGTCATGTTCATGTTGGTGGGGCGATAGGGCAACTCGACGCGCAGGCGCGTGCCGGGGGTTTCCCATGTGACCGGTTCGACGCCCAGGCGCTGTCCCCAGGCGTCTGCGCCGTAGCGCTGTTGGATCAGGCTGATTTCAAGCATTGTGGAATTTCATGCTGAAAAATGAAGTTATAAAAATTATAAAAGTAGACTCCTTGCGAGGAAAGCACGCGTTACGAAACGGAGATATTCCATGGCCGATGAATCTACGGGTTCCCTGATCGAAGGTCGATTCCTGCGTTTTGCAACTCGCCCCTTCGCACTATCCGACGGCCGCTCGGTACTGCTTGACTGGGTGGGCCACCCCGGCGCTTCCGCAGTGGTTGCGGTCGGCGATGAGGGGCAGGTCTGTCTGCTGCGTCAGTACCGGCCGGTGATGGGAGTCTGGATGTGGGAGATCCCCGCTGGCAAACGCGACGGCGACGAGGCGTTCGAGACGACCGCGCGGCGCGAGCTGGTCGAGGAAACGGGGTGCTCCGCGCGCCGATGGGACGCTCTCGGCCCGATCTGGCCCAGCCCTGCCTTCTGCGACGAAGTCATCCATCTGTTCTGTGCCCGTGAACTCATCCCCGGCGACCCGCGCCCGGACGCGGACGAACATCTGGAAGTACATTGGCGCACGCCAGCCGAGCTGGCCGCCATGATCCGGGCCGGGGAGATTCTCGACAGCAAGACGCTCGCTGCGCTGATGCGGGCGAGTGTCGCAGGGCTGATTGCCCTTCCGGCGCCTTGAGCCGGAAGCGGTCAGCTCTGGTAAACGCCCAGGCGGCGCGGCAGCCACCAGATGAAGCCGAAGATGAGCGTCTTGACGATCAGGGTCAGGGGCGGCACGTTCATCCCCTTCAGGGCGACGAAGGCGGCGATGAGTTCGCCCACATGGATCACCAGTACGATCGCCCAGATCGTGACCAGCGTGCCCGCCAGACCCGTGGTCATGCCCGTGAGCAACAGGAACAGGGCGACGAGGTGGAACAACACGATGCCGGCGCCTTGGGCCAGCCAGAACGAACGCGATTGCAGCATGGGTCCCTTCCTTGAGACGGTCGATGAAAATCGGCCGCTAGCATAGCAGAGGCCGGCGAGATCGGTTACTCGCCCACGGCGATGCGCGCTTCCTTGCCCTGGTCTGTGATCGAATGAAGCACCACCGGCCGCCGCCAGATGCCGTGGATGTATTCGAGTACCTTGCGCGCCGATTCCATGTCGAGACCGCGCCGATCGAGATTGTGGTCCTGTTGCAGCACGAGCGTGCCGTCGCGGCGCATTTCCGTCACCTGCACGTGCGGCGCGCCGTAGTGGTATTTGGGCGCCAGCAAAGTCTCCTTGAGGGCGTCGAGGTCCCAGTCGTGCACCACCACTTCGCGACCGCGCCGCCGGGTGGTGTAGCTGAATAGCCCCAGTTGCCGTGCCAGTTCTTCATCCAGATAGTTGCGGATGAAGCCGAAGTCGTCCTCGGTGGCCATGATGCGTCGGGCCGCGTCGAGCCCGTGCCGCTCGATGATGTGTTCCCACAGGCAGAAGCCGAGGTGGTAGGGGTTCACCTGCAGCGCGATCTGCGCCTCGCCGGCGTAGGGCCGCACCACGTCCGAATGGGTCTTGATGGCATCGACGTACAACTCGTCGGGGAGAAAACGCGCCTCGCGCAGCAGCCGCGCATGCCAGTAGGAGGCCCAGCCTTCGTTCATGATCTGGCAGGCGAAGATGGGCATGAAGTAGAACGATTCTTCGCGCACGGTCAGCAGGATGTCGCGTTCCCAGCCTTCCAGATCCGGCGCATAGTGAGCGATGAACCACAGCAGATCGCTTTCCGGCTGCGGTGGTAGGCTGGTCTTTTTGGGTGCCGATTCGGGCGCAGCGCTGCTGCCTGGCAGATGGGCAAAGCGATCGCGGAAGCTGTCCATGGGCGACGCGGGGCGCTTGCCCGGCGTTGCCTGCGCGGCGAGCTCGGCATAGAGCGGGCGGCGCAGATCCTGGTGCGTGTCGATGTGTTGTTCCAGGGCGAACGCGGCGTCCAGCACCCGCTCCACGGCGTCCATGCCGTGCGCTTCGATGGCCTGGGTGATGCGCTGGGCGTGGTTCGCGGCCTGCTCGACGATGTGGTAGCCGGCCTGTTCCTGCACCCGCCGGAACAGCAAGTTGTTCTTGCTGAAATCGGCGTGGCCCAGCACGTGCGCCGTGACCAGGATGTTTTCGGTCTCGCGGTTGGAATCGGCGAGATAGGCGTGGCCGGGATTGCCGGGAATCACCACCTCGAAGATGTGCGAATGCCCCATGCGATGCTGGATGAGCTGGTAGATGTAGCGCACGCCGAACGACCAGTGCGGCATGCGCACCGGTAGGCCGTAGACCGCGATTTCCACCATGAAGCTGGGTGGCACCTGTTCGAACTGCACCGGGAAGTAATCGAGTCCGTAGGATTGGGCCAGGGCCTCGATTTCATGCTGGTAGCTCAAGGGACGGTAGCTCATGACAACCTCGCGGTTCAGGCCGCCTGGGACTGGGTACCGAAAAAGGCCCGGATGGCTTCCCACACGTCTTCCTGCTGGAACAGGGAGAAGCGGGCGCCGTGCTTCGGGTCGGTGATGGCTTCATCGAAGACGCGCGAGGTTTCGAGGTAGCGCTGCATGGGGCTCGGGCTGGCGACTTCGACATAGCCGGAGAAATTTGCCAGCTCGGCGATGCAGCGCAGGCTCTCCACGGCGCGGTCGTGATCGTCCTGGAAGTTCTCCCCGTCGGAGGCATAGAAGAAATAGACGTTGTACTGGGCCGGCGGGTAGCGCTGTTCGATGATTTCGAGCGCTTTGTGAAAGCAGGTGGAGGCCACCGTGCCGCCCTGACCGCTGACCTGGAAGAACTGTTCCTCGTTGAACTCCCACGCCTCGACGGTGTGGCCGATGAAGGCGGTTTCGAGCTGGCTGTAGCGCCGGCGGATGCCTTGCAGCGCCCAGAAAAAGAAGGTTTTGGCCAGCATGCGCTCGCGTTCGCCCATGGAGCTGGAGGCGTCCAGACCGAACAGCACCACGGCCTGGGTATTGGGACGAGTGCGTTTGCGCAACTGGCGGTAGCGCAGATCCTCATTGCTGAAAGGAGCGGCGGGAGCGGGCTGCGCGGCGCGTCGCTTGATGGCTTCCTTCATCGTCCGGCGCCTATCGAGTCGGGCACGGGCGCCGCGCTTGTCCCATCCCTCGCGGGTCCAGTCTTCCTCCTGCAGGACACTGCTGGCGCGTGGCTCGAGTTCGGGTAGTTTCAACTCCTCCCAGATCCAGTCGACGATTTCATCGACCTTCATCTCGATCACGAACTCCACGCCGCCCTGGTCGTTGCCGCCACCGGACTCGTCGCTCTTGCCCGGTTGCGGTGCGGGTGAGCCCAAGGTGTCGCCGGGTGCGACCTTGCCCTGGCCGACGCCGGATTGTTCCTGATCCTGACTGAGCTTGAAGCGGTAATGTTCCAGAAAACGGACGGGCATGCGCACCTTGCGGTTGGTGTCCGTCGACAGGATATCGGCTCCGGCGATCAGCCGGGGCAATTGTTCGCGGACGGACGACCGGATCTTGGCGTTGTGGCGGAGCCAGTCCCGCGCACCGCGTGAAAACAGGTCATACCACAGGTGTTCGTGATGGTCGGACATCGATCTCCCTCACAGGCGCAGTCTTGGGGGGCTGCGGGGATGGCAGAGGGTGTGGCGCCTTTGGGACATCCCGGTCCCGCGCCTTTTCACCCTCATGCTTGGCCATTCAAGAACCAAGCCAGCGAAGGCCTTCATTCTTGGGACAAGAGCGTAGTGACGTAGTTCAGGGCTTCCTCGGCACTGTAGTCGTCGTAGCCGTACTCCTTGACCAGCCGTTCCTGGACGGCGCTGATCTTCTTGCGCACCTCTTCGTCCGGGCGACTGGTGGAGCTGACGAGGCGAAGCACATCGCGGCGCTCCTCGAACAGATATTGCTCGATGGCCTCGTGCAGCCGGGCATGGCTGTCGAGCGTGAATTTGTCGCCCTGCTTGTAGGCCACCATGGCCTTGCGCACGACTTCCTGGCGGAAAGACTCCTTGCCCGAATCGGAGATCTTGATCTTCTCTTCCACCTGCCGCAGGAAACGCTCGTCGGGCTTGCGCTTCTCGCCCGTGACCGGATCGACCACCTCCCGGCGGTCGAGCGTGGCTTCGACCTCGTCGAGGTATTTGTCGAGCAGTCCCTGGGCTTCCTGCTCGAAGGAAGCGAACAGGGCCTTGTGCACGTCCTGCTTGACCCAGCGGTTGTAGAAATCCTTGCGGGCGATGACCAGAAAATCGATCCAGCGTCGTTTCTGCTTGGGGTCCATGCGCGCGTCGGACTCGATGGCGTCTTTGATGGCCAGCAGCACCTCCATGGTCGTGAGGCTGGACACCTTGTTGCGCACGATGGCGTTGGACAAGGCATTGATGACGAAGCGCGGGCTGACGCCAGAGAGTCCTTCCTCGGGATGTTCGGCGCGCAGTCGCTCCATTTCGCCGCTGCCCATGCCCTCGACGTTTTCGCCAGCATAGAGTCGCACTTTTTGCGACAATTCGAGCTTCTCGGTTTCCTCTATGCGGGTGAGGACCGCGAACACGGCCGCCACCTGCAGCGCGTGCGGATCGACATGCACGTTGTAGAAGGCGCTGGCGCCAGCGATCAGCTTGCGGTAGATCTGCGCCTCGTCGCGATAGTCGAGCGTATAGGGCACCTGGACGATGACCATGCGGTCGAGCAGGGCCTCGTTTTCCTTCTCCTGGATGAACTTGTGGAATTCTGCGAGGTTGGTGTGGGCGATGATGGTCTCGTCCAGATAGATGAGCGGAAAACGAGAGACCTTGACGTTCTTCTCCTGGGTCAGGGTCAACAGCAGGTAGAGAAACTCCCGCTTTACTTTCAGGATCTCGATCATTTCCAGCATGCCACGGCTGGCGGCATACACGGCGCCTGACCAGGACCAGGCGCGTGGATCGCCTTCATCGCCGATTTCGGCGACCTTGGACAAATCGACCGAGCCGACCAGATCGGCGATGTCGGCCGTGGTGGGGTCGTGCGGGGCATAGGTGCCAATGCCCATGCGGTCCGCCTCGGCCAGAAAGATGCGTTCGACCGGAAACTGCATGAAATCGCCGGCAAATTCGCGCTCCAGGCGTTCGCGGGTGTAGGGCGACACCTCGCCGGTGATCTCGATGCCGAAGGTTTCTCGGAACGAAGGGCGCAGGCTGTGCGGAATGAGGTGCAGGGGATTGCCGTGCACCGGGCAGCCTTCCAGGCCGTAGAGGGCACCTTCGTCGGTGTGGCTGTATTCCTCGAGTCCGCGCTTGATCAGAATCACCAGGCTGGATTTGCCGCCCGAGGGCGGTCCGAGCAGCAGCAGCAGGCGGCGACCGACCTCGGTGCCGGCGCTGGCCGCCTTGAAGTAATCCACCACGCGGCCGAGCGCAGTGTCGACGCCGTAGAGCTCCTGTTGAAACAGGCCCGTGGGCGCCGAATCTGGATTGTCGTCCTGGGTCAGGCTGCGGTGCTTCCAGCGCAACATGTCCCACATGTACTGGTGGCTGTTGCGGGCCAGCAGGTGCGGAGCCGTGGGCAGAACCTCGGCCAGATACTGACGCAGGTTGCCACGCCAGCGGATCGCCTTGTGTTCGCGGGAGTAGGCCTCGAGTGAGGCGATCAGAGCGCGGGGATCGGCTTCGGGCGTTTTGCTGGACATGATGGGTCTCCTGCACGACGGGAAGGCAACGGCGCTGGTCGGTTAGACGCTTGATTCGCATCGGCGTTCCGGCAGTCGCGAAGCTTAATTGCACTGTGACAGTGCATTCCGCCTCGTACCTGGGACCGACTCCGCCCTTTGCTTAATGCATCGACAGACGGGTTTTGGGATTGAGCGGAACTGCGCGCGGGGCGGATCACTTGAACGCGTTCAGGGCGCGTCGCTATTAATTTCTTTCAAGCAAAGTTTGGACCAGGCGCCGGCAAATCCGTGCGCTCTACTGCTCAAGATCTCGCGTCATCCACCCGCTAACCTCATTGGTAACCGATGAGTGCAGCATGGACACGACGAACGCCGATCTCGACCGGAAACGACGCATTGCGCGCCGCGCTTCGCTGACCAGTGTACCCATCTGGTTGGCGATGGTGCTGTTGCAGGCGCTTACCAGCCATTTCGGGTTGAGCAACATTGTCTGGCGGCAGAGCGTGCCGATCTTTGGCGGCGTGCTCCTGCTCGTAGTCGCGCATGATCTTTATTTCCGCACCAAGCTGTGTCTCAAGACCGGATTCAGGTTCAGCACCGTCGGCGCGGTCAGCATCGGCATCCACGTGGCGTTGGTCATGACTTATCTGATTCTGGATCGCTTCAGCTATCAGTTCGCGCTGCTCATGGCGATGGTGATGTCGGCCGGTCCGGCCTATCTCGGGCTCAACTTCGGCTTTTTGCCGACCTTCAGCTACGGTGTCGGGCTGGCCGGCGTGTTGTCTCTTGCCTATGCGCTGCTGCCGCCGCTGGAGAAGACCCTGCCGGCGCCGGTGTTTTTCCTGTTCGTCTGCATCGTCCTGATCGGGTGGAGCGTCGGGGCTGCGGTCAACGGGATTCACCGGCGCAAGAAATACCGGGTGGTCGAACTCTTGCGCGAGCAGCAGCTTGCCAATGACATCATCCGCGATCAGAAGAAGCGATTGGACGAGCGCACGGCTGAACTGAGTCGGATACATTGCTCGCTGCATCAGATGTCGCTGATGGACGGCTTGACGCAAGTGGCCAATCGGCGGCGCTTCGACGAGGCCGTATGGGAGGAGTGGCGTCGCAAGAATCGCGTGATCCAGGGGCGCGAGCCGTCGCACCAGCCCGCCGATCTGGAGGATCTTGCGCTCATCCTGATCGATGTCGATCACTTCAAGCTCTACAACGACCACTATGGCCATCCGGTTGGCGACGATTGCCTGCGCCGCGTAGCGCAAGCCATTAATGGGGCCATCAGCCGGGCCAGCGACCTGGTTGCCAGATACGGCGGTGAGGAATTCGTGGTGCTGTTGCCGGGGACGCCTTGTGCTGGCGCGGAAAGGGTCGCGGAACGTATCCGGCAAGCGGTCGAAGCGCTGGCGATCCCGCATGAAGCGTCCCCGGTCAGCGATCACGTCACGATCAGCCTCGGCGTGGCTGCCACCGATCAGGCGCCGGGAACATCCCCGGAAGCGTTGATCCAGGCTGCAGACGCAGCTCTGTATCAGGCCAAGCAGGCGGGGAGAAACCGGAGCGTGGTCGCCCGGTCCCCCGTGGGGAGGGGGGTTAGCCATGAACGCTGATGAACAGACCCCAACCCTGGCGGCAGGTGATGGAGTGGCCGATCCCGAGCCACTGGTACGGGTGGATGCCGCAGAAGATCCCCCGCCCTCTGCGCCTGCGGTGACTAGGCAACAGCGGGAGGCCATGCGGGGGATTCCGCTGGCTGCAACCACTTGGGCACTCCTCTATGTGTTTCTGAGCCTCGCCCGCGCGTACGACGTTTTGAGCCTGTCACAAACGGCACAGGACGTGCTGATCAGTCTGGCGGTTGCCTGGACCAGCCTCCAGTTCCTCTACTTCCGGACGCAATTGTGTCAGTGGATGCCTTGGCGCATTGCCGTCGCAGATGTTGGTTTCGTGGCGGGGCATGGCCTGCTGGCGCTGGCCATGGTTTTCCTGGACGGATTCTCGCTGTTCGGTGTGATGCTGCTGACGCTGATCGTGCCGATCACTACTGCTTTCCTCGGGCTGGGGGTCGGTTTCGGGGCGACGATGACGATAGGAGCGATCGTACAGGGCATCGTGCTGCTGGGTTATATGTTGTCGCCTGCTGACGGCAGGGTGGACGGTTTGCTGTTCGCTATGTTCTGGGCCGCTTGGAGCATCAGCTGGTTCATCGGAGCAGTGACCAACGGCAACGCGCAGGCCAAGAAACGCCTGATCGCGACCATGCTGCGGACCCAGCGCGAGGCGCATGCGCTGATCGAACGGCAGACGCGTGCACTCGATGAAAAAAGCCGCGAGCTGGAAGCCGCCAATGCGCGGCTGCACCAGTTGTCCATGGTGGACGGGTTGACGGCGGTGTCGAACCGGCGTCGCTTCGACGAAGCGCTGCACGAGGAATGGCGGCGTGCCAGGAGGGCACAGTCCGGATTGCGCATGGCGCCGCTCGCCGTGGCCGACGCTGCGGCGAGCTATGAGTCGATGGCTTTGTTGCTGCTCGACATCGATCACTTCAAGCAATACAACGATCGTTATGGTCACCTCGCCGGTGATGCGTGCCTGAAGCAGGTCGCCGCGACCATTGCCGGCGCCATCCGCCGCAGCGGCGACATGGTCGCCCGCTATGGTGGAGAAGAATTCGCGATCATCCTGCCGGCTACGCCTCTCGCCGGCGCTTTTGGCGTGGCTGAGCGAATCCGGAGCATGATCTGGGATCTGGGCCTTCCGCACGAGGGATCGCCGTTCGGGCGCGTCACCGTCAGCATCGGTGTGGCCGACAGCCAAGGACAGGCCTGTCAGGCGGAAAGCGAGTTGCTTCGTCTCGCCGATGGCGCGCTCTACGCGGCCAAGCGGGCGGGACGCAATCGGGTGGCGCAAGCCCTATTCGAGGTCGGTGAGCCGATCGTCCGATGAGGCGCTGTCATTCCGGCGGCCGGTCTGCTGATGTCGAGTGGGCCGGATGCGGCAGCGCATGCACCGGGGGTTCGTTTTCGGACTGCGTCTGCTCCCACGTCTCGAAGCGCGCCAGATCGTGACGGATCTGGCTGATTACCAGCGTGAGCACCGCTAGGTCGTCAATGAACCCGAGGGTGACCAAGAGATCCGGGATGGCGTCGAGCGGTGAGACCAGATAAACCAGAGCGGCCACGAGCGCCAGCATGGAGCGGTAGGGGACCGCGTGATACTTGCCTTGCCCGTAGGCTTTCATCAGCCGAAGCGCGGTATCCAGATCGTCCATGACGCGTGCAAAGCCGGGATAACGATCAAGGGCGCGGGCGGCGACGCGGCCGACCGTTTCCACGAGATGGGTTATCTTGCGGCCATGGGCCAGGATGTCGGCTGCTGCGGGACGGACGCGCGCGAGCCATGCTTCAGGACGCATCAGGTGGTTTCCTCTGTTGCGAGCGGTAATCTGTGGCGCTGAAAGAACTGCCAAATTTCCCAGCTGGCATCGATGACGTCAAATTCGCCGCCGGCAAAGGCGCGCAGATGCGGGGGCTGATAGCCTCCCGGCCACACATGGCCAGCGCCGGCCAGTTTCCACAGCACGATTTCCGTGCCGGCATTGCACGGCGCCCAGCGACTGCGCACCGCCTGCCAGCTCTGCGGTTCACCCTGCCCCGCGTGGCGCACAGTCTCGCTGACGGGCTCTGCGGGGCAATGCGCATAGTCCAGCCAGCGGCGCAGGGTCTTTTCGCCGCTGGGCAAGGGCAGCGGCGGCAAGCGCCGACCCGCGAAGGGAAGGATGGGGTCGTCGACGCTCTGGATGTGCATGATCGAAATGGGTGCGCGCGGCTCGAAATGGCGCAACGCCATGGGCCCCGCCACGGTGGCAATCGCGGCGAAGCGCTCCGGTGCCTCGGTTGCCAGCCGATAGGTCATCATCGCCCCGTTGGACATGCCCACGGCGTACACGCGCTGCGGATCGACTGCAAAGCGGCGCTCGACGTCATCCAGCACATGCAGGAGGAAGCCGACATCATCGGGCGGGCGCGGCCCAGGGAGACAGCAGGCGCCGGCGTTCCAGAGCAACACATTGCCAACGCGGGTGCCTTCCGGATAGACGACGAGAATCCCTTCCCGGCGCGCCAAGTCCTCGAGGTTGGCCACTTTGCGATAGGTCTCGAGCGAGCCCGTGGCGCCGTGGATGGCAAGGATCACTGGAACGGGCGCCGCGAGGTCGCGATTCGGCAGCACGACTTCGTAGTGTCGTTCGCGTCGATCATGGAGCAGGGCATAGCGGTGGTGCAGCGCCTCGGCTGCGGTGGTCGGCGTGGCGCCGTCCTTCGCGCCCGAGGCTTGCAGGCCGATCAGACCTGGCGCGAGCAGCAGCGTCAGCAAGGCGGCGGTCATCCATCGCAATGGTAATCGATGCTTCATCGGTCAGGCCCGTCCCGTGGGCTAAAGTGATAACGGTTCAGCCTTAGAGCGTGATGGTGACAGACAATTCCAATTCTGGGGGGCAGGACGATGAATCGTCGAGACGCGCTTGGTTTGCTCGGACTGGGTCTGGTCGTACCCTACACCTTGGGTTTTCACAGGACGCTGAACGCGCAAACCGCGCCGACGCTACCCGGACAGCCGGCGCCCAACCGCCAGGTGTTCTCCCTGTCCGTCGCCTCCGGCGATCCCTCGCCGACCGGCGTGGTGCTCTGGACGCGCATCGATCCGGCCTTTTACCTATCCAGCGAGCCGCTGCGCTTCCAGATCGCCGAGGATCGTTTCTTCCGGCGCATGGTCATGGAAGGGGCCGTAGCGGGCAACGACATCGGTCCGCTGGACGACTACACCGTCAAGGTCGATCTCGACGGCCAGCTCGGGAGCGACCGACGTTACTACTACCGCTTCCTCTACGGCAACGCGGTCAGTCCCACCGGCCGCTGCCGCACCGCGCCGGCTCCTGGTGCGACGCCCGATCGCCTGAAGCTCGCGCTATTAACCTGTCAGGACTACACCAACGGCTACTACACGGCCCTGGACAAGCTCGCGGCGCGTGATGATGTGGATTTCGTCGTGCATGTGGGCGATTTCATCTACGAAACCGCCGGAGATCCGCGCTTCCAGTCGCTGCCCTTTGCGGATCGAACCATTATCTTACCCAGCAATGGCATCGTCGCCTTGGATCTGGCCGACTACCGGCACCTGCATCGGACCTATCGCAGCGATGCCAATCTGCAGCACTGCATGGAAAACCACACCTTCATCGCGGTATGGGACGATCACGAGACGGCTAACGACTGCTACTGGGACGCCGCGCGCGACACCCTGGGCGCGCCGGATCACCCCTACACCGTCGATCCGACCTACGGCAATGATCCGGCACTGCTGCGCGCGCTGGCCATGGACGCCCGCAAGGCGTGGCTGGAGTACATCCCGGCCCGCGTCAGCGTCAACCCGAGCGCCACGCACCCGCACGATTTCTGTCGCATCTACCGGCGCTTCACGCTGGGAACGCTGGTCGACCTGTTCATGCTCGACGGGCGCAGCTATCGCTCGCCGCACGCCTGCGGCGAGGGCGACGTGCGCGAGCGCTACGTGCCGATCGGTTGCCGCGATTACACGGCCGCCGATCAGACCATGCTGGGCACCGCGCAGCGCGATTGGCTCACGGCCGGCACGCTGGCGTCGAACACGCGCTGGCGGGTGTGGGGCAACCAGACGCTCATGGCCGAACTCAGTGTGGGGCGCACCGATCGGCGCATTCCGCTCAATCTCGATGCCTGGGACGGTTATCAGGCCGAGCGGCGCTACCTCGCCGAGGCCATGCGGGACGGCGGCCGGCCGAATCTGGTGGTGCTGAGCGGGGATTTCCATTCCCACATCGTGGCCCACCTCAAGGTCGACTATCGGCAGGCGAACAACGAAGATCCGCGCAACGTGATCGGGGCGGAGTTCATGACCACATCGGTCACATCGGCCGGCGGACTCGACGCCATCAATGCGGCGCTCGAGCGCGATCCGCGCAGCCCCAAGCTCGACATCCCCATCGGTAATCAGCTGGTGGGGGCGCTCAACCCGCACATCCGCTTCGCGGATCTGGGCAGCCACGGCTACTCGGTGATGACCTTCACCGACGCCTATGCCGAATGGACCGCCTATGTCGTCGACAAGAACCGACCTGATGGCCTGGTGCGCGAGCGGGTGTTCCGGCGCCTGCGTGCCGAAGCCGGCAGTCCGCGCTTGCGGGAACTACCGCCGCTGGACGGATTGGATCGCCTTCAGCGCCTCGGTTGACCGCCGCACCTCGGGCTGACGGGGAAAGACGGTCAGCGCGGCGTGCTTCGGCCCCTTCCCAGCGGACTGTGCGTTTTCCTGCAGCCGCCGCTCGGTGCGGGAGAGGATGTCACGGACCAGACGCCGGCGCTCGGCCTGCAAGCCCGTGGCCGCAAGATAGGCGGAGAGTACCCGCATGCGATCGGTGCGGGTCAGGTGAGGATGATCCATGTTCAGCTGTGCCAGGTTCTTGACGCGCCGCCGCCAGGGCAGGCGGGTAAAGCGGCGCGTTCCCTCATTGTCGAGGAAGGTGAATCGCGTCGTCCCATCCGGGCGCAGCTGGACGTAGACATTACTGGTCCGTAACTCCGTATGGAAAAAACCGGCGTGATGCAAACGGCCGACCTCGGCGCCCAAGGACGTCAAGGTATTGCGCTGCTGCTGGATGACCTCGGGGGACGCCGGGCCAGACCGCACCCCATTCAGATACGCTGCCAGCGAGATGCCCGGCGCGGCCTCTGTGACGCTGAATGGCAGGTGGTTGACGCGCCCGCGCAGCACGACGGCAGGCGCAGAAAAACCCGCGGCGTGTAGGGCCTGTGTCCGGCGATCGCTGCGATAGGCACGGTCGCCGCGCAGGGCGGTCTTGATGCCCTCATACCACCGCCTCGGAAAAAAAATCTTGACGAAGAAAGCAGGCCCGCTGGTGGTCTGGGCAACCAGTGCAGACTTGGAACTGCGCACGCGCCGCCATCCTGGCGCATGGCCGGATTCCAGCAGGAGCTTGAGGGATTCCTGGATGGCGAAGTGATAGCGACCTTGCGCTTGTGCGGCAAGGGCCGCTTCGCTGGAAAGCTCGACGACTGCGCGGCCGGATCGCTGGTTGCCTTGGTTCATCATGCCCCCCCGGGGACCTTTCCCATCGGGCAGGTCCCCATTCTCTTAACGTTTCCTTAAGAGTACATGCGAACGGCTGCCAGGGGATAGCCGTGGCGATTCAGGCGAGTCACGCAACGAGGGTCTGAAAGAGCGCAGCGGTTGCGGGGTCGGCGCGCCAGTTGTGCATGAGCTGACGCCAGTCCTTGCGCCGGAGCGTCTCCCGGCGCAGCCGCGGCCGGGCCGTCTCGTCAAAATCGATAAGAGCCACGCGATCGCCGTCGACCAGGAAATTGGCGTCCTTGGCATCGCCGTGGACGAAGCCCGCGGCATGCAGGCGTCGGAGGATGTTGACCATCCGTCCGGCCACGACACGGCGTGCGGCGGAATCGTTGGCCGGATCGGCGAAGAACTGCCGGGCCGTCACGCCGGGCAGCGCTTCGGTGATGAGGAAGGCGCCGCGGCGCAGGACGCCGCAGAACGGCTCGGTGACGACCGCCGCCGGACGGTAGGTGTCGATCCCCAGAGCGGCGACGGCCCGCGCCATCTCGTAGCTGTGCAGCGCCTTGGGACGGCGCAGCGCCCGGCCCAGCTCACGGCGGAAGGGTTGCAGGCGGTAGTGCTTCACCAGATAGCAGCCCGTGCTCAGCGGCACGGTGGCGACCCAACTGGCCGGATCGTCCTTGTGGATCACGGCCCCGGGGTGGCGTGGGGCCTCCTCGCGCGCCGCGATCAGATCCAGCAGACCTCGGTGATCGGACCAGTCCGGATCGATCCACGCGATGGCACCTTCGGGGAGCGCGCGCCGTTCAAGCCGCATCGATCGACAGAAGGTCGTGATAGATCGCCATGAGTTCCCCGGCCATCCGGTCGAGGCTCAACGGCAGGACGGTTTCGCGCCCCGCTTCGCCGATGCGCTCCCGTGCCCGACGATCGCACAGGTGTTCCATGTGAGCGGCGAGAGCGGGGACGTCGAGCGCGTCGCAGAGCAGCCCGTTGCGGCCGCTGTCGATCAGATCGACTGCGCCGCACTTCAGGCTCGTGATCACGGGCAGGCCGCTGGCCATGGCCTCGAGCACGACATTGGCGAAGGGATCGTACAGCGTTGGCAGGACGAGGGCATCGGCCGCGCCATACCAGGGTCGCACGTCGGCCTGCCGGCCCACCAGGTGCACCCGATCGGCCACGCCCAATCGTCGGGCAAGGGCACGGTAGCGGCCCGCCTGCTTGTCCTGGCCCACCACGATGAGCTGCGTATCGGGCCGGCTCATCTGCGCCAACGCGCGCATGGCCCCGGCCAGATTCTTGCGCTCGAAGCCCGAGCCGACGAACAGAAACACGGGCACCTCAGGGCGGATGCCGAGCCGAGCGCGGACCTGCAGACTTTCCGCCCGCAGCATACCGGGACGGAAGTGGTCGCTGTCGACGCCGTTGTAGATGACTCGCAGCCGCGCGGGATCGACGCCGTATTCCTCACGGATTTCTTCGGCGACCATGCGCGAGTTGCAGATCACCGCCCGCAGCTTGGGGCTGCCATACAGCCGTGCTTCCTCGGCCAGCTTGTGGCGGTGGTACAGGCTCAGCGACTGGCCGAGCGTGCCGTGCCAGCCGCGCGCCCGATTGCGCTCACGCAGCCAGACCCGGTGCACACCGCCGCCGGCGCGGTAGAGATGACAGCAGGGGATGCGTGTCTGGGACTGGACGAGATCGGCCTCGAGCGATGCCAGCGCCCGGCAGGCAGCGCGCGCGAAGCTGGCCTCGCGCCACAGCCGCCCCACGTGAAACGGATCGCAGCGCACCACCGTGACGTTCGGGTCCGCACCGGCCCCGTCCCAGCGGCGCGTGACCACGGTGAGGCGCACGGCGTGCGCACCCAGGGCCGCGAGCATGCGCGCCAGGATGCGTTCGGCGCCGCCGTCCGGCCGGTAGGCAGGGTGGACGAACGCGACGTGCAGCGGCGCGGTCATGCCGATGGCTCCCGGTCGCGCAGGCGGCGCTCGAGCACGAAGGCCTGTTTCGCAAACGCCGCCAGGGCGGACGAGGCGGCGATCAGGACGCCGCGCCAGCCGTCGCGCCAAGCCTGCTGCAGGATGAGAATGCGCACCAGCCGCCCGAGCGGCGAGAACAGCAGTTTGTGGGCGCGGAAGGGCTTGCCCTGGGCGATCAGATCGTCCGCGCCGAGCCGGGCGTAGTCCAGGGTGCGATGCAGGTGTTCGTCCAGTCGCTGGTAGGAGTCGTGCAAAAGATCTCCGACCAGGCGTCCGGTCGACCCCGGGACGGTGAGTTGCTCGTGCACCCGGCCGCCGACCCAGCTTGCCTGCGCGCGCGCCACCAGCCGCAAGCGCCATTCCGGCGTCCAGGCATGGCGCAGCCAGGCGCCGAGATAGCGGTTGCGGCGATTGAGGAAGTAACCCTGTAGCGGCGGCATTCCATGAGCGAAGAGCGCGCGGATCGCCGCCGCCAGTTCCGGGGAGAGCGCCTCGTCCGCGTCCATGCTCAGGACCCAGGGCTGGCTGCAGGCCGCGAGGGCGCGATTCTTTTGCGCCGTGAAGCCTGGCCAGTCGGTCACCTCGACCCGTGCCCCGAAGCGCTCGGCAACCGCCACGGTGGCATCGGTGGAGCCGGAATCGAGCACAACGATCTCAGCAGCCAGATCGGCCACGCTCGCCAGGCAGCGCGCAAGGTTTGCTTCCTCGTTGCGGGCGATGATGGCGACCGAGAGCGGCAGGCGGGTGGCTGCGCTCATGCGCGGCCACTCCGAACCCAGCTGCGCAGGTAGCGGAACAGCGTGCCCGGGCGCAGCGCTGCAGACGGTGCTAGGCGCAGAGCCGCGTGGAAATGCGCGCGCGCTTGCCGCTCGCGGCCGGCGCGGCTGAGCGCACGAAAACACGCCAGTTGACGGTCGGCCTCGAAGGCGGCGCGCTCGGCGAGCAAGGCGGATGGCAGCCGCGCCGGATCGAACAGGAGCGCCGCAACGCGCTCGCTGGCTCGGCACAGTGCATCGACATCGTGACGCAGGCTCGCCGGCTGGCGGTATTTGACGGCCAGCAGGTCGGGCAGAGCGCGGGTGCGGCCCAAGGCCAGCATCTGGGCGAACAGCACCATATCCTCGTTGTTGCGGATCGATTCGGGATAACCCAGTCGGAGCGCGAGCGCCCGGCGCATGAGCACGGCGCCGTGGGTGGGCCCCACACCGTCCCCGCGCCAGAAGCGCCTGAAATCGGCCTCGGGTGTACCCCAGCGCGCGTCCGGTCGATGAAGCTTGCGGCTGCCATCCAACCGCACCACGGTGTGACCGCCGAACAGGAGGTCGGCCGGCCCACGGGCACTGAGGTCGGCGCGTAGGATGGCCAGTGCCTCGGGCATCAGGGCGTCGTCGGCATCGAGGAAGAGCACATACTCGCCCGCTGCCGCCGCCATGCCGCGATTACGGGCAGCGCCCGGACCGGCATTGGCCTGGGTCAGCACCTGGATGCGTACCGGGTCGCGGGCGGCATAGTCGCGGGCCAGGGCGAGTGTGCCGTCGGTGGAGCCATCGTCGACCACCACCAGCGTCCAGTCCGGATCGCTCTGCGCCAGCACCGAATCGAGGGCGCGCGTGAGAAAGCCCTCGGCCTGATGGGCCGGCACGACGATCGCGATGGAGGTCGGATCGAGCCCGGTCATGTGCGAGCCTGCGCTCGGAACCAGAAGGCCGGGGAGTACAGGCCGCCCCAGAACAGCGCCAGGTAGGGCCAGAAGATCCACTTGGTGATGTGCGCTTCGGTGAAATTCGCCACCAGGAACATCACCAGCACCGACCATTGCATGAGCAGGAAACGTCCGGGTAAATGGCCCTGTCGATAGGCCCACAGCCCGCCGCGCGCGGTGAGCACTGCGAAGGCGATGAACAGCGCCACGCCGATCAGGCCGGTAGAAACCAACAGTTCCAGCCAGCTGTTGTGCAGATGCGGTACATCGAAACCGCCGAGCTGTTGCGGCAAATCGCCCGACATGGCCAGAGGATGGACGCTGTTGATGCCGATGCCGAGCCAGGGGCTGTCCTGCCAGGTCGTCCAACCCCAGTGCCAGAGATGGATGCGCCGGCCCAGGGACGTATTCGGGACTGATTGCCACTGACCCGCCTCGATCGCTTGGAAAACGGCGGCTTCCTCGCCGAAACGTCCGGTGATGTGGCTCCATTGGCCTGCCCCGACGAGCAACATCAGCGCAAGCCCGATGGTGCCTCCTGCCAGGGTCCAGCTCCGACCAGCGCGGCTCACCAGAAGCAGTGGCAGAGTTGCCACCAGACCGGCGCCGACGGCGATCCATGCACCGCGGGTCTGGGTGAACAGCAGCCCGACGGTCATCAGGACGACGGCAAGTGTCCACAGTGCGATCCGCAGGCGAAACCGACGCTCGGTGCGTTCTCCCCAGACGTCCCGCGCCAGAAACAGCAGACCGAGCAGCGCCGTGGCGAAGAACAGCGCGCTGCGCTGCGGATTCATGCCGAAGCGCAGCCGCCCGCCGGCCAGCCCCTTTTCCCAGTAGAGCGGATAGAGGAAGTAGGGCAGCATGACGAAGACAAAGACGATGAATAGAAGGGCATAGACGCGGCGAATGGCGCGCCAGTCTCCGCCCAGCCACCAGGCCACGAGCACGATGAACCCAAGCTTCATCCAGCGCCGCGCCGCCAGCACCTGATCGCCGAGAGAGTCGGGCACCCAAATCGTCCCCACGAAGCAGGACAGCGCCAAGTAGCCGATCCACACCAACCCCAGCCGGAAAACAGCGTCCTTGACGATTCGCTCCCGCGCCAAGGACCAGCTTCCGGCCAGGGCAAGCAGCATCAGCCACTCTCCGACGTAGCACAAATCCTTGTTGATCGTGAGCATGGCGGCATAGAGCGCCAGCCCGGCCAGTCCGGCTTTTTCCAGGAAGGGGTTCACGGCACGAGGACCGCTGCCGGGAAACCACAGGCGGGGATCGATCGATGTCATGGCCCCTCGGGCGCGGCTGGATTTGCAAAAGCGGAAAGATAGCATCATTCCCCGCCCGGTTTCGTCACAGCGTGCGGGTAAAATAGGTTTGCGCATGACGAGGCTGCCGTGACATCCCCTTTGCCCATCGTTCCCCTGTTGCCCGAGATCGACCGCGTGCTGGGCACGCGCGGCGCGCTGGTGTTGCAGGCTGCGCCCGGTGCCGGCAAGACCACGCAGGTACCCCCGGCGCTGCTCGCCGCGCCCTGGCTGGCGGGCCGGCGCATCCTGATGATCGAACCGCGACGGCTCGCGGCTGTCATGGCAGCACGACGCATGGCTGAGGAGCGCGGCGAATCGGTCGGCGAAACGGTGGGTTATCGCGTTCGGCTGGAACAGCGCATCGGACCGGCCACGCGCATCGAGGTCGTGACCGACGGCATCTTCACCCGCCTCATCCAGCGTGACCCGGCGCTCACCGATTACGGGCTTGTGATCTTCGATGAATGCCACGAGCGCAGTCTGCAGACCGATCTGGGTCTCGCGCTGGCGCTGGAGAGCCGCGCGGCACTGCGCGAGGACCTGCGTCTGCTGGCGATGAGCGCCACGGTGGATGGCGCGGCGTATGCTGGGCTGCTGGGCAATGTGCCCGTGCTGGTGTGCCCCGGCCGCAGTCATCCGGTCAGCCTGCACCATTGGCCCGATCCCGCGTGCACGCCGCAGAACCGGGGCGCCGTCGCGCATTGGCAGGCAGCCGTGCGTCGGGCGCTGGCCGAAACCGCGGGCGGCATCCTGGTGTTCCTGCCCGGCGTGCCGGAGATCCGGCGGCTCGCTGGGGTTCTGGCCGAGGCGGGCCTGGATGCGGACGTGATGCTCCTGCCTTTGTATGGCGATCAGTCCGCTGCCGCTCAACAGGCGGCGCTGGCGCCTGCACCCCCCGGCAGGCGCAAGCTGGTGCTGGCTACGGCGGTGGCCGAGACCAGCCTGACGCTGGCGGACATCACGACCGTCATCGATACCGGGTGGTCGCGCACCATGCGGTTCGATCCGGCTCGGGCGATGGAGCATCTGGTCACCGTGCCGGTCTCCCGTGCTGCGGCCGAACAGCGCGCGGGTCGCGCGGGGCGGCAGGGACCGGGCGTTTGCTACCGGCTCTATGCCGAGCGCGATTTCGAGCGGGCACCTGCACAGGATGAACCCGAGATCCGTCAGGCCGATTTGGCCGGCTTGGCGTTGGAACTCGCTGTCTGGGGCGTGTCCGATCCCGCGGATCTGCGCTGGCTGGACACGCCGCATCCAGCGCGGTTCGCTCAGGCACGGGCGCTGCTGCAGGCACTCGAGGCACTGGATGAGCGTGGGCGTATCACGGCGCATGGCAAAGCGATGGCCCATCTCGGGGTCCATCCGCGCCTTGCTCACCTGCTGCTGCGCGCCCGTGAGGCAGGCTTGGGGCGATTGGCTTGCCGGTTGGCTGCCCTGATCGAAAGCCGCGATCCCTTGCGTCAGGGACACGACGCGGTTTCGGCCGATGTGCGTGACCGGCTCACCTGCTTCGAGGCCGGCGGCCGTGGCGGTGACACCCTCAAGCGCCTCGCCGATCAGTTGGCCCGGCGTCTGGGGCTGGGTCATGCGGGTGAGGCGATGCAGGACGCGGACAGCGTGGGTCGGCTCTTGGCCTGGGCCTATCCGGACCGCATCGCTCAGCGCCAGGGGCCGGGCGTCTACCGATTGGCCTCCGGGCGGCGTGCCCGGCTCGATCCGGCCGACCGGCTGTCCGAAGCGCCCTATCTGGTCGTGGCGCGTCTGGACGCCGGGGAGACCGAGGCGCGCATCCATCTGGCGGCGCCGATTGAGCTTACTGCCTTATGCGAACTGGCAGGGGCGCGGATCGTCGACGACACAGTGCTAGCCTTCGATGCCGCGCTCGGTGCCATGGTGGCGCGGCGCCGGCAGTGTCTGGAGTCGCTCGTGATCAGCGAATCCCCCTTGCCGCGCCCCGATCCGGCGGCGTTGGCGGGCGGCTGGATCGATTTTCTCTCCGGGCCGGGCTGGGAACGCTTGCCCTGGAGCGGTGAGGCGGCGCGGCTGCGTGCCCGTTTGGCGTTCATGGGACGACTCGAGCCGGCGGGCGACTGGCCGCAGGTGGACGATGCCGCACTGCAGGCGAGTCTGGCTGCCTGGCTGGGCCCGTTCCTCGTCGGCGTGACCCACCTCGCCCAGATCGATGAACGCGTTCTGTACGCAGCATTGGCTGCGCAAGTACCCGCAGGTGGTCTGGCGCGACTGGATCGCTGGCTGCCGACACATCTTCAGACGCCGGCCGGTAACCGAGCCGGTATCGACTACACACAGGATCCGCCGGTGCTGGCCGTTAAGCTGCAGGAGCTGTTTGGTCTTGTCGAAACGCCGCGCCTCGCGCAAGGGCGGCTGGCACTGCAGCTGCACCTGCTTTCGCCCGCGGGTCGGCCGCTGGCCATCACGGCCGATCTGGCGAGTTTCTGGAAGCAGGCCTATCCGGAGGTGAAGAAGCAGATGCGTGGACGCTATCCCCGCCATCCTTGGCCCGATGACCCGCTCACCGCGATCCCGACGGCGCGCGCCAAGCCGAGAGCGCGCGCATGAGCGGCATCCAGACCGACACTGCGCTTGCAGCCCATGTATTGCCGGACTATGCCGGTGGCAGTCTGCTCAACCTCATGGCCAGCATCGAGGCAGCGTGCGGCGGGCCGGGGCGAGGCTATGCGCCGCTGCATGCGCCGCCCGCCGGTTTCGGTTCAGCGCGCCATCTGGTGCTGTTCTTGGTGGATGGTCTGGGCGATGCGCTGCTGCGCAAAGCAGCGGCTGGCGCATTTCTCCGTGCCCACCAGCAGGGCCGGTTGACGTCGGTCTGTCCCAGCACGACGGCCAGCGCGGTCACCACGGTGCTGACCGGGCTGGCGCCGGCTGCCCATGGATTGACCGGGTGGCACATCTATTCCAGCGAACTCGATGAGGTGATCGCGCCTTTGCCGCTGTGGATTCGTGGCCAGCGCCATCCTCACGCCCAGGCCGAGCAGTGGTGCCGGCAGGTGTTCATCGACGATCCCCTGGCGAACCGACTGACGCGCGCATGCCATGTGGTGTCGCCTTGGTTCATCTGCGATTCACCTTACAACCGTCACCATACGGGGCGGGCCGAACGCTGGCCCTATCGCGGGGGTGTTGCAGCGTTGTTCGAAACTCTGGAGTCCGTGCTGCGGCGTACCGAGGCGCCGACCTACACCTATGCCTACTACGGCGAGATCGATCGGCTGGGCCATGAGTATGGTATCAGCAGTCAAGAGGTCGAGGCAGACCTGGCTCGTCTGGATGCTGCGCTGGAAGCCTTTGTGCAGCGCATCCGCGGTCTCGATGTGGAGGTCGTGATCACCGCCGATCACGGATTTCTGGACAATCCTTCCGACCGGCAGATTCATCTGGCGGACCATCCGGTCCTTGCGCGGACCTTGTCGAGGCCTCTGTGCGGCGAAAGGCGGCTGGCCTATGCCTCCGTCAAGCCGGCCGGACATGAAGAGTTCAAGCACTGCCTCGCCGAGGCGGTGGGTGAGGCGGTGTGGCCGGTGCCCGCCCATGCAGCGCTCGATGCCGGCTGGTTCGGCCCTGGGCTCCGACATCCCCGCCTCGCGGAACGAGTCGGGGATTGGGTACTCGTCCTGCGCGAGCCATGGGTCATCATCGATCAGGTTTCCGGCGAGCGGCCCCATGATCAAATCGGTGTGCACGGCGGCTTGAGTGCCGCCGAGATGGCGATCCCGCTGGTTTACCTGCCGCCAGCCTGAGCGGCCGGCCTCACAAGCGGCATCCCACGGGTATGTGCAATATCGGAAAAGAAAGGCCCCTTGCGGGGCCTTGAAGTGTGTAGCGTCGTCGAGATCTTGAACGGCGCGATCAGACGCTGTAGAGCGTTACCACGCAGGCGCCGCCCAGACCCAGATTGTGCTGCAGGCCGACCTTGGCGCCCTCGACCTGGCGCTTATCTGCCTGGCCGCGCAGTTGCCAGCATATCTCCGCGCACTGGGCGAGGCCCGTCGCACCCAGAGGATGACCCTTGGACAAAAGGCCGCCCGATGGGTTGACCACCCACTTGCCGCCATAGGTCACGTTGCCTTCGTTGATCAGCTGCTCGGCGCCGCCCGGCTCACACAGGCCCAGAGCTTCGTAGGTGATCAGTTCATTGGCCGTGAAGCAGTCGTGCAGCTCGATCACATCCACATCCTGCGGGCCTAGACCGGACTGCTCGTAGACTTGGCGTGCGGCTTCCTTGGTCATGTCGTAGCCCACGACCTTGATCATCGAACCTTCGTTGAAGGAGGACGGCATGTCGGTGACCATCGATTGACCGATGATGTAGACCGGCTTGTTCTTCGCGTGCTTCTTCGCGAACTCCTCAGAGCACACGATCGCCGCACCAGCGCCGCAGGTGGGCGGGCAGCACTGCAGGCGCGTGATGGGGCCATAGTAGTGCGGCGATTCGAGCACTTCTTCCACGGTCAGGGGATCGTGGAAAATGGAGCGCGGATTGTTCAGCGCATGCTGGCGGTTCTTGACGGCGATTTTGGCGAAAGTCTCGTTGGAGGTGCCGTATTTTTCCTGGTACTCGCGGCCGGCGCCGCCGAAGAGCTGGGCGGTGGGCGGCGCATTGGTGAATTTCTGCGCTTTGAACATGACGCCCATGTGCTTGTCCATGGGGTTCTGGCGATCGGTGTATTTGGCGCCGAGGGCGCCCTTTTCCATCTTCTCGAAGCCCATGGCCATGACGCATTCAGCAATGCCGCCTTCGACCAGCTGCTTGGCCAGCATCAGGGCGGTCGAGCCGGTGGAGCAGTTGTTGTTGACATTGTAGATGGGAATGCCGGTCAGGCCGAGCTCGTACATGGCGCGCTCGCCCGAGGTGCTTTCCCCGTAGACGTAGCCGACGACGGCCTGCTCGACCAGTTCGTAGGGAATGCCGGCATCTTCCAGCGCCTGCTGTCCCGCGTCCTTGGCCATTATGTGATAGTCCGGGCTGCTGCCCGGCTTGGCGAATTGGGTCATCCCGTTGCCGATGACACAGACTTTGCGTCCCATACTTGTCTCCTCGTCCTTGCGGTTAAAAAATATCCTGGCGTCAAAGAAGGAGCGCGGCCCCTCGCCGCGCCCTTTCCCGCTCAGTTTAGCGCATGAAGGCCACGGTGGATTCCTGGATGTTGCGCACCATCTTGGCATCGGTGAAGTCGGTCACCGTTTTCCAGTTGTCGCGCAGTTCCTCGATGGTGGCCACGCCGCCTTCGGCCGCGCTCTTGTAGCCGTTGGTGCGGATCCAGCCGAGCTTGAAGAAGCGGCCGGCGCCGACTTCGAACAGCGAGCCGCTTTCCTTGCTTTCCTCGGCGCACAGCCAGCCGACCAGCGGGGCGACGGCTTCGGGGCGCAGCTTTTCCAGCAGTGGCGGAGGCATCACGGTCTCGGTCATGCGCGAGCGGGCGACCGGCGCAATGACGTTGGTATTGATGTTGTACTTCTTGCCCTCGTGGGCGAGTGTCTGGCCCATGCCGTAGAGGCCCAGCTTGGCGGCCGAGTAGTTGGTTTGGCCGAAGTTGCCGTAGATGCCGGCGGCCGAGGCAGTCAAGATAACACGGCCGTAGGACTGTTCGCGGAAGAAGGGCCAGGCGGCCTTGGTCATGCAGAAGGCGCCACGCAGGTGCACTTCCATGATCTTGTCCCAGTCTTCCTCGCTCATCTTGGCGAAGGAGACGTCGCGCAGGATGCCGGCGTTGTTGATCAGCACGTGCACGCTGCCAAAGGCATCCTTGGCGATCTGCATGGTCTTCTCGGCGCCTTCCATGGTCGAAACCGACTCATAGCTGGCGACGGCCTTGCCGCCCATGGCGACGATTTCGTCGACGACCTTGTCGGCCGCGGACTTGCTGGCACCTTCGCCGCTGAAGCTGCCGCCCAGGTCATTGACGACCACGTTGGCGCCGCGCGAGGCGAACAGCAGACAGTAAGCACGGCCCAGCGAGCCGCCGCCGCCGGTGACCACCACCGTCTTGCCGTCATAACGTACTTCGGACATGGAAATGCTCCCTTGGAGTTGGGGTTGCGATGAAAAGCTGACCTGACGGATGTAATCGACAGGACATCAGGTCAGCAGGAAATGGACCCGGGCCACGGCGACCGGTTCGGCAGGCTCCTTCTGCCAGCAGGTGGCCGTGACGTGGGCGATGCGGCGCCCCTGGCGGGTGACTTCGCAGCGGGCGAAGGTGTCGACCGCGCGCGCCGAACGCAGGTAATCGACGCAGAAATCGATGGTCTTGGGCATCTGGGTCGACGCGCGTGTCCACATCAAATGGACGATGGCGCTGTTTTCCAGAAAACCGCCGATGACGCCGCCGTGCAGGGCGGGCAAGGCCATGTTGCCGATGTTCTTCGGCTGGAAGGGCAGCAGGAACAGCGGGTTGCCTGCTTCATCCAGCGCCATGTCCATGCCGATGAGCCGCGCGTAGGGGATCTGCGCCATCAGCCCGGAAACATCGCCCTGCTGTCGGGCTGCGAGCACGATTTGTTCGAGTTCCATGGCAGTCATTGCGCCGCATGGGGCGGGAAGTGGTTTTTTACGCTGGAGCTGCCGCGCATGAAGGTCGCCACGCTGGTGGCGACCGGATCATTAGGGTCGCGCTGGTAGGCCGTGGCGCGAACGAAGGCGATCTGGCGCGTCAGCCGGTAGCATTCGGCGCGGGCGAAGAGATCCTCGCCGATCACGGCGGGCTTGAGAAAATCGAGGCGCAGGTCCAGCGTGGCGATGGCTTCCATGCGCGGCAGGCGACAGAACACGGCCAAGCCGCAGGTGCTGTCGATCAGGGAGGTGAGCACACCGCCGTGCAGAACACCGGTCTTGGGGTTGCCGACCAGCTCGGGCCGGTAAGGGACCTTGAGCACGCCCCAGCCAGGACCCATGTCGACGACTTCGAGGCCCAGTTCACGGGAGTGCGGGATGGCGTTGAAAAAGCCACCGTGGAGGCGGCGCACCTGATCGGGATCGCGCTCGAACAGGGAGGGCTCATCGGACATTCAGCAATCCTTGCTGTAACGGGTCTTGCCTATTCAAGCGGCCAATCATAGGGCAGCCGGGTGGGCAAGGAAAGCGGGGCGGTCAAAAAATGCCCAGTTCCAGACCGGTCGCCAGCGTTGCGCCCAGTTCGTGCGCCTGGGCGAGATGGTCGGCGGTGACATCGCCCCGGCAGATCAGGGGCGCACCGATGGGGCGCATGGCGTAGCCGCGCAGGATGCGCTGGACGTGCTGCGCTGCGCCGCGGCCGTCGTTGCCGGCGCTGATGAACAGACCGTAGGGCAGCGGCTGCAGCACTCCCTGTACGGGATAATAGGTACGGTCGAAAAAATCCTTGAGGGCGCCGGAGAGATAGCCGAGATTTTCCGGGGTGCCGAACAGCACACCATGCGCCCAGAGCAAATCCGTTGTGGCTGCTTCCTTGGCCCACAGGCAGCGGATCGTGACTGCAGGGGATGTGGCCGCGCCCTCGCGGGCGGCCTGTGCCAGTCGCGCGGTGTTCCCGGTCTGCGAATGAAAGACGATCAACAGGTTTTTCACGGCCGGCAGCTTGGCAGGGCAATCGGATCAAAGCTTGCCGCAGAGCGCGGGACTCCGGCAATGCTAGGATGTCGGTCATCGGCGCGCGGAGGCTGCAATGGAACCGGAACTCGACGATCAGGCGGCGGCGGGGGCCTTTCGGCGCCTCGTGGCGCATCTGCAGGCGCATCCCGAGGTGCAGAATATCGAGCTGATGAATCTGGCCGGATTCTGTCGCAATTGTCTGGCCAAGTGGTATGCCGCCGAAAGCGCAGCGCATGGGGTGACCATCGACGACGCCCGCGCGCGTGAGCTGATCTATGGCATGCCCTACGCGGAATGGAAAGCGCGTTATCAGAAATAGCCCGGCTTCGGGCTCGACTCACCAGGAGATGTTTCATGTCCCTTGCAACCACCGATCTGTCCGATGCGCATCCCTCAGCCGT
Source organism: Candidatus Acidiferrales bacterium (assembly GCA_035573755.1). Taxonomy (GTDB): domain Bacteria; phylum Pseudomonadota; class Gammaproteobacteria; order UBA5335; family UBA5335; genus Macondimonas. The sequence continues at coordinate 55,230 of DATLZY010000050.1, forward strand.
TCAAGCGGCCGATCCGATCTTCCGCGACTATGGCGGGCGGCGCGCCTTTCATGGCCCGATGACCACACTCAAGCTGTTCGAGGACAATGCCTTGGTGCGCACGGCGCTGGAGGAACCGGGCAGCGGTCGAGTGCTCGTGATCGATGGCGGGGGCTCGATGCGCTGTGCCCTGCTCGGTGACCAACTGGCCGAGCTGGCGGTACGCCACGAATGGGCAGGTGTGGTCGTTTTCGGTTGCATCCGGGATTCCGAGGCGATCGGGCAACTGCCGTTGGGCGTCAAGGCGCTGGCGACCCACCCGCTCAAGAGCATCAAACGCGGCGAAGGCCAACGCGACCTACCCGTGCGTTTTGCCGGTGTGACCTTTCGGCCGGGGGCGTGGCTGTATGCCGATGCCGACGGGCTGCTCATCAGCGACGAGGCCTTGCCGGGTTGACAGTCATTCGCTGCGACCGATGAGCCGGAGCAGCTCGGGCAGAGCCCGCTCGGTGGCGGCGCGGCCTTCCGCGATGGCCTCCTGGGCGCGATAGAACTCCATCAAGCCGATTTGCCCCAGCCGCGGGGAGATCTGCGCGTCCGGCGGGTCACCCGCCATGCGGCTGCGGGTGATGCGGTCCTGCATGATGTTGATGGCGGTGGCTGTCACGTCGAACAGCCCCGGCGGTGGTGATTCCGCCGTGGCGCGCTCGCCCTGGAGCAGCGACACCCACGCGCGAGGATTCCATAGCGGTGTCTGAGATGGTCGAACCGCGAGCGCGTCGGCATCGGCGACGGGCGTCGTGAGGGCTTGGCGCTGGCGGCGGGACAGGATGTCGCCATTCAGATTGACGGCGACGACCACGTCGGCGCCGAGGGCGCGGCACACCGACACCGGCACCGGATTCACCAGACCCCCGTCGACCAGCCAGCGACCCTCCGATTGCACCGGCGTGAACAGGCCAGGCAGTGCAATGGACGCGCGCACCGCATCGAGTACTGGACCTTGGGTCAGCCAGATTTCCCGACCGTTCCCGAGGTCGGTAGCCACCGCCGCAAAGCGCGGCGACAGGCTTTCGATCGGTCGCGGTCCGAGTCGATCGTTGAACAGATGCAGAGCGCGCCGACCATGTAGCAGACCACTGCCGCTCATGCTCCAGTCCAGCATGCGCATGACATCGAGCCGACCGAGGCTACTCACCCAGGCTTTGAGTTCATCGAGAACCCCGCCACAATAGGCGGCTCCGACCAGGGCCCCGATCGACGATCCTGCCACGATGTCCGGGCTGATCTGTTGTGCCGCCAAGGCTTCGAGCACGCCGATGTGGGCCCAGCCGCGCGCCGAACCGCTGCCCAGGGCGAGCCCGATGCACGGCTTCATGCCCGCACCATGCCGCGCGGGGTGTTACTCGACGGTATTGGCCAGGACATGGTTCTCGTCCTCGCCTATGCGTTCGAAGAAATCTGCGTCCATCATCTCGATGAAGCGCTTGGCGGCCGGGGTGAGGAACTTGCCCTTGCGCACTACGACGCCATAGGTGCGTTGCGGAAAATAGTCGTTGAGCGGGATGGCATGCAGACGCTCCTCCCCGGTCAAGCAGATGCTGGTGACGATAGAGATCCCGAAGCCCATTTCCACGTATTTCTTGATGACTTCCCAGCCGCCGGCTTCCAGGGTCACCTTGAATTCCAGATTGTGCTGCTGGAACACCATGCGCACCACGCGCCAGGTGCTGAGGTGGCGCGGCGGCAGCAGCAGGCCATAGCGGCTGATTTCCTCCAGTGTGACCTTGTCTTGGGCGGCCAAGGGATGATCCAATGGTGTGATCAGCATCGGGTCATAGGCATAGATTGGCCAGTAGGTGATATCGTCCGGCACGTCGAGCATCGAACCGACCGCGAGATCGACCTCATCGGCGCGCAGCATATTCATGCCGTCACGGCCGGTGACGTTGTGCAGGTTGAAATGAATCCCGGGGTGACGCGCCGAAAATTGGCGGATCAGCTTTGGCAACAGGTAAAGCAGGGTGGACTCGCCGGCCGCAATGTCGAGTTGCCCCGACTCGAGCGATCCACGCCGGGCCGCGAAGTTTTCCGGCAGTGCCTCCAGCCCTTCGACCAGCGGCAGCGCCAATTCGTAGAGGACGTGTCCTTCCGGCGTGAGCTTGATCTTGGGTCCGCGGCGCTCGAAGAGCACGACGCCCAGTTCCCGCTCCAGCGCTTGGATTTGCAGTGAGACCGACGGTTGGCTCAAGGCCATTCGTTCTGCAGCCCTTGATATGCTTCCGGTCTGCGTCGCATAGCAGAAGCCTCGTAATTGCTGGAGGCGGTTGTGCTTGTAGTAATGCCGCGAAGATTCCTCCATAGGCGGATACTCCCTGCCTGATGTCAATGATTGATCCTGAAAATATTAAAAATTGGGTCGATTGGATTGTCAAATACGCGATTTGGCTCTATAATTAACAGTCTGAAAAAGACCAACATGGCGGGTGTGCGAGACGTCAGTCATCACGCGAAGTGGCAGCGGCCCGTGTCGCTCGCGCTTCTATCCGATCGTTTGTGCATCTCCGCTCCCGCGCCGCGCGCCGCCATGGCGTTGCGCTTGCTCGGTCATCCCTTCAGATTCCCGTTTTCGATCGGCAGGAGAGCGACATGACGACTTACAGGACCGCCAACGGCGAGATCGCCATTCTTGGGCCCATGAAACCCGAGTATCAGGCGATCCTGACGGAAGAAGCGCTGGTCTTCGTAGCAGAGATCGTCGCACGCTTCGGTCCGGAGCGCGACCGCTTGCTGGCGCGCCGCCGCGAGCGCCAGCAAGCCTTTGATCAGGGGGCGCTGCCCGATTTTCTGCCGGAAACTGAATCCATCCGCCGGGGCGACTGGAAGGTCGCTCCAATTCCGGCCGATCTGCAGGATCGGCGCGTCGAGATTACCGGCCCGGTCGATCGCAAGATGATCATCAATGCGCTCAATGCGCCGGTCAAATGCTTCATGGCCTGTTTTGAGGACGCCTTGTCGCCCACTTGGGACAACGTTATCCAGGGTCAGATCAACATGCGCGACGCCGTGGCCGGGACGATCACCTTTTCCAATCCCGACGGCAAGGAATACCGCCTGGCGGAGAAGACGGCGGTGTTGATCGCCCGTCCGCGCGGCTGGCACCTGCCCGAAAAGCACGTGACGTTGAACGGCCAGCCGATCCCCGGCGCCTTGCTGGATTTTGCCCTGTACTTTTTCCACAACGCGCGTGCGCTGATCGCGCGGGGCACGGGGCCCTATTACTACCTGCCCAAGATAGAAAGCCATCTGGAAGCGCGTCTGTGGGCGCAGGTAATGGATTACGCGGAAGATCGCTTCGAGTTGCCGCGCGGCACGATCAAGGCGACGGTGCTCATCGAAACCCTGCCGGCCGTGTTCGAGATGGATGAGATCCTTTATGAGATGCGCGAGCACATCGTCGCGCTCAACTGCGGCCGCTGGGATTACATTTTCAGCTACATCAAGACGTTGAAGAATCACCCGGATCGGATTCTGCCCGACCGGGGCGTCGTGAGTATGGACAAGCCCTTCCTGGACGCCTACTCACGCCTGCTGATCAAAACCTGCCACAAGCGGGGTGCTCTGGCCATGGGCGGCATGGCGGCGTTCATTCCGGTCAAAGATCCCGGACAGAACGAGATCGCCCTGGCCAAGGTTCGCGCCGACAAGGAGCGCGAAGCGCGCAATGGCCATGACGGCACCTGGATTGCTCACCCTGGCCTCGCTGGTGTGGCAACCGAGGTATTCAATCAATACATTGGGCCCGGCCGGCTCAACCAGCTCCATGTCTTGCGGGAAACCGATGCGCCCATCACCGCGCGCGATTTGCTGCAGCCCTGCGAAGGCATAGCGACCGAGGCGGGCATGCGGGAGAACATCCGGGTGGCCGTGCAGTACATCGAAGCCTGGATCAGCGGTCGCGGCGCGGTGCCGATCTACAACCTCATGGAAGACGCGGCAACAGCAGAAATTAGCCGCACACAGATCTGGCAATGGATACGTCACGGGATCCGCCTCGACAACGGCGAGGCCGTCACGCCCGCCCTGTTCCGGCGCATGTTGAAGGAAGAGCTCGGAGTGGTCCGCAAGGAAGTAGGCGATGAGGCCTACGCCAAAGGGCGCTTCGAGGAGGCCGCCCAGATCATGGACCAAATCACCACGGCCGATGAGTGCGTCGATTTCCTAACCCTGGCTGCCTACGATTACCTGCCCTAATTATTTTGGAGAAGATGATGTCGATGACGCGCGAGCAACAGATCAAGGCCCTCGAGAAAGACTGGGCCGAAAACCCCCGCTGGAAGAACGTGAAGCGCGGCTACTCGGCCGCCGATGTGGTGCGGTTGCGGGGTTCCGTGGCGATTGAATACACCTTGGCGCGTCGGGGTGCGGAGAAGCTCTGGAAACTGGTCAACGGCGAAGCCAAGAAAGGCTACGTCAATGCCTTCGGTGCCATCACCGCCGGCCAAGCGATGCAGCAGGCCAAGGCGGGTCTGGAGGCCGTGTATCTGTCCGGCTGGCAGGTTGCCGCTGACGGCAACACCAGCGAGACCATGTACCCGGACCAGTCGCTATACGCCTATGATTCGGTCCCGACCATGGTGCGTCGCATCAACAATACCTTCAAGCGCGCGGATGAAATCCAGTGGTCGCGCGGCATCGAGCCGGGCAGCAAAGAGTACATCGATTACTTCCTGCCGATCGTGGCCGATGCCGAGGCCGGCTTTGGCGGCGTGCTCAACGCCTTCGAGCTGATGAAGAACATGATCGCCGCGGGCGCCGCCGGCGTGCACTTCGAGGACCAGCTCGCGGCTGTGAAGAAGTGCGGCCACATGGGTGGCAAGGTGTTGGTGCCCACTCAGGAAGCAATCGAAAAGCTGATTGCGGCACGGTTTGCGGCCGACGTCATGGGCGTGCCGACGATCGTGTTGGCGCGCACCGATGCCGAGGCCGCCAACCTGCTGACCTCAGATCACGATCCGAACGACAAGCCCTTCCTCACCGGCGAGCGCACGCAGGAAGGCTTCTTCCGCGTCAAGAACGGCTTGGAGCAGGCGATCTCGCGCGGCGTCGCCTACGCGCCATATGCGGATCTGGTGTGGTGCGAAACCGGCACGCCGGACCTCGGATTCGCGCGCGAGTTCGCGCAGGCCGTGCACAAAGCCTGCCCGGGCAAGCTGCTGTCCTACAACTGCTCCCCCTCGTTTAACTGGAAGAAGAACCTGGACGACAAGACCATCGCCAGGTTCCAGGACGAGCTTTCGGCACTAGGTTACAAGTACCAGTTCATCACGTTGGCCGGTATCCACATCAACTGGTTCCATACCTTCCAGTTCGCCTACAACTATGCGCGCGGCGAAGGCATGAAGCACTACACCGAGATGGTGCAGGAGCCGGAATTCAAGGCGCGCGAGCAGGGATACACCTTCGTGTCGCACCAGCAGGAAGTGGGCGCCGGTTACTTCGACGACGTCACCACCGTGATCCAGGGTGGCTCAAGCAGTGTCAAGGCGCTGACCGGTTCGACCGAGGAAGAACAGTTCCATTGATGCAGCCCGGTTTCGAGCGTGGCTCGAAAGGTCATTGAAGGCTGTGAGCGAAGACCCCAGGCGCTATGCCTGGGGTTTTTTTATTGCCTTCAAGCTTTGCCGTCGGTGCGGCGTCTCGCCGCGCGCCTCTCGATGCCAGCGTAGGAAAAAGCGATGTCGCGATATGCATTGATTGTTCAGGTGTTCATGGCCGCCCTCTCGGGCGTGATGGCCCTCATCATGGGCGTTGTGCTGTTGATGTACGCGGTTTACCTCGACGCCGAACCCCGTCTCGCTCGGGATATGCCGTTTCTGCTGTCCATGGGCGGATGGTTCACCGCGGGCGCAATCAGCTTCGGTCTTGGCAGTTGGGCGTATTGGCATGATCGGCCCTGGCGCTGGGTATGGTGGTTGCCCCAAGGCGGCATCTTGTGGGCGCTGTGGAACATGATCCGCAGTCTGCAGCAAATAGGTTCGTAAACCCGCCTACCTATTGATCGATCAGGGAAATACGGGAAGGATGAGGTACCGAAATTCACCAGATGAAGGTAAGGATGAGTAGCGATCCCAGCGAACTTCGTGTCGGTTTCGCAGTGTAAGAGGCGCTTCACGCTTTTCGATACTACCCCTCCCGGCATGTGGTGCCCATGCCAGTTCGCCCGTTATGATTCGGCCATCGACGAGTTCAAATGCGATGTCGATCGCATTTTCCCTGCGTCGCGGACGCCAGTACCGGGGATCGTTCGAGAGGGCCACGACAAATCCGAAACGACCGTTGCACTCGCCAACGACCGCTTCGATCCGTTGGACGTCTTTCAGGATGTCATAGGATCCCTGATCGATGGCTCCCTGCTGTTTCAGGCGGTATGTCTCTCCTTTGTCTACCAGCGCGGTTTCGGTGGTTTTGTACTTGATCTCCATGCAACAGGTGATGCCATCTTGCTCGACGACAAGGTCGATGTATCGCCGCTTGCCGTTGATTTCGTGCGGCTTCTCGAGTCGAATGTGCGCATTGGGTACCCGCTCATGGATGGCCCAGGCCAAAGCATGCTGGAAATCGTGCTCCGAGTGAAAAATCGGCCGATCAGTCGACAGGGATTGCAGAGTTGCTTTCAGGCTCGCAGTGATCTCCTTCGCCCAGTCGATGGGCGTCTGATCGACGCGTCTCAGGAATCGCATTGCGTGGCTTCCTGTTCCCGCAGGGATTCCAGTTCGCGCGTTTTCTCAAGATCGCTCAGAATCTGGTTCTTGCCGTCCGGTCCCTCGCGGGTGAGATACTCGGACTTCTCATAGCGGGCGATCAGGCTCCTGATTTTTTCGCAGCGTGACTTGCGGATTTCCGGGCTGTCTTCATCGATTTCAGCCTTGTCTTGCGACGCAGCGGTGACGGGCGGTGCGTCGCCACGTGGTGGCGCGCTGACGGTACTTTTCTGCGAGGCAGCGTTGAGGGGTCGATCGCTGTAGATCACATTGCCTGCGGCGTCGCGGGATTGATAGATTTCAGCGCCGCCGGCCAGTGGCCAGAACAGCGCAGCGCCACAAAGCAACAGAGCCAAGGGATGTGTGGTCATCGTCCAGTGTCCCATCGTGAAGGTTATCGTGATCTGGAAGTGGGACGAGGGCCTTCCGTAGGCGAGGTTGGGCAAGCTCGTCACGGAGGGTATCGGCGCATGTTTTGGCTCGCTTAACAGGCCGTTGAAAAAATCCCCCGCAAGCTGGTTTGCGGCAGTCACGATGTGAGCTCCCGCAACCCAGACGCAACCGACACCCGAGATGCGAGGCACACAGAACGTTCAGGGGGCGATGTTCAGCACCATCAGCCTGGAAGAGGGGTTTTACCGAAATACCCGTTGCGCCAGCTGCGCGCAGTGGTCGATGCACTGCTGGCGACGATGAACAACGAGTTCGAAGCGGTGTACGCCCGCCGTGGCCGCCCCTCGGTGCCGCCCGAGATGTTGTTGCAAGCCTTGCTGCTGCAAATCCTGTTTTCCATCCGCAGCGAACGTCCGTTGGTGGAGGCCATCGACGACAACCTGCTGTACCGCTGGTTCGTTGGCCTGAACATCGAAGACAAGGTCTGGGATCACTCCACCTTCAGCGCCAACCGCGAACGCCTGTTCAACGAAGACCTGGCCTGTAATCCCCCTGCAAAACCAGTGCGCTGAAAAGTAGAAGTTCTCGAGGGAAAATTTCTACCATGAAGAAGTCTCGATTCACCGACAGCCAGATCATTGATGCGCTCAAGCGCGTGGAGGCGGGCGTGGCCGTACCGGATCTGTGCCGAGAGCTGGGCATCAGCACGGCCACGTTCTACAAGTGGCGCTCGAAGTTCGGCGGCATGAGCGTGCCGGACGCCAAACGCCTGAAGGAGCTTGAGGCAGAGAACCGCCGGCTGCGCAAGATGTACGTGGAGGAGAAGCTCAAGGCCGAGATCGTGTCGGAGGCGCTCGCAGAAAAGTGGTGAAGCCATCTCGCGGCGGCGAGATGGCTCAACGATCAGTCCAAGAGTTTGGAGCGACGATCAAGCTGGCCTGGCAGGCCTTCCAGATCAGCCAGG